>NZ_JBQHDG010000020.1:0-237502 GCF_052068095.1 Phytohabitans sp. LJ34 | reverse complement strand
GCCCCGATCACCTTGGCCAACTCGTACGGCATCACGTCGTACGCGTTCACAGCCCGGCCCGACCCGGCAAGGTCACCGACCTTGGCGCCGCCGGCGACGAGCCAGACGGCGGCGAGGCCGAGCCGCACCAGCGTGCCGAGCCACGGTCGCGCGGTATGCCATCTGCTAACAGATGTGGGCGAAACGGGCGGACTCGCGACGGTCACATTCATTAGTCGTCCTACGGTCTGGGGAGGTTCCTTCAGCTGGCGAGTGCGTCGCCGAGCGCGTCGACAAGATCGGCGCGGGCGCGGGCCACCCGGGAGCGGATCGTGCCCACCGGCACGCCCTCCACGTCCGCCGCCTCCACGTACGACAAGCCGAGCACCTGGGTCAGCACAAAAGCGCCACGCCGCTCGTCGGGCAGCCGCCGCAGCAGGTCGGCGGCGCCGAGCTGGGCGGCGGGGTCAGGGTAGGGGCCGTCGGTGTGCGCCTGCGCGGCCAGCCGCTCGTCGAGCCGGCGGCGGCGGACCATCGTGCGCACGTGGTCGGCGCAGGCCCGGCGAGCGATGCCGAGCAGCCACGTGCGGGCGCTGGAGCGCCCCTCGAAGGAGGGGAGTGCCCGAAACGCCCGCAGGTAGGTCTCCTGCGTCAGATCGTCCGCGCTGGCCGGATCGACGAGCGCGGCGACGAACCGCCACACCTCGACCTGGGTGACCCGCACGAACTCCGCCTGCGCGGTCTGGTCGCCGTCGCGGGCAGCATCGACCCACTCGTCGGCGGCGTGGCCATCACGCTGGGCGGGAATCACGGCACCTCAGGGTACGCGGAGTTGCTGGACAAAAGATGTGTGCCCCACCGGGAACTTTTTCCGCGCCCCGACCGACTACATACCCATGACCGGCTATGCGACCCGGCTCGCTTTCGCGCGCCCGGCTCCGAAATCATGGCCGTCATGACCCGCCGCCTCCCCCTGATGCTGCTGGCCGTGATCGCCGGCGGTCTCGCCACGCTCGCGCTCCCGGCCTCCCCCGCCAGCGCCCACGCCGTGCTCGCCAGCAGCAACCCGATCGGCAACTCCGTGCTCCAGGCCGCGCCTGCCGAGGTCGTGCTGACCTTCACCGAGTCGGTGCGCAAGGTGCCCGACCGGGTACGCGTCATCGGACCCGATGGCAAGCGGGTGGACCGGGGCGACGCCAGCTTCGACGGCGCGGTCGTGACGATCCCTGTGCAGCAGACCGGCGCGCAGGGCACCTACCTGGTCAGCTACCGGGTGATCTCGGCTGACAGCCACCCGGTGTCCGGCGGGTTCACGTACTCGGTGGGCGCCCCCTCCACCACGCCGCCGAGCGACACGGGCGAGCAGGAGGGCGAAAACCAGGTCGTGGCGACCGGCGTGAAGGTGGTGCGCTACCTCGGGTACGCCGGCCTGGTGCTGCTGGTCGGCCCGGTGCTGGTGATCAGCCTGCTGTGGCCGGCCCGGCTCGCGCGGAGCGGCCCGTCGAAGGTCATCTGGACCGGCATGGGGTTGGTGACGCTCGCCACGGTGGCCGCGATCTGGCTCCAGGTGCCGTACACCGCCGGCGGCGGCCTCCTCGACGTCGATGGGAGCGGGCTGCGAAATGTGTTGTCCAGCACATTCGGCACCGCTCATCTGATCAGGCTTGGCCTGCTCGTGGCGATCGGCCTGCTCTTGCGACCGCTGCTGCGCGGCGAGACCGGGCGGGTCGACCAGATCCTGCTGGCGGTGCTGGGCGGCGCGGCGATCCTCACCTGGCCGATCGCCGGCCACCCGGCCGCCTCACCGGTCGCCGCCGTCTCGGTGGTGGTCGACGCGGTACACCTGACCAGCATGGCGGTGTGGCTGGGCGGGCTGACCATGCTCCTCGCGTTCCTGCTGCGGCAGGCCAACGAGCGTGAGCTCGGCGCCATCCTGCCTATCTGGTCGCGGTGGGCGGCCCTGGCGGTGGGCGCGCTGGTGCTGGCCGGCACGGTGCAGGCGCTGATCGAGGTGGGCACGCCGGACGCGCTCGTGTCGACCACGTACGGCCGACTGATCATCGCGAAGGTGGCGCTCTTCGGCGCCGTGATCGGCGTCGCGGCGTACTCGCGGAAGCTGGTCCTGCGCCGGATGGCCCCCGGTGAGCCGCGGCGGCTGCGCCGATCGGTGGGTGTCGAGTTGGGCATCACCGCCGTGGTGCTGGGGCTTTCCGCGGTGCTGGTGCAGACGACACCCGCGCGCACCGCCTCCGCGAACGAGGAGGTCGGCGGGTCTGGCTTCTACAGCGCCATGCTCGACAGCAACCTCTTCAAGCTCCAGGTCGACGTCGACCCGGCGAAGAAGGGCAACAACTCCATCCACCTGTACGCGTACGACAAGAGCAACAAGCCGCTGCCGGTGGTGGAGTGGAAGGGCACGGCCGCGCTGCCCGCCAACGACGTCGCGCCGGTCGACATCCCGCTGCTGCCGCTGACCGACAACCACGCCACCGGCGAGATCACCCTCCCGCTGGAGGGCGACTGGCAGCTCAAATTCACGGTCCGCATCTCCGAGATCGACCAGGCCACGGTGACCGCCACCGTGCCCGTGAGCTAGAAGGGTTCCCGATGAAACGCGTTGCTCTCGTCCTTGGCGCTGTCGCCGCGTTCGTGCTGGCGGCGGGAGCGCCGGCGTCGGCCCACGTCACCGTCAACCCGCAGGAGGCGGAGAAGGGCGGCTTCGCGCGGCTGGCGTTCCGGGTGCCCAACGAGAGCGACACCGCCTCCACCGTCAAGCTCGAGGTGGTGCTGCCGGAAAACGCGCCGGTCGGCTCGGTCTCGACGATGCCGGTGGCCGGGTGGACCGTGGCGGTGGAGCGGCGCAAGGTGGACCCGCCGCTCGACGTGCACGGCACCCAGGTCAGCGAGGTGGTCTCGAAGATCACGTGGACCGCCGCGGCGGGTGGCGGGGTCAAGCCGGGCGAGTTCGCGGAGTTTCCGGTGTCGATGGGGCCGCTGCCGGACACCGACAAGATGGTGTTCAAGGCGCTGCAAACCTACTCCGACAACGAGGTCTCCCGCTGGATCGAGGAGCCGCAGCCGGGCGCCGAGGAGCCGGAAAACGTCGCGCCGGTGCTGACCCTCGTGGCCGCTGATGCCGCGGCGCCGTCCGCCAGCCCCGACGCGGCCGCCGCGCCGGCTGACGATGACGACGGCGACGGACCCGCCCTGATCCTGGCCGTGATCGCGCTGGTGGCGTCCCTGGCCGGGCTTGTCCTCGGCGGCCTCGCGATTGTCCGGGGCCGCCGGGCGTCGTGACGCCGGCATGCTCGTTCTCCCTCATAAGGGGCGTCTTCGAGGGGAACGGGAATGCGGATCGTGCGTACGGCGGCTGGCATGCTGCTGCTCACCATCGGGCTGCCGGTGCTGCTGGTCGGCGGTGCACTGTGGACAGCCATGCAGCACCGCGACGGGGGCGGGGCGTTCAGCGGCCGCGTCGAGCGGATCACCACGCCCGGCCACGCCGTCGTCGTACCGGATCTCGACGCCCTCCTGCGCCGCGACGCACCGTTCACCCGCGCGCGTGACACCCGCCTCCGCGTGACCGCCCGCACCGAGGCCGGCCCCGCGCTGGTCGGCATCGCGCCGGCCGAGGAGGTGGCCCGCTACCTGGCCGGCGCCGCGTACGCCCAGGTCGACCGGGTCAGCCTGACCAGTGGCCCGCTGCCGGTGGGCGTCACGCCGGTCGAGGGCACGGCCGTGCCCGCCGCGCAGCCCGCATGGCGGCTGGCCGGGGCCGGCGCGGTGGCGTGGGACTCCGCGGAGGTACGCGGCCAGCGCCTCGCCCTGGTCGTCATGCACCCGGACGCGAGCGCCGGGATGACGGTCGACTTCCGCGTCGAGGTGCGCCCCGGCTGGCTCGCCCCGGCGACGTGGGGCCTGCTGGTGGCCGGCGCGGTGCTGATCCTGCTCGGCATGGCGACGCTCGCCTGGCCGACCCGCCGCCCGGCGCTCGCCCGCCCGTCTACCCTCGCCGACGTCGCCCCCGCGCCCGCCACACCTCCCACGGCCGTCCTGGAGCGCCCGCGGCCCGCCTGGGCCGCGCCCACACCGATGCCCGTACAGCCCATCCTGGCCTGGCCACCCCACCCGAGCGTCGCGGTCACCCCCGCCCCGCTACCCGCTCCCACTTCCCCGGCTGTCCAGGCGACTAGCCAAGACGTGCCACTCGATCGGCGGCCGGCGCTCGATCCGGCCGACGCTGGCCTCGCGGTCGAGCCGGCCGAGCCGGAGCCGGTCGGCGCGGATCTCCCCGGCTCCGCCGACCTGGCCACGGCCCTGGGCACGCTGGGGTCGGCATCCCGCTCCACCCGCCGGCGTAAGACGGCGGCCGGCCTACCCACCGATGTCGTGGCATCGCCACCGGTCGCCCCACCCGTTGCCCGCCGGACTCGCGATTGACCGCCCGGCCGGAGGCGATAGGTGACCGCGACCAACGGCGGACGGGTGAGGCCGCGGGAGCACCGTCCGGACCACGACGGGCGTCGCGGTAGCCCAAACAACGGCGACCAGCCCTCCGCATGCCGTTTGCGGAGGGCTGGTCTCACCGGGGGAAACGGTGTAACACGGGGGAGCTTGTCTGTTAAGGACAGATTAGCCCACTCGGGCGTGGCTAGGTAGATCTGTCCATTTCGCCCCACGCCTGCGATAATCGAGCACCCCGCTACGCACCGGCAGCACGGCGATCAACACGAGCGCGAGCAGCACATACGCGTTGCGGCGGAGAAACTCGCCCACCGTGTCGGTCGGCAGCGGGGTCGCGCCCCAGTCGTCAAACGAGACCACGCCGCGCAGCAGGATCAGGAACCCCGCCGCCGCCAGCCCCAGCAGCGCCAGCCGCGGTCTCAGGTCGCGTTCGCGCAGGCCGGCGTCCACTAGCACGACGAAAGCGGGCACGAACCAGTACACGTGATGGGTCCACGCGATCGGGCTGGCCAGCGCGCCCACCAGCCCGGCCAGCGCGAGCCCGGCCACCTCGTCACCAGCCCGGGCGGCCTGGGCGGCGCGGCGGATGCCGTAGCCGGCGATGAGCACGACAAGCCCGAACCACACCACCCGGCTCGGCTCGCCGGGCAGCGCGGCGCGGCCGAGGAGGCCGAGCAGCGACTGGTTGCCGGTGTAGTCGGTGCGCCCGACCCGCTCGGTCGACCACAGCTCGTGCGTCCAGAACTGCCACGAGTCTCGCGGCGCCATCGCCGCCGCCAGCAGGGTCGCCCCGGCCGCCGCCACACTCGCCGTGATCGCGGCGCGCCAGCGCCGCGCGGCCAAGAGATAGAGGATGAAGATTCCCGGGTACAGCTTGAGAGCCGTCGCCAGCCCCACGCCCACGCCGGCCCAGCGCGAGTTTCGGGGTACGAGCAGCAGCAGGTCGCCGAGGACCAGCAACACGAGCAGCATGTTGATCTGGCCGAACGTGAACGTCTCGCGGGTCGGCTCGATCGCGAAGACCAGCGGGATGGCCAGCCCGGCGACAAACCAGGGTGGCTGCCCGTGGCGAAGCGCGACGGGGTGCACGAGCCACCAGGTGGTGACGCCGATCGCCACCGCGGTGCCGATCAGAAAGATAACGATCGTGGCACCCATCGGGATTTCGGCGAGTGGACGCAACAGCGCGGCGGCAAAAGGCGGGTACGTGAAGTAGAGCTCGCCCTGCACCCGGTCGGGTTGGGCGTAGTCGTAGAGCGGGTGGCCGTCGGCCCACCAGCGCATCGCGCTGACGTATATGCGCAGGTCGAAGAAGTCGTGACGGTTGCCGTACCAGTCCAGGAAGATGGCCACCGCGGCGGCGAGTGCCGTGACGGTGGCGATCCGGATGGCTTTCGGCATGTTCAGCAGCGTAACGGCGCTTCGGCCAGGGTGACGGAGGGCCGTCGGCGCGTAGGCTGAGCCCGTGGCTGATCTTCTGGTCTGGATCGACTGTGAGATGACCGGGCTCGACCTCGGCAAGGACGCGCTGATCGAGGTGGCGGCGCTGGTCACCGACCCTGACCTGCACGTGCTCGGCGAAGGCGTCGACGTGGTGATCCACGCCGATGACGCGGCGCTGGCCGGCATGCCCGACGTCGTCCGCCAAATGCACGAAAAGTCGGGCCTGACGGAGGAGGTCCGCCGCTCGGCGGTCACGGTCCCCGAGGCCGAAGACATGATCATGGAGTACATCACCCAGTGGGTGCCCGACCCCCGCAGCGCCCCCCTGTGTGGCAACTCGATCGCCACCGACCGCGGCTTCGTGGCGCGCGACATGCCGCGGCTCGACGCCCACCTGCACTACCGCATGATCGACGTCTCGTCCATCAAGGAGCTGTGTCGCCGCTGGTACCCCCGCGTGTACTTCGGGCAGCCCGCGAAAGGCCTGGCCCACCGCGCGCTGGCGGACATCCGGGAGAGCGTCCGCGAGCTGGAGTACTACCGCCGCACGATCTTCGTGCCCCTGCCCGGCCCCGACGTGGAGGCGGCCAAGGCGATCGCCGCGACGCTGTAACCGTCCCGGCACCCTGTCGACGGATGTGGCCTGGGTATGGCTATCATTGGTCGGCGCACCGCACCGGCCAGTCCGGCGCGGCTGACGTGGTGGCTGTAGCTCAGTTGGCAGAGCACCGGGTTGTGGTCCCGGGTGTCGGGGGTTCAAATCCCCTCAGTCACCCTCTTGTTTGATCTCCGTTTTCGCAGATCAGGCCCCGTCTCGCGACGGGGCCTGATCGACCCTTCGTCCCGCCGCTGAGATGCCGTTGTTCCGGCATATTTGCCCGCGTCCGTGTCTGGTAGCGCGCCGTATGCTCCGGCGGGCACCGCTCCCGGCCGGTTCCGCTGCTGGTCACGCTCGAGTGCAGCGCCTCCGGCGTGGGCCTCGGACTTGCCGCTTGCGGCTTTCTGCTGGGATGTGTCCCGGAGGCCCAGCTCGGGTCGGAGGCTGCGGGGCAGCGTCCGTGGCGAAAACCGCCCCTATGGGGGCAACAAATCGCCACGGACGCTCAGCCGACGCACCCTTCGCCCGTCGATCCTCCGCGACCGATCTTCCGATAGGTGAGGTCGGGGCTGATCATTGATACGTGGCTGTAGTCCGGGCTACAGCCCGAGGTTGTGTGGCCGCACCCCCGCGACCCGCAACGGAAGCGCCCGGCCCGAGACCGCCGCACTGAGCCGTGACCAACGGCGGACCCGGCAGCGGACGGCCGGGGTTTCGACGAGCCCTCAGGCGAGGAGCCGGCCGGGAGCGGTGCCCGCGGGAGCATACGGCCCGCAACCAGACGCGGACGCGGGCAGAAAATCCTTTAGCCGTTGTAGGGAATCGCGCTGCCCTTGACGTACTCGTCCCAGCTCATGTTCCAGTCGGTCCAGCCGTTGCCGTTCTGGAGCTTCTCCTCGGTGTTCTTCACCGTGACCACGTCGCCGATGCGGGTCTGGCCGAACAGCCAGCCGCCCATCGCCTCGGAGACGTTGAGGCAGCCGTGCGAGACGTTGACCCGGCCCTGCTTGCCCTCGGACCAAGAGGCGGCGTGGATGAACTGGCCGCTCCAGGTGAGGCGCTGCGCGAAGTCGATCGGCGTGCGGTAGCGGTTGGCCGGGTTGGGGTCGTCCATCGTGTCGAAGATGGTCTTGCGCTGCTTTTCGATGATCACCATGGTGCCGCTGGCCGAGGGCGTGGCCGGCTTGCCCAGGCTCACCAGGATGGTCTTGATGACCTTGCCGTCCTTGGTGACGGTCATCTTCTTCGTCTTGTTGTCGACAGACATGATGATCGACGGGCCGATCTTGATGTCGACGCTCACGTCGGCGCGGCCGTAGTAGCCGTCGCCCATCGGCAGCCCGCCGGTTTGCATCTTGTACGAGATCTTGGTGCCGGCCTGCCAGTACGTCTTCGGCCGGTAGTGCACCTCGGTCGGGCTGGTCCAGTGCCAGATGCCCTCTTGCTGGGGCGTCGAGGTGACGAAGAGGCGCCGCTGCACATCGTCGCGGTTGTCCTGGGGCACCTCGCGACCAAACCGCACGATGATCGGCATGCCCACGCCCACGACCTGGTCTTCGCCGAGGAAGCTGGAGACCCGCACCACCTTGCTGGGCTTGGCCATGGTGGTGAACGTGCTGGTGGTGGCGGCCGGCTTGCCGTCCGAACCGGTGGCGTTGACCGTCACCGTGTACTTGGTGCCGTAGTCGAGCGCCCCGTCGGGCAGCCACGACTTGCCGTCTGCCTGCATCGCGCCCTTGACCGTCTCGCCGCTCGCGCTCTTGAGCTCGACGGTCGGGTTGGTCGCGTTGTCCAGCGTGAACGCGATGTCCGTGGATGCCGGCACGTCCTTGGCGTCAGCGGCCGGGCTGGTGATGGTGCCAGCCTGCTTGGGACCGTCTTCGGACTGCTGCTGACCGCCGCTGTCGCCGTTGCCCTCCCAGGAGGCGGAGGGCTTGTCGTCGCTGCACGCGGTGACGAGGGCGAGGGTGGCGGCCAGCGCCGTCGCGGTCAACGTGCGCCATGCGGCCTGTCGGCTCGGCATACGTCGGTGCTGTCGCGTCGCTGCCATGGTCTCCTCGCAAGTTATCGATGCCCCTGCGCTCATTACCCAGCCGCAGAGGTCAATCCTCCTCTAATGACGTCCTCGGCCAAATCACGGTTTCGTGCCGTGGCATTGACCACTGAATTTTGCCCCGTTTTATGCGTATTTACTGTGTTACGGGGAGCGCGCTGCCCTTGATGAACTCTTTCCAGCTCATGTTCCACGCGGTCCACCCGTTGCCCGCGCCGAGCTTCTCCTCGGTGCCCGTCACGGTGACCGGATCGCCGATCTTGGTCTGGCCGAAGAGCCAGCGCGCGTTTTCCGTGGAGACGTTGAGGCAACCGTGCGATACGTTGGTGCGCCCCTGCTGCGGCACCGACCACGGCGCCGCGTGGATGTACTGCCCGCTCCAGGTCAGCCGCTGCGCGAACGCGATGTCCACCCGGTAGCGATCGGCCGGGTTGGGGTCGTTGGTGGTATCGAAGACGGTCTGCTCCTTCTTCTCCATCACCACCATGGTGCCGCTGGCCGAAGGGGTGCTCTTCTTGCCCAGGCTCACCGGCAGGGTCTTGATCACCTTGCCGTTCTTCAAGACCGTCATCTTCTTGGTCTTGTTTTCGACCTTCATCTCGAACCGCTCACCGATCTTCGCGGTCGCCTTCCGGTCCGTGTCCCCGTATCGCCCCTTGCCCATCGGGTGCCCACCGAGCGCGATCCGCGTCGTGATCTTCGTGCCCGGCTGCCAGTACTCGGGCGCCCGGTAGTACGCCTGCGTGCCGTTGGACACCCAGTGCCACGCGCCCGGCTGCGGCGGGTCGGTGCTCACGAACATGCGCTTTTGCACCGCCGCCCGGTCCTTCTTCGCGATGCCCGGACTGAACTCCACGACCACGGGCATGGCCACGCCGTACGTCTTGCCGTCGAAGAGGTACAGCCCCGTGCCCACCCGGCTGCCCGGCTGCCCCATCGTGGTGAACGTCGTGGTCTTGGTGGCCGTGCCGCCATCCTTTGCGGCGACCACCGTCGCGGTGTAGGTCTTGCCGTACTTCAGCGGGCTGCTGGGCACCCAGGCGGAGCCGTCGTCGCGCATCGTGCCGGACACCTTGGCGCCACCCGCCTCGGCCAGCGTGACCGAGGTGACCTCGCCCCCAGCCAGCTTGACGCCGATCTCGGAACTCACCGGCAGGTTCTTCGCGTTGGCCGCCGGCGTGATCGAAAACGCGAACGCCGCGGGCTGCGGCCCAGCGCTCGGGCTGGCATCGGCACTGGCGGAGGGCCCGGCCGTGGTGCCGTCGACGAACCGGGGCGTCTCGCCGCCGCCCCCGCCACATGCGGCGAGAGCCAACGGAGCCAGCACAGCCAGCACGGCAGCCTTCACCAACCCCCGCGTGCCCCTCATGTCAACCCCGTTCGGTGTGTGTGGCTCGTGAACCCCGGCGTGCGCCTGCGCTTATGGTGCACTACGCGCGCAGCCACCGGTGGCCAGTCCAGCACCCTGCCAGATCAAGAACGTGTGTCGCTTCCGCCAACCGGTCCGGCGTGGCTGGGCGAACCGGTTGGAAGGGCGATCGAGGGCCGTGTTAAGGTTGCTGCCGTTGTCAGCGAGCGCCGCTAGCTCAACTGGCAGAGCAGCGGACTCTTAATCCGCGGGTTCGGGGTTCGAGTCCCTGGCGGCGCACATATGATCAAGGCTCTGACCTGGTGCTTCATGCCGGATTGGAGCCTTTTTCATGTCTACTGTGGACCGATGGGTGATCTGTGGGTGATCTGTAGCTTCCGGCCGATCCCCGCGCCGGCTGACATCGTCGATCATGCCGCGACACGTCGCACCAGACGGGTACGGGCGGACCCGGGACGGTAGCGGTTGGCGATCTCTCGGCGCGCGGTCCAGCAGGCTGCACGAAACCGCGCGGACGCCGCCTCGGCCCGTTGAGCCGCCGCCCGGAGGGCGGGAGCACCACCGCGTTCGCGTCGATGGTGAGCAGCTCAGACCGGTCTGGACCGCCGTTCACTTGGCAACGTTCGTCGGTCAGCCTGGACGCGGGGCGGCCTAGCAACTGCCGTTTCCATGACATCCGTCGGCCGTTAGCCGCGATGCGCCGTTGTCGTGTCGTGTCCGCCGGCTGGCTGGCCTACCGTCGGGATGTGGCCGCCCTACCCATCGAACCCTTCTGGAAGAGCTCGTCCGAACCGACCGGTGGACGATCGAGGAAACATGCCACGCCTTCGAACGGAAGGCACGCGAGCTCGGAGAGCAGGCTAGCCTGTCGCCCCGCCAGCTTTCGCGCTGGATGAGCGGGAACGTGGACAAGCCGCGCCCGGTGATGCAACGTGTGGCAGAAGCCTTCTGGGGTTGCAGCCTTGACGCGCTGCTCGGTCCTCCCGCGGCCGGGCCCCGGGATAGCGACCGGTGCGGCGGCGTCGCCACCGGGTCGCGGGAAGTCGCGGCGATCGAGGTAGCTGAGCGTGTGTTCGCTTCCTGGAGGCCTCAAGCGATGCTCACCTGACTTTTGGACTCGCATCGCATGGTCAGGTGCGGCGTCCGGATGCGGCACGTGGTGATCTTCCCCGCCCACGTCTGCCGGATACTGGGAGCGGCGGTGTTGTCGAGCCAACGATGGAAGGCGACGTGCATCGACGTGGCGTGCTGGGATTGGGAGGCGCCGCGCTAGGTGCTGTCGCGGTCCCGGCGTCCGGTCCGGTCGACCGGCTCGGCGGTGTGGCTCGCGCGCTTACGTCATACAACCTGCTGAACGGCACGGCTGTAGCACAGACCCCGATCCCGCCGGTCGTGGAACTGTCGATGGCCGCAGCGAACGCCAAGCGGGACTATCAGGCGTGTCGGTACGCTGCCGTGCTCGACGTCCTGCCGCGCCTGTTGAAGTCGGTTCAGCTTACTTGCTCGACCGCCTCCGGGGACGCCTCAACGAAGGCTTGGGCGCTGGCGGCGTTCGCGTACCAGGTGACCGCCGGCGTCATGCTCAAAGTCGGCGACCTCGGCTTGGCCGCGCTCGCGGCCGACCGGGGTATGGAGGCCGCGATACGAAGCCAGGAGCCGATCGTCCTGGCCGCCAGCACACGCGCCGTCACACATTGGCTGATGTCGGGCGGTCATGCCGCCCACGCCAAGGAGCTAGCGGCCCAAGGCGCCGCACGGCTCGACGCCGACGTACCCAAGCCCGGGCCGAATGCCCTTTCCGTCTACGGTGCCCTTCTCCTGCGGGGTGCCGTTGCCGCCGCTATCGCCGAGGACCGGTCCGGCGCTTGGCAGCTGCTCGATGAGGCCGAGCAGGCTAGCCGGCGGCTTGGCCACGATGACAACGCGCAGTGGACCGCATTCGGACCGACCAACGTCGTACAGCATCGGGTCCACATAGCGATGACCCTGGGCGACGCCGGGACCGCTATCGATCTGGCCCGCCGGGTCGATTTGAGCCGGATACCGCTAGCCGAGCGCAAGGCTGGGTTGCTCATCGACACCGCCCGAGCCTTCGCCCAGTGGGGCAAACATGAGCACGCGCATCAGGCGTTGCGTACGGCGGAGCAGATCGCGCCGGAAGAAATCCGTACCAGCGAAACAGTGCGCCGCCTCGTTCGCGACCTCGCGCTGACCGCCCCACACACCGTTCAGCGGGCCGTAGGCGAGTTCGCCGAACGGACAGGGGTAGACGTGTGACAGAGCCGGCGACGCGTCACCTCGTAACGGTCGTGGTCTGCGGCGCGGGGCCCGCACCGCAGGTACATCGGTTGGTCGAACTGGCGCAGGCCCGAGGATGGGCCGTCGCCGTCACCGCCACGCCGGCCGCGCTGGCGTTCCTGGACGTGCCGAAGCTTGAAGAGCTGACCGGCAATCGGGTCCGCAGCGAATACCGGAAACCAGGCGAGTCGCCGACCCGCTCGCTGCCCGAGGCGGACGCGGTCGTCGTCGCGCCGGCAACGTACAACACGATCTGCAAGCTCGCTCTTGGCATCAACGACACCTACGCTCTGGGCACACTGGCGGAGGCAATCGGACGCGGCGTGCCCGTGGCGGTGCTGCCGTTCGTGAATACGGCACTGGCCGCGAGGAAGCCGTTCGCGGCGGCGGTTGAGTCGCTGTGCTCCGAGGGCGTAAGGGTGCTGTTCGGTCCGGGTAAATGGGAGCCACATTCGCCCGGAACTGGCGGAAATCGCATCGACACCTTTCCATGGGGGGCCGTCCTGGATGCGGCCGAAGTTCTCCCGTTAACCACCCCAGGCTGATACTCGCTCTCACCAAGTGGCAGCCCGCGGGGGAGTCGAACCATGCACGTCCGCGACAGATAGCTGCCGCAGAGCGCCGCCGTAGAGCAGCACGACGCAAGCCCTCCACGCGCGTCGGGACCCACAGACGGCGGCCGCCGCGAAGGAAGTGTACGAAGACGTACATCGTCGACGGTGGTGCTGCGGCCGGCACCGAGGTCGAGCTGCGCCGGACGACCCCGTCGGGCAGTGGCTGCCCGAACTGCACACGAACAGGACCATGATCACCATCCGTGATGAGCAGGAATAGGCGCCCGGATCGCGGCAGAAGAGGATGCCAAGATCACTCGCTTGGACGTCATCGACACGCCGCCGACGTCGTACGCGGCTGGGGCAGATCGGGCTGCTGGCAGGACCGGCCGGCAGGGCATGATGCTCGAATATCGAGCGAGCGTATTGCGGCCGTGGACGACCATGGCCCGGCAACTTCTGGCTCATCCGATCGATGGATTGTATGGCGGCAGGACGACAACGGCCATCAGTTTGAAGTCGCGCGGAGGGACTCACGCGCGGACGCCGAAGACCTCGCAGCAGCGATGGAGGCGCGGGGCCACAAGCAGTTGTACTGGGTCGCCAAGGCAGACGAATAGCGGCATGTTAAACCCTCGGTTCATGGGGCAACGGCGGCTCACGGAGTCTGAATACCTCGGTAGCGGGCCGACGGCGACCGGTGACGGTGACGGCTGGAACATGCGCCCCGACCTGATGGCGCGATGCGCTAGATGCGGCGACTTCGTCTCCCTGGACCCCACGGAGTACGGAGAGTGCCGATGCAGAGCCCTGCGCAAGGATCCGGACGCCGGGCGCTTCGGATCGATGCTTGGGGACGCCGCGATCGAGATCTACCGTCGTCGGCCATAAGCTTCAGCTAGCCTCGTCGACGGCGAGACCGTCGTGGACGTGCCGGCGAAGTTGTCCGCCCGGGTGGTGCGGTCGACACCGGCCAGGGCCGTAAGACCGATCCGGTCGATGCCACAGCGTTGCCGTAGCCGGCCTACGCAGCCCCTTGGGCTGCGCCAGATCCAGATCGAACGACATGACAGTTCGCACTGCAGCTGCTGGGGACCCCCGCCGCGACGAACTAGGACAGGCCCGCACTGAGACCGTCAGCCGGGTCCACCAGCTCCTACTCGTCCGTCATTGCTCGGGTCGTCGTCGGCCGCGATCAATGGCGAGAACTCGCTAGCACGAATCCCTCGCCGTCGTATGCGCCGACCAATACGCCTTTTACTACCACTTGTCCAGACTTTAGCAGATTCGGAAATACGAGTTCCGCAACCAAATTAACTTTGGGCTCCAAAATAAATGCGTTGTACATAAACGACGGATCAGCCAGCCGCAGCGTCCTTTCGACGAGATTGGGGCCGCTGTTAAGTGGTCGGACCGAATAGATCTCGTCGCCGCTTATAGCTACACTCAGATCTGTTTCACGAATTCCTGGGTCCTCGGGACGCCAAAGCGGTAGCTCAACGACCAGGACGGCTTCCGGATACGCCCGGGCAAGTAGCGCGGCGATCTCGCGCATGTCGGATCCGCCTAGGCCGCCGTTACCTAGATTGAGCGCACGGTCGATTGTTGTGCCTTCGGGGACCAATGCAACCGTCGTCATTTCGTCCAAGAGAGGTATCGAAGCCCTCGCTAGCGAGAGCCCCTCTCGCAGACTTGCTCTCACGTACTCGACGACATCAATGCTGATTTCCGCTACTCGCGTCACTTTTTCGGCTCAACCCTTCCGTCTGGGAATATACGGTAGAACGTCCCATCGGGGGCACGGTAGTCGTAGTGTGGCCCGATCGGCGCGGGGTGGCCGAGGTCAGGATGCAGCGTTTCCTTGGTATCCGGTTTGAACCAGACTCCTCGGTTGGGTGTTCCAGGGTCGCCTGGACCACGCCATTCCCAACCCTGCCCAGGTGAAACCGACCCATCCTGCCAATTTGGCCTTCCTGACGTCGGTCCAATCTTGGGTGCGCCACCGCCAGCTTTGGGCCCACCGACGGCACCATCCCCGGGGCAATTGTGAACGAGGACTGAACTGCGGCCTGCCAAGACGTAGAAGGTGTGGATGTCTTCGACGGTCAGAGTGTAGGCGATGACCGAACGACGAGAGTTCTGGTTCAAGCCGTTGACCAGGACCGTGTTCCCATCTGCCGTCGTCAGAGCGGCTTCCACACCGAGTTCATCGGCGCGCGTCCATCTCTGGTGCACCGCGTCCCAATACAGGTGGTCCTCTGTAGTGGTTATGGTGCCGCTGCTGACCGAGAGCGCAAGCACGTCGTCTTCGTGCGTCCACAGGTGGGTAACTCGCTGCGGCGCCTGCTCTCCTGTTTCTGGATCGCTGGCTAGGACGAGGTCGCCGACCTTGATCTCGTTGATGGGGCGTACGCTGCCGTCGGCCATCAGCACCCGTGTCTCTCCAGCGAAACTACATCCGCCGGCGCCGCGGAGGCCGCCTCGTCCCGGCACTACATAGCCTTGCATAGCCGGGCCTTCTGCGGCGTACAGATCCGCTGCTCCGCCTGCGGCAACTAGCCAGAGTTCGTCGTCGGTTTCGATGTAGCCGTTCGAGGAGGCCAGATAGATGGCCTTGGCGGTCCAGAGTGGGCTGTCCTGCGGGTCCGGTAGACCACCCGGGTACCGCCAAGGTTGTTCGCCTAGCGGCACCATTGCGAGTGCGCCATCGTTCGCACTGAGGTGCTCGCCAAGCAGGGCGAACGTCCCCATGGTCGGGTCGCCCGACCGGCCAATGCACGCACCGAGTTACAAGACAGCCCTTAGGCTGACATAACAACCGTTATCGGCCTGCAGGCCGCCGCTGCTCGGCACCCGGCCCAATCATGTCCGCCCTGCTGCGCCTGCCACGTCGCTGTGCGGATGCCCGGCGACCCCCGGTCGCCGATGTTTACCTGTTGGCAAGCATGCCTGGACGCTCACAACGAGCAAACAGACGATGTGTCACTGTCAGTTCTCTAACTCCTGCCATATTAGCAGCTACCAATCGAGGAGCTCCGGAGGCATGTCAGGGTCTTGATGAAAGACAGCGTCAGATTCTCGGCTTCGGCGAAGCTCATCTTGCTGGGCGCTGAGCAATTCGATCAGTTCATGACCTCTCTCGGTGCGGATTTCATCAGCCGCCACCTGATAGCGATCCCATGTGATCGACAGAGCCTCCTCGTGCTTCCTCGCCAAAGCGGCCAGATTCCACAATTCAGCCGAAGTTGAGGTGGGCTTTCGACCATGCACCCACTTATTGTAACGCGCGTTTTCGGCAGCCAACTCCCCGGCAGCCTCAACTAGGTCCAGCCCAACCCTTGCCGAGGCCATGATTTCCGAAAGCAACGCGGTCAGCCCTTTACTTTCGGGGGTTCGGTCATCCACCCAGATCACCCAACCTTTCTTCCGTTGCGTATCAGCCAGCGTGCTAGCCCGGTGGATGTATCTGGGACATCCACACCGCCCGCGCGTAGCACGTCGCCACAGTATGTCAAACAGCTATTCGTTTCCACGTCATAAGGTCCTTGCTCACGACCTATCGTGTCATCCTGATAGCGCTGTGCGCCGGCCGCATCCGGAAGGTCTACCTCAATTCGTCGAGCACGGGGGGACACTGGATCATGGAAGTAGTCGGGCCGGGTTCCGGTACCCGGAGCGCCCCAGCGGTGTGTACTAACCACTTGACCATCGACTTCGACATCAATTGACGCGTGACCGCCTTCCCAATTCACCGTAGCTTTGCCGCCGCAGTTGTGAACGAGCACCGGCGTGTTGGCGACAATCACATAGTAGGTGTGAAGTGTATCAACGGTGAGGTCATGCATGATGGCGAGGCCGCCATAGGACCGGGACGCCAGAACGATGACTGTTGATCCATCGTAGGTACGAAGCCGCTCGCCGGCTCGGAGGCCCTTGGCGTCCACCCATGCCCCACGGTCTTCGCTCCAGAACGGATGATGCTGTGTCGTTTCGAGCGTATTGATCCCGCCGTCGGGAGTCGTAACGGTGAGGTCAGTTAGATCGGTGTCGAGGTTGGTATGTGTTTCGACAACGTCGCGGAGCTCGACTTCGCCTGTTTCGGGATTCTCAGCGACTACCAGGTCACCGGTCGTCACCTCCGCAATAGGTTTGGTGCCCTCAGCGAGAAGAACCGGGGTGGCTGGATCAAAGCTGTGTTTGCAACCTTTTGGCCCCTTAAATCCACCTCTTCCTCCCGCTGCGATGAGAGCTGCTCCGATGGCCCCTTCCGACCAGCTTTCGGCGGCCTTTTCGTAGTCGCCTTTGATGATGTGGCCTGGGGTTTCGATGAGGTTGCCGATGGCTTCGACCGGTGCTTTGACGAGTCCAACGACGGAGTCTTTGTAGTTGGTGACGTAAATAGATCCGATGTCGAGGGCGGCGTCAAGGGCGGACATTTCGCCGGTCAAGACGCCGTTGACGTCGTGGTAGGCGCGGGCGTAGCTGCTGGTGATGGTGTTTACCGCGCCGAGGAAAGGATCGACCACTGCGTTGGTGAAGCCCTTTTTGAGTCCGCTTCCGATCTGGCCCCAAAAGCCCTTCTTGCCGCCGCCTCCGCCATTTCCAGAGCCGCCGTTGCCGCCGTTGCCGCCGTTGCCACCGTTCCCGCCGTTCCCGCCGTTCCCGGTGGGTGGTGGCGGGGGTATCGGGTCGTTGCCGATCTCGGAGAAGCAGCCTGGCGAGTCGGTGAGGCAGAGACCTGAGGGGTCGCTGTGGGTGACGGGCGTGTTGTTGGCGTAGCTGTAGCCGTTCCACTGCTGCGGATCGCCCAGGTCGAGGATTGGGTCGACGGAGATGAACCGGCCGATCTTCGGGTCGTACTCCCGGGCGCCGAGATGGGTCAGGCCGGTGTTGTCCATCGTGCCGCCGACGAAGCCTTTGTCCATTGCGGACGGCCAGGTGCCGGTGGTGGTGCCGCGGGTGTCGCCGAAAGGCAGGGTGCGGCGGCGGGCCAGGCTGAGATCGGTGTCGTTGAGAGCGGCTTCGGTGGTGTTGTGGTGGTCGCCGGCGAGCCAGGTCAGGCCGGTGAGCGTGCGCACGGCGATGGCGACGCCGAGGTGTGTGTAGTAGCGGGTGGCCGAGGCGGCCCCGGTGGTGGGCGAGCGGACTTCGGTGCCGTTGGGTAGATAGAGGGTGGCGCCGGTCGGGTCGCGGCGGATGAGGCGGTTTCCGTCGGCGTCGTAGATGTAGCTGGTGTTCTTGCTGTTGTCGGCGACGGTCGCGAGGTGGCCCTCGTTGTCCCAGGTGAGGGCTTGGTTCGCCGGGGTGCCGGGCCGGGAAATGGTGTCGCCGGTGTTGTTGTAGGCGTACGTGTCGGTGGTGTCGGTGCCGGTCGGGTAGTCGTGTGCGACCGTCTGCACGGCATGCGGGTGGCTGCCGGGAGCGCCGCCCTGGGCAGGGTAGGTGTAGGTGTGTGTGGTGTCGCCCGCGCTGGCGTGCCAGGTTTCCTTGGTGCGGCTGCCGGCGAGGCCGGCTGGGCCGGTGTACTCGTACGAGTGCCAGTAGGGTGCGGGGCCGCCGAGCTGCGCGACCGCGGGTGTGCCGCACGCGGCGGTATTGGGAGTCCATGCGTTGGTGAGGCGGCCTAGGTAGTCGTAGGAGTAGCACTGGGTGTCGGTGGCGCCGCCGGCGGGTTGGTCGGCGATGGTGATGACGTTGCCGGCGTCGTCGTAGGTGTAGGTGGCGTTGAAGACTTCTGGCTTGAGCTCGGGGATGGCGTTGGCGTTGGTGAGCCGGGCGGTGTTCTGGTCGATGGTGTAGGTCAGCCAGGTGTGGCTGCCGTCTTCCCCGAGCGTCCGCTGGGTGAGCTGGCCGAGCTTGTTGTAGGTGGCGTCGGCGTAGATCTGCGCCGCGGACAGCAGCCCGTCGGGCGCACTGACCTCGTTGTACGTGGTGGTCAGCTTCTCCGAGGGCAGGCCACCGGCGGCGGGCAGAGTGGTAGTAGCGACCTGGCCGTCGTTGCGGTAGGTCGCGGCGTAGGTGTAGGTGCAGGGAGTGGTGCCGCCGGCGGCGCAGAGGGTGCCTTGGCTGGCCGGGACGGTGATTTTGGTGCTCTTCGGTCGGCCGGCCACGTCGTATTCGCCGACCTCGTTGACGTATGCGTTGGTAGAGCCGGCGGGCTCGTACCGGATCGACTTGGTGAGCCTGCCGACGCCGTACTGGAGAGTGTCGTACACCCACTCGGCGCGCTTGTTTCCGGTGATGCTCCCGTCGCGGACGGTCGTTTTCCGGCCGAGGTTGTCGTAGGTGTACGCGAGCGTGATGCCGCGGCTGTTGGTGACGGTCGTGAGTTGCCCGGCGGCGTCGTAGGTGGAGTTGGTTTCTCCCCGGTCTGGGTCCTCGTCCTTGATTTTGTGGCCGCGCTGGTCGTAGGTGTAGCGCCAGGTGTTGCCGGCCGGGTCGGTGACGGTGGCCAGCTCGCCGCGGTCGGTGTACGTATACGTCGTCGCGTCGAAGGTTGTCGCGGTGTGGGAGTGGTACTGACGCGCCTGGCGGGTGCGGTCCCGGCCGTCCAGCAGGGTTTCGCTCTTGGTGCCACCTTCGGGGGGTGTGACAGCCTTGCGGTCGCCGCCGTACCAGGTGGTGGTGCGCCACTGTTCGACGCCGTTGACTTTGAAGATGGCGGCGGTGATGCGGCCGGCGGCGTCGTACACGTTCTCGGTCAGCGCGGGCACTGCGGGCGTGCCGGATCCGCCGACCAGGGTGGTGTCCGGCGGGGCATTGGTGGTGTCGTAGTACGGGTTCGAGGTCCATTCGACGAGGCCGCGGGAGTCGTAGACCGTGTCGGTGAGGGTGCGGCCCCCGCCGGGCGCTTGAGTTTGGGTCTGCCGCTGGCGTAGTAGGCCGTCGTACAAGGTGATCTGTGTTTTGTAGGTGCTGGTGCCGTACGCGGTCAGGGTTCTGGTGGTTACGGCGGTTGGCGCGTCGTTGCGGACCAGGTAGAGGTACTCGACATTCGGTGTGGTCGGGTTAGTGGCCTTGGCGCGGCCGGGGAACCAGACCTTGGTGCGGCGGCCGAGGCCGTCGTAGGTGAGCTCGCTGACCGCGCTGTTCGCAGTGTCGGTGATGCTCACCGGCAGGTGCCAGGCGGTGGCGTAGTTGGTGGTGGCGGTATGCCCGGCCGGGTTGGTGGCGGTGGTGGAGGTGACCGGGCCGGCGGTGGCCGGGGTGTAGGCGGTGGTGGCCTTGCGGGATAGGGCGTCGTAGGCCTCTTTGACGCGGCCGTTCGGGTCGTACTTGGTCCGGGCGGTGGTCACCCACTGCGGGGTGGTGCCGATCCAGGAGTCGATCTCCTCGACCTTGGCGACGTCGGCCTTGACCGGCAGGTAGGTGTTCCAGTCGTTGGTCTCGAGGTCGTAGGTGATTCGCTGGCTGGACAGCATGTCGCCGGGCAGGGTGGGGGTGGTGGCGCAGTTGACGCCGACCTTCTCCACCTTCTTTACCTTGTCCAGGATCCAGGCGGTCTCGTTGCGGGCGTACTGGGTGCGGGTGCAGATGTCGTCGGCGGCGGTGCCCTCGTCGCCGAGGTCGTCCACCTGCGTGGGGAGGTTGTCGGCGTTGTACGTCGTCACGGTCTTGGTCCACCGGGTCGTGCCGTTCCACAATGGAGTCCGGGTGCGGACGGTGCCGACGTTGGTCATCCACGACTTCAGCGGACCGGAGGTGGCTTTGGGGCCCTGCTTGACCGGTGTGTTGATGGTGCCGGTCACGACCGACCCGCCCACGCCGAGTGTTTTCTGCTCTCGCAGCATGCCCGCGTACGCCTCGTGGTCCTCGAGAGCGACGCCTTGCGAGTCGGTGACCCACACGTCGCGGGTGCCGTTGTTTGGTTGCTTGTCGCCGTCCATGCCGCGCAGGTACAGGTAGTCGGCGACGGTCTGGACACCGGACTCCAGGCCCTTGCGGACCTGGACGTGGCCGTAGCCGCGGAACTGGCTCCACGTGCGCTTCTTCGGCTTGATCAGCTCGGAGTCGTCGTAGTGCCAGGCCGGAGTGTCCAGGTAGTCGTAGTTGACTTGCTCGTGCGCGAACCCGCCGGTGTTGTCGTACACGTCGACGCGCTCGACGACGTACTTGTGGAACCAGTCCAGCGTCGGTTCCTCGCCGTCCGGTCCGTACCACTGTGGATAGCACCGTTTGGTGTTGGCGTGCGCCGCCGGCAGCGCCGTCCGGACGCATTCCGGGTCGCTGTAGGTGAGGGCGATCTGGGCACCGGTCTCGGTGGTGATGGTGTTGATGCGGTACCGGAACAGGTTGGTGCGGCCGTCGGCGGGACCGTCGACCCGGTTGGCGAGGGCTTCGGCGCCGGGGTCGAACACGATTTCCGGTTGGGTGACTTCGCCGCCGCCGGCGGTGGTCACCTTGCCGGTTCGGGTGATGCCGGCCAGCCACATCGGCTTGCCCTCGTTGCCCCCGGACTGGAGGTAGGTGTGGCGCAGCGTCACCCACTCGACGTCGTTGAAGGTGGTGCCACTGCCGGAGTACACCTGGGCGCGGATCCGGGACAGCCGCTTCTGCGTCCAGAAAGTGGGAGCAAGCTGGTCGGTGCAAGGCGCGGCCTTGCAGTACTGGTCCCACGGAGTGTCCAACCAGGACGCCGCCACCGGGTCGGTGCCGGACCAGCAGTTGCTCTCGCAGCGTTCCGCGACGTCGAAGAGCAACCGGGCCGCGGCCTGCACCGTGGACGCGGCGTCGGCGCGGTTGCCGTACTCGATCCGGGTCAGATAGCCGCCCCGGTCGTAGGTGGTCCGCTTGTCGACGTCGCCGTCCCGGGCGTAGGCGCCGGTCTCCCGCTCGTAGAAGTAGGTCATGGTGTTGCCGTGCGGGTCCACGACGTAGTCGAGGTTCCACCGCCATCCCTGCGTCCGTCGGGAGGCCACGTAGTCTCCGGCCGTGTAGCCGGGCTCGTCCGGGTGGTTGCCGTAGACCGGCACGGTCCACACCGACTTGGTCGCGGTCGCGGCCGAGGCGCCGCCGGGCCCGGTGTTGCGGCCGAAGAAGTACTGGGTGCCGTCGACGGTGGTGACTTTCCAGTACTCGCCGTCGTCGTCGCTGTTGCCGAACGACGTGTTCTTCAGCAGCTCGATTTTCGAACCGTCGTCGGACACGCCTTTCCAGGTGTTGCCGGTCGACTTGACCAGCTCGGTCCCCCGGCCGTTGAGGGAGATGGAGGCGCTGCCGTCCGGCTTGTGCCAGCACATGTCACCGGTGTTCAGGGTCTTGTTGTTCGGGTCGACGCCGCCGACCGCGTCCTTGTCCTCCCCGCACGCCTGGTACTGCCGCTCGATATAGCCCGGCCACAGGTCCCACCCGTCACCGACCCACGAGCCCTGCGTGTTGGTGCCGCCACTGCGTCCATCGAGTGAGCCCGACGAGTAGGACAGCGCCACGGTCGGTTCCGGGCCGCCGACCGCTGGCACCATCCGCACCGGGTAGGACCAGGCGAACGAGCCGGTCTGTTGCGCCACCTGCCACGTCGAGGCCGGGGTGAGGCTGGTCGCGCTGTAGTCCCCGTTGTCACCGGACGCGCCACCCGTCAACGCCACCATCGTGGCGGTGGCGGCGACCGGGACAACCGCGGAAACCGTCTTGGCCGTCTGATCGTTGCGGCTCGGGATCGGCCTACCGTCCGGCAGCGACACGATCCGCAACCGGGATGCCCAGTCCCCGCCATACGCACCAGCGAACGACGAGTAGTCCACCCGCAGGGTCACCGCACCGGCCGACCGCACACCGTCGGCGCGGCCGACCTTCAGCGCCACACCGGAGACGCCCACCCTCGCGGCGGTACCCCGGTCGAGGACCTCGACGGCGACCCGGCCGACCGTCGGCGTGGGAACGGTTCGCTTGTTGTCCTGGCCGGCGGGAGTCGGTGCGGCCGAGACCCAGACCGGCAGGGACCCGGCCCGTGCCTCCGGTGCACGGGAAAGGTCACGCGCCGAGATGGCCGCGGCGGCCAGGTCGGCCGTTGCCGAGCCCGGCGCCGGCCAGGCGACCATCGGGGGCGCCTTGACCTCACGGCCGGCGGCAGTCCACGTTGGACGGTGCTTGGCCTTGACCGGGGTCACCGCTACCCCGGTGACGTCCTTCGGCTTCGGCGGCTGCCACGACGGCGGTGCGGCCACCGCGACCGCGTTGAGCGCCACGGTGGCGGCCACGACGGCAGCGACGACTCCCGCCGCGCGTCGCGCGAACCGGCCCGCCACGGTCATCGCCGTTCCCGCGAACGGACGTGAGCTACGCACAGCGCCCACGGCGCCTCCCCATCTCGCGAACCGCACCAACCTGCTACCGGCTGTAAAGCCCTGCTACTGAGCAGCGAACTGCTGGATCTCGGTGTCATCCCACACCTGCTGGGCCGCGTACACGTGGTCGACGTCGCCGATCCACAGGTCGCCTGCCCCGGCCAGATGCATCGCCCGGCCGATCGTGAACGGGCCCGTGGCCGCCCACGTCCCGGTCACGGCCGCTTCGGCGTACGCGCCGGACACGGCCGGTATGCCGTTCACGTACATCTTGACCTTGCTGCCGATCGGGTCGTAGACGCCGACCAGGCTCACCCAGTCGCCAGATACGACGTAGTCCGTCGTGCAGGCAGCGTCCGAGCTCGCCCCGGAGGAGTCGGTTTGCTTGAGGGTGAAACACCAGGCCGGATCCGCGACGCTGTCGCCGTCGAGGTCACGATCGTCGCGGAACCCGAGCCGGAACCGGGACGTGTCAGTCCCGTCCTGCCCCACCGCGGTACGCCAGCTCGTCGGATCCGTCAGCCGCACCCACGCCGCCACCGTGAAGCCACCGGTATGGGTGGTGTTCAACACCGGCGACGCGGTCTGCAACGCACCCGTACCGGCCAACGTGACCGCGGAATCGCCCACGAATCCAGACTCGGCCCACGTCACGCCCGTCCCAGACACGGTCGCGGGTCGGGTGTTCGGCACGGATACCGCGGTGGTCCCCGCGCCTTCGTCCAGCGCCCAATGCCACACGTCGGTGTTCGGCGTAACCAGGAACTGGTAGACCTTCGGGTCTGAAGTGAACCCGGCGGTGTTGCGGGACTGCACCGACAGCACGTTCAGCCCATCCTTCGGCGGCGTGATCGACGCGTCCGTCGACGTGCCGACCAGCTCCCGCAGCGACAGGTGGTCCCAGTACACCGACTTCCCGGATCCGGTTGGTGAACCGTTGTACAGGCGCACGAACGCCTCGGTCGCATTGCTCGGGATGGTGACCGCGACCGAAACGAAGTTCCAGGCCTCCGTCGCGGTCGCCTTGCCCGACGGGACCTCGATGTGCGCCGAGCCCGAGTTGTAGAACGCGACGATCCGCTGCCCACGTGTCGTTCCGTAGGTGCCACCCGGGTTGAGGCCGGTCGCGGCCGGAACCCAAACCCAGCCGGTGATCAGGTACTTCTTGCCCGCCTGCATGCCCAGCCGCAGGCCACCGTAGTCGCCGCCCATCGTCGCGTACGTGTCGCCCTGCGGGCCATAGGTGTTGCCCGCCGTCGTCGCCACGGTCACCTTCAGGGCGCCGTTGCCACCGTGACCCAGGTTCGGGCTACGCCAGATCGTCGCGTTGGAGCTACCCGTGAACCCGGTCTCATCGGTACCCACCTGCTGCTGGTTCGCCGTCAGCTTTTCCGTCTGCGGTGCACCGGCGGGCACCGTGATGGGGTTCGCGTCGTTGAGGCTGTAGATGTACTCCTGCACGTCCGCGGCACCGTTCGGCCCAAACGTGAACGCACCCGCCTGCCCCGGAGCCCCGTTCCAGGTTCCCGTCTGCTTCTCCGGATACGCGGTGCTCGTCACCGCCGGCAGGGATGGATCCTGCGTATTGACGGTGAAGGTGAACCAGCCGGAGAAGCCACCACACGTGTGGCTGTCACAGGCGCGCACCTTCCAGTGATATGTGCCGTCCGCCAATGTCGGTGTCACCCGCCACGGTCGCGAGGTGCCCGATGCCACGCCCGTCACCGCCGTGCCGGACGCCGCCTTCCGCGTCGTCTTGGCGTTGTCCCACACCTCGTACTCGGCCCGCAGCGTTCCACCGTCCGGGTCCGATACCACCGCCGCTACCTGCGGTGCACCCGACCGGACCACCGCCGGCGACGCGCACGCGGAGTAGCAGGAGTTGATGGCCAGGCCGGTCGGCAACCGCGGCGTGCGGTTGTAGACCAGCTGCACATACGGCGAATGGGCGCCCTCGGAGGAGTCGAACTTCTTCCACCCGTTGTGGTTCGTCTCGCTCGTCGCCCGGATACCCACCGTCGCGGTGCTGCCGCTGTTGTTGAACACGTACTGGAAGACATCCTTCACCGACGAGGACACCCACCCGTCGCCGCAGCTGGAGCTGTAACCCTTCGTACCCGTCGACGTGCCAGCACGGGCAGCCCACGACGGCTGACTCCCCCACCGCGTACTACTGCTCACCGACGTGGTACGCCAGGTCTCCCACTGCGTGGCGGTGCACGACCAGGAGTGGAAGTTCCACAGGAACAGCTCCGCTGACAGCACAGTCGCGTCGGCGTAGCCGGCGAGGCCGCCGAACGCCAGGAACGAGCGGGCCGTGCAACCAGAGCCGCAACCCTCGTCCGCGTCGTCGCTGTAACCCAGCCGCAACTGCGTATCACCGGACTTGTCAGTGTTGACGATGGTGTCCTGCACATACGCGTCGAACGCCGGCTCCAGGTTTATCGACGGGTCGATCGTCACCGGATACACCACCCGCGGATCGGCCAAGAACCCCGCATCCGGTGTCACCACAAGCTCCGTGCTGTCCCCAGCGCCGGTCGTGGACAGATCCACCTCCGCCCGGCGCACCGGCTCCCCCAACGGCGAGCGCCGCGCGTCCCACATCTCCGCCGGCGGCACGTCCACCACCGCACCAGACCCAGACCGAAGCTCCAGACCACCAGCCGGGCGAGGCGCCACCACCAACTCGCCCGTATCCCATGGCATCGCCACCGAGGCCACCTGAGCTGACGCCTGCCGATCCTTAACGACCAGGAAATACTCAAAGCCAATCCGCCGTGCCTCCACGACCAGGTCCACACCCGGCTTGACATCGACGTAGGTGGCCTTGCGACCATCCAACACCGGCTCCGGCAGCGCCCCCGACCAGCCCAGCTCCGTACGCTTACTCCCCCGACCCAAGCCCACCAAGGCGTCCTCACCCGCGGCACGGGCCCCAGACAACCACAGCCCACGCGGATGCGCCCTCGGCGCCACACTCCCATCCGGCTGCCGCTGCAACGTCAGGTCCACATCGACCCACGAGCCCGATTCGCTACGCATCCGCACCGGCGCCATATGCCTCGTCGTCTCGAACGACCCATCCGGACGCGCGACCGTCTGCGACGTCTCCGACATCAGGCTGGTCACGACCACCGGCCGCCGTTTGCGGTACGCCAGCAATGCCGCCGACGCCTCATCGAACGCCGCCAGCGTCTCCGTCGGCTGCGTGGCCGACGACCCACTCGGCGACACCGGCTCGGCACTCGCGGGACTGTCCACAGTCACCAGCACGGTGCCCACGAGCAAAGCGACAACGACCGGAACGGCGCGACGCCGCCACGAACGACCGAACGACGGTGTGCACCACGACATGCCGTCGAGAAGACGCCGCCTGGCAGCCCGCCGAAGCGGACGAAGGCCACGGCGTGTCCGGCCCGCGGTACCCAAGTCTGTCGAACGGCCAGCCACGACGGTGCCTCCCCGTGCCACACTGAGCAAAGTGATCGACACAGTGCGCCACGCAAAGGATTGATGTCAACGCCTATCCCAAGAGTTTCCTCAAAGATTCGACAAGCCCGGGACACATATCGACACTAGGCGGAAACGATCGAACAACAGGCACCAGAGGTATGAATCGATGTTCGCAAGATCAGATTGGTCATGTGGCTCGATCGCGAGCAATACGGACGCAGGCCACGAACCATGCTTCAAGGGATCGACCGTGCAATCGTCGCTGGGCCCCGGCGAACGACGCGCCAGTGGAAAATACTCGCCTGCGACGTACTCGCCAGGGCTACCTGGGACGAGGATTCGCCATCTCAGCAACCTGGCCAAATTGCCCGCCACGAATCTCCTGCGGAGACCGTTCAAAGGCATATCTACACGCCATATCGCACCGCCCAATCACCCGATGTCCCCACCGTAAACGGCGACCGGACAGCGCCGACCATCCTTCCAATTCCGTATCGCGGTGTTGACGTCGACGGTCCCTGGTATGGCTCAGGCACGAACCTCAGCACGCCAGCCCAGCGCTCATCCGATCCACGTACGGCACCTCATCGGCACCATCGGCCAGCGGGCAGCCGAAGCCACCGCCGCGTTCGTACCACGCAAGACCACGCACCTCGGCTGAAGGCTTCCACACCGCTCGGAGGTTCGCCCAGGCCGGCCCTCCAATCGTGTTCTCGGCGCTGCCGCCCACCACGCGGTTGTGCGAGTGGTGGGTCTTGAAGAAGAACGGCTCGCCGACCGCGAGGACACCGAAACCACGGCCACCGCCGGGGCGCCAGAAGTCGACCTCATGGAGCGCTGCCGGTCGGCCAGGAACCGGTACCAGTCGCCCTCCGTGACGCCCACGTACACTTCACGAACGGCAGTCTGCACGACCCGGCGCCCAGTGCCAGTACCCTCCTATGCGTCCACCACGGACTGTTCGACGAGGCCAACGACGGCCGTATCAACGTCACTGGATAGGGACCGTTCGAGTGCGAAGGTCAGACCCTACCTACCTGGTACCGAACTGTTCGAGGATGTCGGAGACGTCCGGGACGAGGACGGGCTTGGCGATGTAGTAGGTGCTGGTGATTCCCTCACTGGCGTGGCCGAGCTGGGCCGCGGCGCTCTTGGTGTCGGCCGCCTGGGCGACTTGTAGGCCAGCGGTCAGGTCGTCGGACAGGCCGAGGTTGGCGGCGAGCAGGTTGCCGGTACCGGCGGGCAGGACAGCCAGGGCTGTGTCGGTGTCCACGAGCGCGGAGACTGCTGACAGGATCGTGCCGTCGCCGTCGCCGCCGCAGACGAAGACGAAGACGATCTCAGCGCCCGCTTTGATGGCTTGCCCAGTCTGTTCGCGGCCGGGGGATGACGGCGTCGTGTGGTACCAACGCGGGGTGGGCCATCCCGCGCTGGTCAGCGCTGCGTCGACGTGCGAACGGAAGTCATCGAGGTCGTCGACCTTCGAGGGATTGACCACGACGGCCGACCGGACCGGCCGGCGGACGCTGTGTTTGGTGACATCCATCAGCTTGGCAATACCTTCTCGTGGTCCTTCACGCTCGGGGTGAGGTGAGGAGGAAGTGGCGCCCGCGCGAGTCGGCGTACCGGAACGGATGCGTCGAGGCGCGGAAGGGGGATGCTCGGCACGTTGACGTGCCTGCTCGCGGTTGGCATCAAGGGGGCCGCCGCGATAGGCGTCGGCTACGGAGGAAAGGCCTAGTGGCGATTACCCTTCAACCCGGTAGACAAACTGGATCAGCCAGGACGGTGCAGTGGGAGCTCGGCGTGTGCCGTCGTCAGCAAGCTGCGTTGGGGGGCGGGGCTAGGACGTCGTCGACGGTGATGTTGACGGTGACATGCCGCAGCTCGAGGGCGCCGCGCAGGTCGGCGATGACGCGCTGTTGGACCTGGCGGGCGACGTCGTCGATCGACTGTCCGTGGGTGACGGTGAGGGCGAGGTCGACGACTGCGGTGTGGCCCATGACACCGGCGGCGGCGTGTGGGGGGCGATGCTGGCGGGTGTCGGTTTCAGCGGCGCGGGCCGTGGCGGTGCTGCGTCCGAAGGCGATGCGGACCCCGGGGACCTGTAGGGCGGCTTGGCGTGCGGTGACCGCGATGACTCTGGCGGCCACCTTGATGGCACCGGCTTCGGCCTGGTGCAGGGTGTACCACATGTCGTGGGTGAGTCGGTCGATGTGACGGATGACGGCGGCGAGCATGCTGGTTGGGGTGGTGACCGGCTGCTCGGCCAGTTGCCGGACGGGTGCCCACACATCAGCGAGTTCGATGAGTGCCGCCTGGCAGTGCGGGCAGTGGCTCTGGTGCTTGTCGCGCTCGGTGGCACGGCCTTCGGCTACCTGTTCGAGGAGGGTGTCGATGTCGATCCCGCAGGGCACCTGCCGTTGCGCGAGGTCCAGCCGGCCGTCGGGCGGTGTGGGTTGCGGTGCTCCGGCGGTCATCGATGCTCACCTCCAATCCCGCAGCAGTGAGGCTAGTGTGCGCCGTGCGCGGTGAAGATGGCTACGGACGGCCGGGACGCTGGTGCCGGTCACCTCGGCGATGTCGGCGTAGCTGAGCTCCTCGAACTGGTACAGGACCAGGGCGACGCGTTGCGGACCCGGCAGGGTGGTGATGGCCCGGGCGACCGCGTCCGCGGCGGCGCTGCGTTCGACGTGCTCGGGGGGTCCGCCGCTGCGCGCGGCCGGTTCCGGCTGCGCGTCGAGCGGGTACGTGATCCTGGTGCGGTTGATGCGGTTGAGACTTCGGGTGGTCACGATCCGGTAGAGCCAGGTGGAGAACGTCGCGTCGCTGCGGAAGGTCGGCAGCGCCCGCCAGGCGGCGATGAGAGCTTCCTGTGTGACGTCCTCCGCGTCGTGGTGGTTGCCCAGCATCCGCAGCGCTACCCGGTAGGCGCGCGCGGCGTGGCGGGCGACGAGTTGTTCGTAGGCGTCCAGGTAGCCGTCTCGCGCCCGGCGAACGAGGTAGGCGTCGTCGACGGTGTCCACGTTGCCCCCCTTCGTGGGCTCGGCTCTCCTCACCGCTGTCAGCCGCGCGCTCATATCGCCGGCGGAGCGTCGGTGAGGGATCGGCGGGGCCTACGGGTTCCCCGAATGGACGGGTTGAGACCGCGAACTCGAAAGAATCTTGGACATTTGTGCGATGTACGGGCTGGGCCGGTGTCTAACTCGGTGACGAAGGGCAAGCGATGACCGCGTTGGCTGTCATCCCCAGCGAAGGAGTCCACCTGATGACCCAGACCGCTGTGAACAGCGACGAAAAGGCGGTGTCCGGTGACCGCCGGGGCGTGGAGTCGACGCCGGGCCGGCTGGACCGGCTGAACACCGAGGAAGGCAGGATCAGCGTCGCGGAGGGCGTCGTGCAGAAGATCGCCGGCGTGGCCTGCCGGGAGGTGGCCGGCGTGCACGCGATGGGCACCAGCGGCACCCGGGCGTTCAACGCGCTTCGGGAACGGATCCCCGGCAGCGCCGGCCCCAACGTGGCGCAGGGCGTCGGCGTCGAGGTCGGCGAGAGCGAGGCCGCCGTCGACCTCCAGATCGTCGTGGAGTACGGCGTGAGCATCGCCGATGTGGGTCGGTCCATCCAGCGCAACGTCAAGCAGTCCATCGAGCGGATGACCGGCCTGAGCGTGGTGGAGGTCAACGTCAGCGTCGATGACGTGCACCTGCCCGGGACCGACGAAGACCAGTCCGAGTCGCGGGTGTCGTGAACCCCGCGATGCCCGTGATGGCGGTGAGCGACGCGCTCGTCGACGGTGTCGATGTCGACGCCGTGGCCACGGCGGTACGCGGCTGCCCCGGGGTGCTGGACCTGCACGGAGGTCCCCCGCAGTTGATCGCCACCTACCTGCCAGGTCGCCGTGTCGAGGGGGTACGGATCGACCAGTGGGCCGTCGCGGTGCAGGTGCGGGCGCGGTGGGGTACACCCGTGTCCGACCTGTCGGCGCAGATCCGGGCCGCGCTCAGGCCCCTGGCCGCTGGCAGGCGGATCGACATCGTATGGGCTGACGTGGCGGATCCGCCGCCATCGCCACCCGCGCCAGCAACCACCCCTGGTGCCAGGTCGGCGCCGGAGAGGCGGGGTTCGTGGACCGAGCCGAACACCTACACCGGACGCGACGACGACAGTTCATCCGAACCCACCATCCCGACCGTGGCGGCGACCCGGCCGCCTTCATCGCCGGCCTAGCGAACCTGGACCGGGTCGAGCGGGGCGAACGTGACGCCGACCGCGTGCGGGTGGTGATTGTCGCCCGCCTTCCGATCCTGGTGCGGATCTGGCGGGCTCTGCGCCATCGACACGGTCGACCACGGGTGCGCTGAGGCCGGACCGCTGATCGACATTGATAACTTCCCGGCATTGTGAATGTGAGCTGACATGATCCGAAAAGTCTCTGGTACCGCGGTCGGTTTGGCACTTGGCTTTGCCCTGGCCTTCGGCAGCTTCGGTCAAATGCTGATCGTGGCGGTGTTCGGCGCGATCGGTTTCGGCGTAGCCAAGGTCTTCGCCGGTGACGTCGACCTGGCGCCGTACCTGTCCGGCCGGCGAGGCGAGCGGTGACGAGCGCCCTGGTCACCCACGACTCCGGGGCCTCAGCGGCAGCCACCGACGAGCCGTCGGGAACGATCACCATCAGCGACGCGGTGGTCGCGAAGCTGGCCTCGCGGGCCGTGCTCGAGGTGCCCGACGCCGGTGGTGCCGTGCGGCGGGTGCTCGGCCGGGCGGTACCCGGTGCGGGGCATCTGGGCATCCGCGAGACCAGCCTGGCCACGGCGCCGAAGGCGTCCGCCGACGTGGACGGCTCCGTCGCCCACGTCGAGGTCACCATCAGCGTGCGGTGGCCAGTGTCCATCCGGCAGGTCACCGAGCAACTCCGTGACCACCTGCGCGAGCGGCTGCACGCGCTGACCGGACTGACCGTCGCCGAGGTGCGTATCACCGTGAACGACCTGGTCACCAACGTCGCGCCGACCGGCCGGGTGCGGTAGCCGAGGAGACACTGGCATGAGAAACGTCAACCGCCTGATGGCCTTCGTACTGAGCCTGGCCGTGATCGTGGCCGGCGTGACGGTTGTTGTGGAGGTGATCGCCGAACGTGCCGGGTCCGGGCCCGCCCTGCTGGACTGGCCCGCCCCTTATCGGTGGGCGCAGCGCACCACCTGGGGTTCCGCACCGGTACGGATCATCAGTGGCCTGTTGGCCCTCGGCGGTCTGGCGCTGCTGCTGGCGCAGCTGGCTCCGCGCCGCCCCGACCGGCTGGCCGTGCACAGCGACGGCACCGCCACCGACGCGGCCGTCAGCCGCCGCGGGCTGGCCCGAGCCGTCCGCAGCGCCGTCACCGGCGTCGACGGGATCGCCGACGCCCGGGTCAAGGTGCGCCGCCGCCGGATCCAGGTCCTTGCCCGGACGTCGCTGAGAGAGCCGTCCCAGATCGCCGCGGTACGCGAGAGCACGACGCTGGCCGCCCGGCAACGCGTGGACTCCCTCACGCTCGAGAAGCCGCCCGCGCTTTCCGTGCGGGTGTCGCCGAAGGAGCGCTGATGCACGCCGACCGCACCAACCGTGTCCTGCTGGCACTGCTCGGGCTGCTGCTGCTCGCCGGCGGCGCCACCGGTCTGCTCGCCGGGGCCGGGGCCATCGGTGACGACCTCGACCGCCGTCACCTGCTGGACAACCCCGTCGGCAGGTTCGTCGGGGACAACAGCGCCTGGTTCTGGCCTGTAACGGCGCTCGCCGCCGCCATCCTCGCCCTGCTGGCGCTGCGCTGGCTCATCGGCGTGCTCAGCGCCGCCCCCCGCGCCGCGGACATCGTCATCCCCGGAGACCGCTCCGCGGGACCCACCACCCTGCGCGCGGGCGCGCTGAGCGACGCGCTAACGACCGAGCTGGAGACCTACCGTGGTGTACACGCCGCCCGGGTCCGGGTGTCCGGCACGCCCACCGACCCGAGCCTCGACGTCACCGTCCGCACGACCGAAGACGCCGACCTGGCGCGGCTGCGTCATCGCATCGAGGCCGAAGCACTCACCCATGCTCGACAGGCCCTCGACAACCCGCGGCTAATGGCCCGCCTCGACCTCGCCGCGACCGACCACCGATCCAGCCGGGTCAACTGACAACGGCACCGGCGCTGAAAGGGATCCTCATGTCCACACCGCTGAACGCGCTGGCCGAACACGGCCAGAGCGCCTGGGTTGACCACCTGTCCCGACGTTTCGTCCGCGACGGTGACCTCGCCGCCCTCATCGGTCGCGGTGTGGTCGGGGTGACGTCGAACCCCACCATCTTCCAGGCGGCGATCGCCGAGGGCGACGCCTACGACCAGCAGCTGCGCGAGGTCCTCGCGGTCGAGACCGACCCGAAGGAGGTGTTCCTGGCCCTCGCCCGCGATGACATTCGCGGGGCCTGCGATCTCCTCCGAGAGGTGTTCCACCGAGGCGACTCCTCCCGCGACGGCTGGGTCTCGCTCGAGGTCGACCCGAACCTGGCCCACGACACCGCCGGCACCGTGGCCGAGGCCGCCCGGCTGCACCACATGATCGACCGGGAAAACCTGTTCGTGAAGATCCCCGCGACCGAGGCCGGCATCCCTGCGATCGAGGAGGCTGTCGCCCGCGGCATCCCGGTCAACGTGACGCTGCTGTTCTCCCTTCGGCGCCACCATGCCGCGGCGTACGCATACCTCAGAGGGCTGCGACGGCTGCACGCCGACGGCGGAGACCTGCGCACGGTCGCCTCCGTCGCCTCTTTCTTCGTCTCGCGGGTAGACACCGAGGCCGACCGGCGCCTCGACGAGGTCGGCGGACCCGAGGAGCTCAAAGGCACCCTCGCCATAGCCAACGCGAAGCTGGCTTACCAGACGTACCGCGAGGTGTTCACCGGGCCAGACTGGTCCGAGCTCGAAGCCGCCGGCGCGTCACCACAGCGGTGCCTGTGGGCTTCGACCTCGACGAAGAACCCGGCCTACCGCGACGTCAGATACGTCGAGGAACTCATCGGCCCGAACACGGTCACCACCATGCCCCGGGCCACCTTCGAGGCCTTCGCCGACCACGGCCAGGTGACCGACACCCTCGAACGCGACATCGATGGCGCGCAACGCACACTGGACCGCTTCGCGCGGGCGGGCATCGACTACGACGATCTGGTCGCCGCGCTCGAACGCCAAGGTGTGGCGGCGTTCGCCGGATCGTTCCAGGAGCTTTTCGACGGCGTCGCGGCAAAGCGCGACGAACTCATCACGGCATAGGCGGCCGACCGGTGGTCGCCCCGCAGACTCGGTCGGCTGACCGGGAGCCGTCCGGCGGCGCCCGGGCCGCACCGTTGATCCGCCCACCTCAGCTGCGCACCAGCGAGGACCGCACCGCCTCCCGGCTGGAGCTGTTCTTCGACCTCGCGTACGTGCTCGTGTTTGCCGAACTGGCCACGACGTTCGCCAAGGATCTCAGCTGGCACGGTGCCGCCGTCTTCGCTGGCTTGTTCGCCGTTACCTGGTGGTCATGGGTGACGACGACGCTGTACGCAAACCGTTTCGACACCAACGATGTCATCTACCGCTTGGCCAAGCTGGGCGGAACCGCCGCGGTGATGGGCATGGCGGCCAGCGGTCCGGAGGCCGTGGGTGAGAGGGCGACGACGTTCGCGATCTGCTACCTCGCGACCAGGGTTCTGCTGCTCGCCCTGTACGCACGGGCCTACCGGCACGTGACCGAGGCCCGTGCCACGGTACGCATCTACCTGGCAGGAATCGGTGCGAGCGCTGCGTTGTGGGCAGCGTCGCTGGCGGTTCCGGGCAATCTCCGGTTCGTCATATGGGCGGCCGGAATTCTCGTAGAGGCGTCGGCACCAGTGATGGCGACCCGGTTCGGTGGCGGCGTGCCGCTGCACCTGGAACACCTTCCCGAACGGTTCGGCCTGCTCGTCATCCTCGTCCTCGGCGAGTCGGTGGCGTCCGTCGTCCTCGGCGTCCATGACACGAAGTGGGACCTGCGAGCGGCTCTGCTGGCCGCGGTCAGCTTCGTCGCGGTCGCCGCGCTGTGGTGGAACTACTTCGATCTCGGCGGAGCGGCCGGGAAGCAGGCACTCGTGGCAGACGGCGAAGACCAGGAGAGCGGCGTGGCCGACGCCTACATCTACGGTCATCTTCCACTGACGTTGGGTCTGGCCGCGGTGGCTGTCGGCATCGAGCAGTTCATCCTGCACCCGACCAACGGGGTGCCCACGGCTGGCCGGTGGGCGCTGCACGGTGGGGTGGTGCTGTTCCTCGCCGGTACGGCAGCGGTCATCGTCGGAACCTCAAGACGGTGGCGTTCGGCCTGGCCGTGGCCCATTGCCGCAGTGCCCGCCGTCGTACTGGTCGGCCTCGCGGGCGGGCTGCCGCCTCTCGCCAGCATCGGCTTCGTCGGCGCGGTGCTGGTGGCCACCGTCCTCGCCGGGATCCAGGCCCAGCGACACGGGAAGCTCGAAACCACCGAGACCTGACGTTGAGGAGGGCGCCCGTTGAAGATCGCACTCTTAATCCGCGGGTTCGGGGTTCGAGTCCCTGGCGGCGCACCTTCCGTGACCTGGGCGTATAGCCGGTTGGCTATACGCCCAGGGTCTGTGTGAGGCACGTGTGAGTCACGCCGGTGACTCACGCTCCGTGACCTCCGCGACCGTGCTGGCCTGGCCTTGGTGGCGCGGGCGCAGCGGATCACGGAGGGTGACCGCCGGGGTCTCGGACCTCGGGCCTGTGGGTTGCGAGTTCGCTTCTCTGTTGGAGGAGAGGAACGTTGGCAACAACAGGACATGAGAGTGGCGGTCGTGTGTTCAAGCGGTGCGGGTGCCGCAGCCCGAAAAGCGGCCGGCAGATCGGGGCGCGGTGCCCGCTGTTGGCTGAGGCTGGGCATGGTCGGTGGTATTTCGCGGTGCAGGTTGACGGTGTGGATGGCCGTCGGGCGCGGCTGCGTCGGGGTGGGTTCGGCAGCCGGGCGGAGGCGGAGCGGGCCTGCGGGTGCTCGCGCTGGACGAGGCCAGTGTGGAGATCTTGTGGGAGTTGTGGCGGGCGCAGAAGGCCCAACTGGGCCGGGCACCGGATCCACGGGGTCGGGTGTTCCTGCACGCGAACGGGCGGCCGGTGCGCCCGGATTGGTTGACCCGCCGCTTCGCCGCCCTGGTCAGGGAGTTGGGGTTGCCGCCGGTGCGGTTGCATGACCTGCGGCATGGGGCGGCGAGCCTGGCTGGCGCGGCGGGAACGCCGTTGAAGGTGATCCAGCACGACATGGGCCACGGCAGCTGCGTGACCACGGCGGACACCTACTGGACTGTCTTCCGACAGGCGGCCCAGGCAGCCGTGACCGCCACCGCGCAGTTGCTGCTGTCGCATGCCCGTATTCGGCTGAGCCTGGACGGTGCCGCACAGGCCTGAGACCGAACCCGCGCGACGCGGCCGTGGCGCCGCCAAACCTCGTCCCCACCGTTCCCGCAGGGCTGCGGCAACGTGATCCTTGCAGGGCAATCAGCCGGCTGGAGGTCTCGAAGGTCGCAACTTTCGCCGCCACCCTGAGGCCGGGCTGCGCCTTGTCGACGTCCGCGGCCATCGGTCACGTACGAGGTTGGGCTGGGTGATGGCCGGGCCCCGCATGTGGGCGGTGACCTATGACCGGTACGGGATGGCCCGGGGTGCTGCCCAATGGGATCGGTGACGACGGCGGAGCCACCCTGGCCCTGGTACTACTGGCCAGCCTTCTCCGTTACCGCAGCACCTGGGCGCATCCGTCGAGCACCGGCGCGGGACGAGGTCGTCAGAGGTGAGGGCTTCGCGGACGGTGATGCGGGAGGCGCGGGTGGCGGCGGTTTCGGTGGCGAGGATGGCGCCGAGGATGGCGAGCGCGGTCCAGATGCCGACGGCTAGCGGTGAGATGCGGTAGGGCAGGGGTGCGTTGCCGAACAGGTTGCCGAGTCCGTCGCCGAGGATGGCGGTCAAGGCCAGCGTCGGGAGGATGGCGACGGCGCAGCTGGTGAGGGCGAGGAGTACACCTTCGGTGGTGACGATGCGGCGTACGGCTTTGGGTGGTGCGCCGATGGCGTGCATGATGCCGAATTCGCGGGTGCGGTCGAGGATGTTGGCGCTCATGGTGGAGGCGAGGCCGATGCCGCCGATGCTGCCGAGGGGGAGGGCGATGCCGAGTAGCACGAGCAGGACGGGGCCCATGTGGCCGGCGGAGGCGGCGTCGGTGCGGCTGACCGAGGATGCGTTTTCGACGTCGAGGCCGGCGGCCGTGAGTGTTCTGTCCACTGTGGTGGCGATGGTGTCTCGGGTTGGTTCGTCGTGCTGGGTGGTGATGAGGCGGATGCGGTTGACCTGTGTGGGTTGGCCGGTGGCGGCGGCGAGGCCATCGGGGGTGGTGTAGACGCCGCCGCCGGTGGTGTCGCCTTCTTCGACGATGCCGGCGATCTGCCAAGTCGCGGGCGCGCCTGAGTGGGACCTGTATGCCGGGCAGTGGCGGCGCCACCTTCGCGCCCGGAATCTGGCTGCCAGCACGGTTCGCGGCTACCTGGTCAGCCTTGCCAGGTTCGCGGCTTGGGCATCGCCGCGTGAGGTCGTCTCACCGTTGCAGGTCGCTCGAGGTTACCTTGAGTCGTTTCTGGCAGACCGACAGACTATGGCTACTCCCGGCGGCCGAGCTGGCTTTGGAGGTCTCCACCAGCACCGTTTGTAGGTCAGTGCTGACACCACCCGGACCAGGAGGGCACCCTACTGTTGGTGGGAGTTGACACCACCCTGGCGGGCGCGCAAGCGGAGCGAGTCCGAGCAGATTGAGCGGAGGTGGGCGCATGTCGGCGACGAAGCTCCTGGTACTCGGTATCGTGCACCTCTCCGGCGGCGCGCATGGCTACCAGGTGCGGTCCGAACTGCAGAGCTGGCGTGCGGAGATTTGGGCCAAGATCAAGCCCGGCTCGATTTATCACGCGCTGAAGAAGGCGGCGGCTGATGGCCTCCTCACCGAACACGCCGAGCCGGGCAACTCCGGGCCGGAGCGCGTTCTGTACCGCGCGACAGCTCGGGGACGTGACGAGATAGTCGAACTGGTCCGCGACGGTCTGCGGCGCACCCACGACCCGGCCATGCTCAACGCGTCCATCGCCATGTTGCCCATGCTGACCAGGACAGATGCCATCGCGCACGTTAACGAGCGGGTCACGCGCCTGGAAGCGGAGCTCGTAGAGCAGGCCAAGTGGCGGGAGCACCCCAATCGGGACACCCCCGAGCACGTCCGCGATCAGGCCGAACTGTGGGCGGGACACGCACGCACCGAACTGGAGTGGGCGAAGAGCCTGAGCAAACGACTGTCTGAGGGCGCCTACACCATGGCCGATGATCCGGGTTCGTGGCGAACGGTCCCCGATCACCTCAAGATGCGCTTCTAACCAAACTTGACTAGACGTTTCCTCCTCGCGTACTCTGGCCAAGTAATCAAACTTGACTAGCTCAACCAATCCGTTCGCAACACCGAGAGAAGGAATCGAACCCATGGGAAAGTTCGCGATCGAGACGAGAGGGTTGAAGAAGAGCTTCGGCACGACCCACGCGGTCGCCGGTGTGGACCTGGCCGTGAGCGCCGGGGGCGTGTACGGCGTGCTCGGTCCGAACGGGGCGGGCAAGACCACCACGATCCGCATGCTGGCCACGCTCCTGCGCCCCGACGCCGGAGAGGCGCAAGTGCTCGGCTACGACGTCGTGCGTGACGCCCAGGCGGTGCGGAGCAGGGTGGGCCTCACCGGGCAGTTCGCGTCGGTCGACGAGGACCTCACCGGGGTGGAGAACCTGTTGCTGCTCGCCAGGCTGCTCGGCTACTCACGCCGCCGAGGCAGGGAGCGGGCGGCCGACCTGCTCGACGCGTTCGGTCTTGCCGAGGCGGCCGACCGGCAGGTGAAGAAGTACTCCGGCGGGATGCGCCGGCGCATCGACATCGCGGCCAGCCTGGTCGTCACCCCCGAACTGATCTTCCTCGACGAGCCGACGACCGGGCTCGACCCGCGCAGCAGGAACCAGGTGTGGGAGATCGTCAGGGGCATGGTCGCCGAGGGCACCACCGTGTTGCTGACCACGCAGTACCTCGACGAGGCCGACCAGCTGGCCGACCGGATAGCGGTGATCGACCACGGGAAGGTGGTCGCCGAGGGCTCGAGCGGCCAGCTCAAGGCATCGGTCGGCGCCGGCTCGCTGCACGTACGGCTACGTGCGCCCGAGCAGCGGGCCGAGGCAGAGCGGGTCCTCGCCGGCGTCCTCGAGGTGCCGGCCGAGCCGTCCGCCGACCCGGCCGCGCTGTCCGCGCGGATCTCCGACCCCGAGCGGGTCGCCCGTTCCCTGGCCGAGCTGTCCCGCAGCGGCATCGACGTCACCGAGTTCGCGCTCGGTCAGCCGAGCCTGGACGAGGTGTTCCTCGCCCTGACCGGACACGCCGCCGAGGAGACACCCGAGGAGGATGCCGCATGAATGCCACGACCGCAGAACCGGCGTCGGCGCCGGTCACCGAGGACGCGCTGCGCAGTGTGCTGTTGGCCGGCGAGCGGCCGTCTCGCCCCGGCCCGGTGCTCACCTCGTTGACATTCGGCTGGCGCGCTTTGCTGAAGATCAAACACGTCCCGGAGCAGCTCGTCGACGTGACCATGTTCCCGATCATGTTCACGCTGATGTTCACCTACCTGTTCGGCGGCGCGCTCGCCGGGTCGACACAGGCGTACCTACAGTTCCTGCTGCCCGGCATCCTGGTGCAGGCGAACGTCATGATCACCATGAACACCGGCATAACGCTGAACACCGACATCCAGAAGGGGGTGTTCGACAGGTTCAGGTCACTTCCGGTGTGGCGACCGTCGCCGCTGGTCGGCGCCCTGCTCGGCGATCTGGTGCGCTACTCGATCGGGTCGGCGATCGTGATCACGCTCGGACTGGTCCTAGGGTTCCGGCCGGAGGGTGGCGCCGTCGGCGTGGTGCTCTCGGTGGCGCTGCTGCTGGTGTTCTCGTTCTGCCTGTCGTGGCTGTGGACGATGCTCAGCCTGATCCTGCGCACGCCGAACTCGGTGGCGGGGGTCAGCATGATGGTGATGTTCCCGCTGACGTTCGTGAGCAACATCTTCGTGGACCCGAAGACGATGCCCGGGTGGATGCAGGCGGTCATCGAGGTCAACCCGATCACCCACCTGGCGACCGTGGTACGCGGCCTGATGGACGGCTCGGTGCCCGCCGGGGAAATCGGCTGGGTGCTCGTCTCGTCCGTACTTCTCGTCGCGGTCTTCGGTCCCATCACCATGGTCCTCTACCGCAACAAGAAGTAGATGCCGCTACCGCGAGCACTTGGTCGAAATCAACTCCGACAACCCGGCCCACTCGGCCAACGCCATCACCGGTACCAGGCCCGGACACGACAAGGAGAGCCGAATGAGCACCATCCCCAAGAACAACTCGGAAACCGTTGCGCACACGCCCGGGCGGGCGAGCAGCATCGGGGTCTGGATTCTGCAAGTCGTGCTGGCGGCGATAATCGCCGGCGGCGGAATCTCGAAGCTCGCCGGCGACCCGGTCATGGTGGACATGTTCGCCGACATCGGGGCTGGCCAGTGGCTCCGGTACCTGGTCGGAGCGCTGGAGGTCGCGGGAGGGGTTGGACTTCTGGTCCCGGCTCTGGCGGGCCTGGCCAGTCTCGGGTTGGCGGCATTGCTGACCGGTGCTGTGATCACCGATCAGTTCGTGCTCGAGCAGAGCCCTTGGCTGCCGCTCGCCTTTCTCGTCGTGGCGGCCGTGATCGCAAGGGCGCGGTGGTCGCGCACCGAGGCCGTCGTCGGCACGCTGCTCAGGCGCTGAGACAAACCTCTCGAACGGAGATGTGAGATGAACGAGATGGCCTTTCGCGTGACATCAAACGATGGCACCACCATCGCCTACGACAGGGAAGGAAGCGGTCCGGCCGTCATCCTGGTGGGCGGCGGACTGGACGACGGAGCCGAGAACGCTCCCTTGGCGCCGGCTCTCGCCGAGCACTTCACGGTTTACAACTATGCCCGTCGGGGACGCGGCGCGAGCGGCTTCACCGAGCCCTACGCCGTGGAGCGGGAGATCGAGGACCTGGATGCGTTGATCGCGGAGGCGGGCGGCTCGGCACACGTGTTCGGGGCGTCCTCAGGCGGCGCGCTGGCGCTGGAAGCCGCCGCGGCCGGGTCAGCCATCGACACGATCGCCGTGTGGGAGGTGCCCTACGCGGTCGGGGACGACATACGCCCGCGATTCGAGGAGTACGTCGCGGACACCCGACGCGCCTTCGACGCCGGGCGAGACGAGGAGGTTCTCGAACTGTTCATGCGCGTGACCGGCGCCTCCGACGACAACATCGCGGCCAGGAAAGCGGCAGGCAAGCAGACGGCGCATTGGGCGCATTCGGTCGCCCTCGCGCCCACGCTGGTCCACGACAGCGTCTTCCTCAACCGCTTCCAATTGCCGGCCGATCGACTGGCAACGGTCACCCAACCGGTCCTGGTCACCACCGGAGGACCGATCACGGTCCCCTATATGGCAGGCCTGCCCTCGGACTTCTTCGACCGCGCAGCCGACGAGCTTGCAGACCTACTACCCCACGCTCAACGGGAGACCCTCGAGGGGCCGGATCACGTCGTCGACCCACAGACCGTCGGCCCGCTGTTGCTACGGTTCTTCAGTAGCGAACACTGAGGGGCCCGCGAGGTGTTGCGGGAAGACCGATTAGGCACCGCGCAAGCAGATCTTCGTCGCGCCAGGGACACGGGGCGGACAGGTGGTGTCGAGGTTGATGTCGTCGGCGGCATCACAGGCCTGATCCTGGGCGTGCTCGTCACCAACGTCTTCGTCACCACGCAAGGCCGGGCCGTCGTACTGACCTGGGCTTCAGTGGGACTCGACCTGGCCTACTCGCTGCTCATCGGCTCCGTCGTCGGTCGTACCCCGCACTCCGGGCCGACTCAGTACTGCCCATCGAAGCCCTGCGCAGCACATGACCAGGCACCTCGGTAGGGCCAGTGATTCCGGGCTGTGGTCGCATGCGGTCACCGTTCCCGGGCGGTGGCCCGGTGCCGAAAGTCGTGCCCACGGCGTGCTCACGTCAGGAGTGCCACCGATGACGCAGCCGCGTTCCCGGGTCGACCTGTACGCGGCGATCCGACGGGATGCCCGATCTGGGATGTCCAACCGCGCGCTGCAGCGCAAGCACGGCGTCGGCTTCCGAACCGTGACAGCGGCGCTGGAATCTGCATGGCCGAAGGAGAGAAGGCAACCGCCCAAACGCGGCTCACGGCTTGACGCGTACCGAGTGGTGATCGACGACTGGCTGCGCTCGGACCTCGACGCGCCGCGGAAGCAGCGACACACGGCGAAGCGGATCTTCGATCGACTGCTTGACGAACATGACGGGGCCGGGGTGGTGTCGTACTGGATGGTCCGCGAGTACGTCGCCACCCGACGCCGTGAGATTCGCGTCGAGGTCGGACGGGAACCTGCCAACGCGTTCATCCCGCAAGAGCACCTCCCGGGCCGCGAGGCCGAGGTTGACTTCGGCGACGTCGCCATCCGCCTGCGCGGCGAGCTCGTAACCTGCGCGCTGTTCAGCCTTCGGCTCTCCTACTCGGGCAAGGCCGTGCACAGGGTCAGTGCCTCGGCTGGGCAGGAAGCCTTCTTCGAGGGTCACGTCCACGCCTTCAACGTGCTCGGGGGTACCGACCGGGAAGATCCGCTACGACAACCTCAAGGCCGCCGTCGCGGGCGTGATCGGGTTCTCCCGCCAGCGGGTCGAGGCCGACAGGTGGACCGCCGTCCGTTCCCACTAAACCCATGTTCCGGCGAGTTCCGATCGGTCTGTCGATCCGGGAGCCTGGCTGGGAAGGGACTCGACCAGGAGCTCCCTTGTGGACAGCTCAGCCCCAGCGATCTATGATCCAGCTTCACGATTCCTGAGACTCCGCCGGGGATCGTGAGTCTTGGCATGGATAGCTGAGGTGGAGGCTTCGGGTGGCGCTGGCGGTGGTGCGGGACCTGCGGTCGCATCTGCGGCTGGGGGCGCCGGCGGATGTCGCGGCCTTCGAGCAGGATCTGCTGGCCGAGTTCGTGCTGGCGCGGTCCTCGGCCGGGATCGCTGACGGCACGATCCGGGCCGACGTCGCAGCGGTCGAGGATCTGCGGGAGTGGCTTGGCCGTCCGTTGTGGACGATGGCGCCGAGCGATGCGGACGCCTACTTCGGTCGGCACCTGCGCGAGGCGATGCCCGGCACCAGGGTCCGCAGGGCGGCGGCGTTCGCCGTGTACTTCGAGTTCCTTGAGCTGCGTCACAAGGCGGAGATCCACGCCGCGACCGGGTTCGTGGTCGAGTCTCCGCTGGACGAGGTCAACCGGCCCCGCGGTGGCACTGCCTCCCGGTTGCGGATCCCGCCGGCGCCGCGGGAGGTCGCGCAGCTGTTCACGGGCTGGCAGGACAGTCTGGCCAGTGCACGCAAGTACGCCCCGTCGGTGCGTAACTACACCGCTTTCCGGATGGTTAGCCTGATCGGCCCGCGGGGGTTCGGAGCTGTCGTTGCTGCGCATGGGGGACCTGCGGTGGGAGTTGGGCCGGTTCGGCAAGGTGCTGCTGCGGGGCAAGGGCAGCAACGGCCGTGGGAAGAAGGAGCGACTGGTCCCGTTGATCAACGGCTCCCGAGAGCTGCTGGACTGGTGGGTGCACGGCCCACGCTGGGAGTTCGACGACCGAGTCAACGACCCGCTGGCGCCGCTGTTCCCGTCCGAGCGGCGAAACGCCGATGGCAGCAGCAGCTTCGCCACCACTGATGCCCTCCGTGACGGCCTGGCCGAGGCCGTCGCCGCCCATCTGCCCGCGCAGGTGGGGCGGCTGTCGCCGCACCTGCTGCGCCACTTCGCCGCATCCGACCTCTACCGCAACGGGATGGATGTCGTGGCTATCCAGGAGGTTCTCGGCCACGCGTGGTTGAACACCACAATGATCTACGTCCACGTCGACAAGACCCACATCGAGGATGCCTGGGCCAGCGCCGGGCAGCGCGCCGCCGACCGCTTTGGGAGCCGACAACGATGAAGTGGAACCTGCGTCTGGCAGCCGCGCAACGGGACATCTGGAAGGCGTCCCAGCTACAGGCCATGCTCGCCGACGCGGGCCTGGTTATCAGCACGGGCAAGGTGTCGCACCTGTGGTCCAGCCAGCCGGTGACGATCCGACTGGAGGACCTGCAGATCATCTGCACCGTCTTGGGCTGCACACCCAACGACCTGCTCGTGCTCGAACAGACACCCGCCAATCAGCAGCGGCCGGCCAAGCAGGCTCCCCTCAAGGCCGTCGCCGGCGAGGCCCCCATCCAACGCTGGCATGCCGGCCGCACGAAACCGCCGGTATGAGGGAGAGTACGAGCCCACAGCGGCGCCGGCCACGCGAGTATCGGGGACCCGCCCGCAGTTGCGCGCACTGCTTGGCCTGGGGTGTGCTGCGGCAGCGGCTTTGCCGCGGCTGCGCGAACTTCGCCGCGAAGTACCCCACCGGACTATGCCTGACCTGCGCCCGCCGAGGCGTTCCTGTCCGGGACGGCGTTTGCCGGCTCTGCCGCCGACAAGCCGGCCTTATCGCCGGCCCGGGCAACAAGACCGCCGTCGACCTGTCCACTGCGGCGATCACCGGGCAGCAGCTGTTCCTGGCCGACACGCACCGATCGCTGCGCACCCGCCGGCCAGCGGCGCACGCCACGGCATCACCCGCCACGGCACCGACATTGACCGTGGTGACCAGATCGGTCCCGGCGCCCGAACGGACTCAGCTGGTCCTGGTCGACCCGCCGCGGGACTGCCGGCATGCCAGCAGCCTCGATCCACCTCGCGATCCCCGGTTCCTGGACCTCGCCCTGCGCCACGCCGACGCCTTGGCCGAGCACAACGGCTGGCCACCACGAACGCTGCAGCAGGTCCGTCGTGGTCTGCGGATGCTCGCTAGCTGCCACGACCCCGGCGAGCCGGTCAAGGCCAGCACCGTCAGCGCGATGAGCTCGCACGGATCGCGGTCCTGCGGCAGGGAACCCCACGCCGCCGGGCCAGACCTCGCGTCACCGCCTTCACGCTCCTCGCAGCCGCCCGCCCGTTCCTGCTCGACGTCGCCGCCCGCTACACGACGCTGCGGCAGGTCACCCGCGACGATGTGGTCGCCTGGCTGGATGGACGAACCCACCAGGCATCGGACGCCAACGCGCTACGGGACCTGTTCGGCGGGCTCAAGGCCCAGCGCCTCGTCTTCGCCAACCCGACCCGACGTGTCCGCGTCAGCGGCAAGAACCCCAGCACACCCACCACACTGGACAGTCATGCCCTGCACGCCATCGGCGAAGCCGCCCAACACAACCCGGCACTACAGGTCGCCGTTGCTCTCATTGGCGTTCACGCGCTGCACCCGCACCAGGCCCGACAGCTGACACTGGACCGTATCGACCTGCCCAACATGCGGCTCAAACTCGACGCCACCAGCCGGTCGCTCGATTCCTTCACGGCAGCGGCGTTGAGTGATTACCTGGACTACCGGCACAGCCGCTGGCCCGACACCAGCAACGCCCATCTGATGTTGACCCGCCGCACCGCCCACGAACGCGGCCCGGTCAGCGCTTACTGGTTCACCAGTCTCTTCCGGGGCCTACCCGCCACTGCCGCACAGCTCCGCGAGGACCGCATCCTCGACGAAGCCCGCGCCGCAGACGGCGACCCACTGCACATCGCAGCCATGTTCGGACTGACCGCCAAACCCGCCCTGCGCTACGCCAAGACGATCTGGCCGGAGACAACTGAGCCGACACGGGAAATCGCCGAGCAACGCTAGCCCCGGGGCGTGCAGTAGCCACGCCAGGTTGTGCTCAGTGATCAACGTGTTCGGGTGGTCGCGGCAGAGTTTGTCTGACCGGTACTCCCGCACCTGCTGGAACAGCTGCTCGGCTTCATCGAGGTCGCCTTGGGCCCGGCGGGTGTACGTGAGGTCGTGCAGCGCGGTCATCCGTCTTCGCCCACAACCTGACCAAAATCACCCCTGGAAGCCGCGCATACGGCATAACCGGCCACCCGCCCTCCGGGCACGCCGGCAGCCCACGCCGGCCCCGCCACTACACCGACTTTTCAGGTCGAAGTAGCTAGGCGCCGGGGACGATGCGGCGGGTCTCGTACGCCCACATCGCGATCTCAACCCGGTTCCGGACGCCGAGCTTGCCCATCAGGCTCGCGAGGTGGGTCTTCACCGTGCTCAGACTGATGTGCAGGGTGTCGGCGATCTCCACGTTGGTCAGCCCTCGGGCGACGGCGATGAGCACGTCCTCCTCGCGGGCGGTGACCGGGACGACCGGCTGTGTCATGGGCCGCCCGACCGGCACGTCAGCGAACGCCTGCAGCAGGCGCACCGTGACGCTCGGGGCGATGAGCGCCTGACCGTCCGCCGCCGACCGGACGGCCTGGACCAGCAGCTCCGGCCCGGCGTCCTTGAGCAGGAACCCGCGGGCGCCCGCGCGCAGTGCACCGTAGACATACTCGTCGAGGTCGAACGTGGTGATCACGACGACCACGATGGGGTCGGCGACGCCGGGTCCGGCGAGCTGCCGGGTGGCCTCCAGCCCGTCGAGGACCGGCATCCGGATGTCGAACAGGCAGACGTCGGGCCGCAGGTCACGGGCGAGCCGCACGGCCTCGCGCCCGTCGGACGCCTCGCCGACCACCTCGATGTCGGGCTGGACGTCCAGCATGTTCCGCAGCCCCGTGCGGATGATGGCCTGATCGTCAGCGATGACGACGCGAATGGGCTGCACTGTGCGTCCTCCCCCGGGGCAGCTCGGCCTCGACCTGCCAGCCGTGCTCGGCGCCCGGCCCGGCCCGCAGCTCGCCGCCGAGCATCGCGGCGCGCTCGCGCAGCCCCGCCAGACCATACCCATCGCGGCCCTTGCCGGCGCGGACCCCGTCGTTGCGCACCGTAACCGTGATCCGCTCCGGCTCGCCGGTGACCCGGACGATGATCCCGCTGGCGTCGACGGAGTGCCGCCGGGCGTTGGTCACCGACTCCTGCACGATGCGGTAGACCGCCGCGTCCACGGCCGCTGGCAGCGCGTCCAGGTCGCCGTCGAGCCGCAGGTCGATCGGGAGCCGGCCGCCGGTGCCGCTCAGCAGCCGCTCCAGGTCCGTGACCCTGGCGATGGGGGCCAGCTCGGCGCCGGTGCCGCGGTCCCGCAGCGCGGCGACCATGGCCCGCATCTCCTCCAGCGTGCGCGCGCCCTCCTCCTCCACGCCTTCCAGCGCCTCGACGGCGGCGGCAGGGTCCACGCCGGCGAGCACCCGGCCCGCCTGAGCGCGGACGACGATCGCGGAGACGTGATGGGCCACGGTGTCGTGCAGCTCCCGGGCCAGTCGCTCACGCTCTTTGGAGCGCACCCCGTCCAGGAGCCGCTCGCGGGCGATCGCCTGGAACCGCACCGACGCCCCGATCACCGCCGGCATGAACAGGAACCCGAACCCCGCGATCTGCACGGCGGGCGGGGTGATGTCGTCCTCGACCGCCTGGACGACGAACGCCGCGAGGACGATCCCGATACCCAGGACGATCTCCCGTCCTGATCCCCACCGGAGCAGCGCATACACCAGCAGCAGCACGATCACGCTGCTGTCCAGCCCGACCGGCTCGCTCGGGTCCGCTACCAGTGACGACAGCCCGAGCAGGATTATCGCACCGAACCCGAGCGCGACCGCCGCCAGCGGCCGGGTCCGGCGCCACATGAGCAACGCGCACAACCAGACGGCGAGCACGAGGGCCACCGGCCGCCACACGAGGTCGTCGCGCAGCGTGGCCTCGGTGACCGCGGTGCCCAGTCCCGCGGCGAGCAGCGCCCAGTCACGCCACACCCGTACGGGCGCGTCGGGGGGCCGCGGCTCGGTCCACAGATTTCGCAGGTCATCGGTCAGCACGCTTTCCAGCCTAGGGATCGCACCGGCGCGCGCATCGGCCGAAAGAACGGCGGGCCGCTCGGCCCGGGGAGGGACGGATCTGCGGCTCGCAGGCCGATGCCCGCCGGTGCTGCGACGACGAGCCTTTGCATCGGCGGCCGGGGTACAGCGGCCGAAGAGGTCATTGGAGGACCCCGATGCTTTCGAAAGCCATTTCCCGTCTGGGCGGCGGCGCGGCCCGCCATCCGTGGCGGATGATCGCGGCCTGGCTGCTCGTCGCCGTGCTCGCTGTCGTCGCCGCGAGTGCGTTCGGTGGGCGGCCCGCCGACTCGATGACCGCTCCAGGGCTGGACTCGCAGCTGGCCGCGGAGTTGATCGAGCAGACCGGCACCGGCCAGGACGGCATGACGGCCCAGGTGGTCGTCACCCCGCTCGACGGCGGCGTGAGCTTCTTCGACCAGGGTGCCGCGCGGACGGCGCTGGCCCGGCTGCAGGCCGAGGTGCGGCAGCTCCCGCACGTGCTCGGCACCGGCGAGCCGGTCCAGGCGCTGGACGCCGGTGGCGACGCCGCCGTCCGCGCCGGTCTGGTCTCCGCCGACGGGCGGATCGCGCTGATCCGGGTGCAGTACCCGTCGCAGGACGAGCTGTCGGCCAAGGACCTCGACGCACTGGTCGCCGCCGTGGAACGGCTGCGCGGTGAGCTGCCGCTGCGCATCGAGATGGGCGGGGATCTGTTCTTCGCCTTCTCCGATGCCGGCGCCGGCATCGGCGAGCTGGTCGGCCTACTCGCCGCGGCCACGATCCTGTTCCTGGCGTTCGGCTCGCTCGTCGCCGCCGCGCTCCCGATCGGCATGGCGATCTTCGGGCTGACCGTCGGCATCGCCACGATGACGGTCCTGGCCAGGTTCATCGAGGTACCGACGTTCGGGCCGGTGCTCGGCAGCATGGTCGGGCTCGGCGTCGGGATCGACTACGCGCTGTTCGTGCTGGCCCGGCACCGGGAGTACCTGGCCGCGGGCGTCGAGCCGTCCGAGGCGGCGGCGCGGGCGGTGGCCACGGCCGGGCGGCCCGTGGTGTTCGCCGGCGGCACCGTCGTCGTGTCGATCCTCGGCATGGCGGTCGCGGACGTGCCGTTCATGACGATCGGCGGGCTCGCGGTCGCCCTGGTAGTGCTGATCATGGTGCTCGCGTCGGTGACGCTGCTGCCGGCCTTCCTCGGCCTCGCCGGTGCCCGCCTGGGCCACCCGGGCCGGCTGATGCGCCGCGTCGTCCGGCGGCGCGCCGCTACCACCGCGAGCACCGGGTGGGTGCGCTGGATCGGGCACGTGAACCGGCACCCGGGGCTCTACGCGGTCGGTGCCGCCGCGCTTCTGCTCGCCGCGACGCTGCCCCTGCTCAGCCTGCGGGTGGGTCTGCCGGACGACGGCTCGATGCCGCAGAACCGGACGGAGCGCAGGGCGTACGACCTCGTCGCCGAAGGCTTCGGGCCGGGCGCCAACGGTCCCGTCATCATCGCCATGACCACCGCCGGGGATCCGGGCGCGCTGGACCGGGTCGTCACCGCAGTCACCGCCGACCGGGGCATCGCGTCGGTCGCAGGGACGCAGGTCGATCAGGCGACCGGGATCGCGACCCTGGTGCTGTTCCCGACCAGCGGGCCACAGGAGAAGGCCACCACGGACACCGTCGCCCGGCTGCGCGCCGACGTCCTGCCCGGCGCGGTCGGTGCGGGCCCGGCGAAGGCCCACGTCGGCGGTGCCGCGGCGAGCCTGTCCGACGTCGGGAAGCGGACCAGTGACCGCATGCCGGCGTTCGTCGGCGCCGTGCTGGCGCTGTCCTTCGTGCTGCTGCTGCTGGTGTTCCGCTCGGTGCTGGTACCACTGAAAGCCGTGCTGCTGAACCTGCTGAGCATCGGCGCGTCCTACGGCATCATGGTGGCGGTCTTCCAGTGGGGCTGGGGCGGCGCGCTGATCGGCCTGGAGTCCACGGTGCCGATCGTGTCGTTCATCCCGATGTTCATGTTCGCGATCCTGTTCGGCCTGTCCATGGACTACGAGGTGTTCCTGCTGTCGCGGGTGCGGGAGGAGTACCTGCGCACCGGGGAGAACCGCACCGCGATCGTGCGGGGCATCTCCGGCACCGCCCGGGTCATCACCTCGGCCGCGCTCATCATGGTGGCGGTCTTCCTGTCCTTCGCCGTCGCGGACAACCCGTCGACGAAGATGTTCGGCCTCGGCCTGGCCACCGCCATCTTCGTCGACGCCACGATCGTGCGCATGGTGCTGGTACCGGCGACCATGACCCTGCTCGGCAACGCCAACTGGTGGCTGCCGAAGTGGCTGGACCGCCTGCTGCCCGGCGGCCACGAGCCGCTGGACGAGGCACCACCGGTCCGGGAACTGGAGACGGTGCACTAGTGTCCCGCGCCAGAAATTCGCCTGATAAGTAGTAGGGTGGTGGTGTGCCGAGGACCGGACGTCCCACCGCGCCGTTGACATTGACTGGTGAGGAACGCCGGACGCTGACCCGATGGTCGCGTCGGGCGAAGTCGGCGCAGGTCCTGGCGATGCGTTCGAAGATCATCCTGGCGTGTGCGGAGGGCGCTTCCAACACTGATGTGGCCGCCGCTCTGGGTGTGCATTTGTCCACTGTGGGCAAATGGCGTCGGCGGTTCCTGAAGTTGCGTCTGGACGGCCTGATCGACGAGGAACGCCCCGGCCGCCCGCCGTCGATCACCCTGGACCAGGTCGAAGAGGTGGTGGTGGCGACCTTGGAACAGACGCCACGTAACGCCACGCACTGGTCCCGTACGTCGATGGCCGAGCGGTCCGGGTTGTCGAAATCCACGATCGGCAGGATTTGGCGGGACTTCGGCCTCAAACCACACCGGACCGACACGTTCAAGCTGTCCACCGACCCGCTGTTCGTGGAGAAGGTGGTGGATGTGGTCGGGCTGTACCACAACCCGCCGCAAGGGGCGGTGGTGTTGTGTGTGGACGAGAAGAGCCAGGTGCAGGCCCTGGACCGCTCGCAGCCGGTGCTGCCGATGATGCCGGGCATGCCCGAACGGCGTACCCACGACTATGCCCGCAACGGGATCACTAGCCTGTTCGCCGCGTTCAACATCGCCGACGGCACCGTGATCAGCGAACTGCACCGCCAGCACCGGGCCACCGAGTTCAAGAAGTTCCTGACCGCGATCGACAAGGCCGTGCCGACCGAGTTGGATGTGCACCTGGTCTGCGACAACTACGGCACTCACAAGACCCCGGCGATCCGGGCCTGGCTGGCCAACCATCCACGCTTCCACATGCACTTCACCCCCCACCGGCTCGTCCTGGATCAACCAGGTCGAACGCTGGTTCGGATTTCTCACCGAGCAGAAGATCCGCCGCGGCGCCCACAAAAGCGTCCAGTCACTCGAGGCCGACATTCGGTCGTGGATCGCCGACTGGAACAGCAACCCACGACCGTTCATCTGGACCAAGACCGCCGAAGAGATCCTTGAATCACTCGCCCGATTTTGTAGGCGAATTTCTGGCGCGGGACACTAGAGTTGCTTGAGCCGGAGCGCTTTTCATGCAGCAACGCCGTTGAAGATTTCCTGTTGGATAGAGTTATCCCAGTTGCCTACATGGCTCGACATGGCCGCCCGAAGCCTCCATACACCGTTTCCCAAGCGAAGCGATGGCTAGGCTACGTTGCCTATCGGATGAGCCGAGACGGCACACACGATTTCGCGTGGTGGACTATTCCCACCTGGCAGCCGGCAGCTTTTCGAGCCGTCGCAAATGGGCTTCTGGCCGCATCGGTCTTTGCCGTCGTGGCTGCGTCAGCTTTCGGCCTCGATCTTGCGCCTGTCGCCGGCGCGGCTGGGTTGGCGACAGGGACACTAGTTGGTGCCTTCGCCGAGTGGCGCCCTGAGGACCGCCCTGTACGGCTCGCGCCGATCCGCTGGCACGCGATTGGTTCGCCCGGAAACAGCAGATTGCGGATGATCGGCTGGGTTACAGGTCTTGGGTACGGAGTAGTTGTCGGTCTTCTGTTTGGAGTCGCGGGTGATGCTGCCCTCGGCTTTTCATGTGGAATTTCTACGACTATCTCATTCTATCTCGCGACAGCGGTTTCTATCTTGACGTCAGCGCCGTACGCCGACGCCGGCAACCCCATGGATCCCATTACGAGCTGGCGGAGAGATCGAATGACCGGCGTCGTAGTAGGGATCGTCTTTGGTGCGGCCGGCGGGATCTTGATTGGCGTTGTCTTCATCTTGTTGAGCGGCGTCGTCCGCGGATTAACGATCGGCTTGGTCGCCGCAGGGGCGGGTGGGATAGCTATAGCCCTGACATTCGTACGTAGTTGGGACGCCCGGTTAGCGTTCTTTCAGATCTTTCTTGCCGGGTATGGGCCGGTCCGGTTAATGAGGTTCCTAGAGGATGCTCACAGGCGCGGAGTGCTCCGGACCGCCGGGCCCGTCTATCAGTTTCGTCATGCCCGCCTGCTTGACCGTCTTTCAATGGAGCACGAAAATACGGGATCCCGTCAGTTAACGTTATAGGTGGCCGCCACTTTGACGGTACTGACCATCCTACTTACCTGACGCGATCAGCTCGATACTTTCGGTGACTGAGCTTCGTTTGGGTCGTGTTCGGTCCGGCCGTGAGTGCATCGCATCGTCGACGACCGCGCTGTGCGCCTTGTTCTGCTACATCGATCCGAATCGCATCTCTTCCACCACCGCGGCCCACCCTGCTGCCGTCGGCCATTGCCAATGGGTAGCGTGCCGAACCGCTTATAGGGCCAGCCCGTGGCTCGTGCGTACGCCTCATGGTCGGCGTAACGCCTGTTCGCTGGATCCGTTCCAGCAGCACAACGCTTGGCAGAGGCATCACCTCTTGCGGCAGGCCGTGCGCAGCGGCGGTGGACAGTTCCAACGTCAGTGAGGACCCAACTCACTTCGGGCCAAATAAACGGCTGCCACGGCCGCCGAACAGACGTACGGCACGTTCTGCTCGCAGTTCCACCAGATCCTTGCGGCTTGATCGCCACCGTCTACCGCGGTCCTCAACCCTGAAATGGGCCAAGCCTGCATCGCGTTGCTCGCCGCTTCTGACCCGGGCCCCGTCTGCGCCAGCGGTCCATGCGGTTTGGCCGATCTTGACCGTGTCCGCGCATAGGGTGCGCCTGCACGAGGGGTTCGGCGCCGGCGTCGTGAGCTTCGCTACGCCACCCCCCCGGCAGGTGGTACTCCTCTACGACCGCGCGGCTGACCGAGCGGACGGGGCAAGTCCTTTGGAGCACAGACCGCCCCTGACCTCCCCCAGGTCGGTGGTGTGGGTCGGGAACTGGCCGTGGCCACCGCGGGCCGGGGCGCACAAAGGACCTGATACGAGCAGCACTCGCCCCGTGCTGTGCCGTTGGTGAGGTGGGGCGCTGACGCGTAGCAAGGGCGTCGAAGAAGGCGGTGAGGCGTCGCTGGACGTCTGCTGCGGCTTGGGGCCCCATCGCTCCTGTAGCTCATGACCGCCGAGGCGGTGCACCTCGTGGCCACGCAGCGAGCCACACCGTGCGGGCGGCCAATCCGGATCCGTCAGCCAGCCGCATCGGAGCGATTGTGGCGAAACTACCAGCCGCCACGCCGCTGCCGCAGCGATTGCCAGGCGGGGTGGGTCGCTCCGTGGTCGCTCGGACGTTCGCGACACTGGACGGATCCGCCGCCCGTCACCTGGATTCTGCTTCGGTCCAGCCGTTCACCTCGCGGTCATCGTTCGCAATCTAGGCCCGGACCAGCGCATACCTCGCTGGACTTACGGACAGCTGACGGGCGCTTCGTTGGATTTTCCTTGTGCTGTAAGGAAATCACGAAGTTGACCGTCCCCTGTGGACTCTTAATCCGCGGGTTCGGGGTTCGAGTCCCCGGCGGCGCACAAGTGATCAGGCTCTGACCTGGTGCTTCGTTCCGGATCAGAGCCTTTCTCATGTCCATGGTGGACTATTGGGTGATCCGTAGCTTTCGGTCGTCCCTGGCTCCGGCTGACACTGCGGGTCACCCGGCGGTATGGCCCGCCACCGCAGTCTCGCGGAGTCCACTGGGTCGAGTGTTGTCGGCACGGCCTGTTCAGCGAACGGCCGAGGGCCCAACGGCAACGCCCGCAAGTACGCCCTGCCGAGGCTGATGTTCCACACGGGCCCGCGGCGGCCAGCCGGTCACGACGGTGAACCCTCCGAGGGCTACCCAGGCCGTGGCGAACGACAGGTTGCCGAGGTCGAAGGCCAGCCGGGCCAGCTCGGGGTCGAGTCCCTCCCCCGCGCGGGTCGCGGCCAGCTCCCAGCCCACGCCGACGGCGAGGGCGTTCCCCAGCCCGGTGGCGAGCACGAGCGGCGCGCGCCAGTCGCGGCGCATCAGCGAGGCCAGCCCACCCGCGAGAACAGCGCCGCAGGACGTCGAGCGCCGACAGGTAGCTGCCGGCAGCCATGAGGTTCGTGTCGTTGGCCGCGAAGAACGCCGGTCCAGCGCCGACGACCACGACGTCGTGGTCGTGCGACGAGGCGTTGCGGTGAGCCATGTCATTGAACTCTTTTCAGAAGACATCTTGTACGGTGAAAACGAGTGTCCGGGTTCGTCGGACATGCTGTCAAGTCAATTTGCCTGAGACGCGCGCCATGCGGCCGACCGGGGATGGACCGACCACCTCGATGATCCGCAGCCAGTTGGTGGTCGCGGATTTTCGCGGTACTCCATGTTGGCTCAATTTGGTTGACGTCTCGTCAGCCCGGCCTCATCATTTCACCGTACAGCGTGTTCGATGATATTGAGGGGCTCACACATGACACCACCAGACCCGCCGCCGCTGACGATCGTCCGGCCCGGCGAGGGCCTGACCGGAGACCTCGGCGCCATCGGCGTGCAGTTCAAGCTCTGGGGCCGCGACACCGGTGGCGCGCTGTCGGTCGTCGAGCACCCGTTCCCGGTCGGCGCGCTGGTCCCGCCCCACCTGCACACCTTCGAAGACGAGTTCTCGATCGTCCTGGAGGGCGAGATCGGATTCCGCTCCGGCGACCGCGAGGTCGTCCTCGGCGCCGGCGGCTACATCACCAAGCCGCGCGGCGAGTACCACGCGATGTGGAACGCCGGCAGCGTGCCCGCGCGCATGATCGAGATCATCAGTCCGGCCGGGTTCGAACACTTCTTCCGCGAGGTGAGCGAGTTGGTCGGCGACCCGGAGAGCGCCGCAGCGCAGGGCCCCGCCATCGCCGAGCGCTACGGGCTGCGGTTCGCCGAGCCCGACTGGCTAGCCGGCGTCATCGAACGGTACGGCCTCGGCACGACATGACGGAGTTCTGAACGGTCCTAAGTAGAGAGAACTCGATGTCCACTGTGTCCTCGGCGGGCGCCCGGCTCGGCCGTACCTATGGCCGACGCCCCGCGCGAAGCCGACGCCCCGACAGCAAGGAGTTGCGATGACGGCCGCCCCAATCAACCCTGGAAAGGCATTACCGTGAAAGCATTGTTGCGCCGCGCCGCCGCCGGCTGCCTGGCCCTGCTCGGCGCGCTCGCCGTGGGCACGCACACCACGGCCGCGCACGCGGCGCCAGTGCTGCGCTGGATCGACTGCGGCGACGGCTTCCAATGCGCGGACGCTCGTGTGCCGCTGGACTACGACGACCCGCACGGACCGACAATCACCATCGCCCTGATCCGCAAGCCGGCCGCCGACCCCGCGCATCGCATCGGCTCGCTGTTCCAACTGCCCGGCGGGCCCGCCCAGTCCGGTGTACAGGTGCTGCGCAACTCGCCGCCGCAACTGCTGGCGCTGCTGGGCCGCTTCGACGTGATCGGCTTCGACCAGCGCGGCACCGGCGCGAGCCGACCCGCCGTCGACTGCCACGCGACACCACCCTCGTTCTTCGCCCGTCCAGACGCCGTCGAGCCCGACATGTACGCCGCCACGGCACGCGCGTACGGACTGTCCTGCCTCCGCCACAACCGCACGATCTTGCCGCACATGAGCACCGCCAACGTGGCCCGCGACGTCGACCTGCTGCGCCGGGCCGTCGGCGACCAGAGGCTCACCGCTATCGGCATCTCGTACGGCACCGACATCGGCGCCACCTACGCCAGCATGTTTCCCGGCCGTGTCCGGGCCATGGTCCTCGCCAGCGCCAACGACGTACGGACCGGACGCGATCGCCCGATCGACAGCGGCGAGGAGCAGTCAGCCGCCTTCGAAGACGAGCTCGACCGCTTCTTCGCCCGCTGCGCGGCCGCCGGACCGCGGTGTGGATTCGGCGGCACCGACCCCGAGGACGCCTTCGACACGCTGCTGGCACGGCTGGACGGCCAGCCGCTGCCCACCGCAGACCCGGCACACCCCCGGCTGAGCGGAGACGACGTCCGCCAGGCCGCGCTGGCGGCGATGTACACGCCGCGGCTGTGGCGCGACTTCGCCACAGCGCTCACCGCCGCGACGGCCGGCCAGCCGTCAGCAATGCTCGACTTTCTGGACGAGCAGGACGGCTTCGGCACCTACGACCAGCAGTTCGCGGTGCTCGCCGTCGACCAGCGGTTTCCCCGCGGACCGGTGGCCGGTTACGTCCGCGACAGCGTCCACGCCTACCGGATGTTCCCGCATTTCTGGTGGGTCAACGGGCTGGTCACCCTCGACCTCGCACTGTGGCCGGTCGAGGACGACGACGCGTTCCGCGGCCGCATCCACAACCCCGACCGGGCCGCACCAATCCTCGTCATCAGCAACACACACGACCCCGCGACACCGTACGCCGGCGCGCGGCAGTTCGTCGCCGACCTCGGCAACGCGCGGCTGCTCACCCACCAGGCCGACGGCCACGCCAGCCTCACCTCCGGAAACCCGTGCCTGGTCGGACCGGCCCTGGCCTACCTGACCGACGGCGTCACCCTGCCACCGGCAGGCGCCACCTGCCGCGACGACACCGACCCGTTCGCGCCTTGAACCACACACCGAGTCACTTGACCACCACCGCGGCCGCCGCCGGCCCCAGCCCGACCTCGCCGTCACCGCAGGCCGGCTCACCAACGACACCACCGACTTCGCCGACGGAATCGCCTGGTGGAAACTGCGCTACACCTGATTCGAAACGTCGCACCGGCTTCCCGGGCGGCAGTTGAGTGGACTGCCTGTCGGATGAATATGCCATGATGGGGTCATGGCATCCCGGAAGTACGAGCAGGTGCTGCGCGCCGAGGCCGCGGAGGAGACGAGGCGTCGGATCCTGGACGCGGTCGGCCAGTGCCTGCGTGAGGCGCCTACCGAGCAGCCCAGCCTGGGGCGGGTGGCTGAGCTGGCCAAGGTGTCGAGGTCGACGATCTACACCGACTTCGGCTCGCGGTCGGGGCTGTTCGACGCGTTCGTGGTCGATCTCTGGCAGCGCACCGGGCTGGCCGCGCTCGGCCGGGCGGTGGAGGCCACGAACGCGCGCGACCACCTGCGTGATGGTATCCGGGCGGCCAGCCGGATGAAGGGCCAGGAGTTGGCGGTCTATCGCGTGCTGCACGCAATGGACCGGCTGGACCCCGAGTCCGCCGGCGGCGCCGTTCGCCACATGGAGACCGACCGGCGGGCCGGCATGCAGAGCCTGGCCGAGCACCTCGAGCGGGAGGGTGAGCTGCGCGAGGGGCTCACCGTCGACGAGGCGGTCGACGTGCTGTGGGTGCTGACGAGCTTCGAGAGCCTCGACCTGCTGGTGACCGGCCGCGGCCACACGATCGACGAGGCGATCGGCACTTTGGTGGCCATGGCCGAGCGAGCCGTGTGCCGGACGCCGGGAACCCCGGCTGCCCGCAGCCGGGACGCCTGACTGCCGACGCACCGGCTGCCCTCAAGGCGGCCCGCGGCATCGGGCTGAGCGGTCCGCACGACTCGCCGGCGACAGGGCGTTCAGGGCCAACGCCGGGATCGCGTCTTGGGCATCGCCGCACCGAAGAGCGACTTGCGTGCCGGCTTCGGCGTCGAACCGTTCGAGGCCGGACAGGGATGGGCAGGCTGGGCTGTCCTGGCCCAGACGTGACCTAGTGGGTCGGCTGGCGACGCGCGTGCCGTTTGGCGCGGGTCATCCGCCACAGGTATGCCGGTGTGGGCGGCACCCAGCCGAGCTGGGTGGCCATGCCGAGGTCGTCGCGGTTTGCCCAGTGCTCGACGACCTGACCGTCTCTGGTCCGGAACCAGTGTGTCTGGGTGACCGCCAGCGTGCGGCCCTTCGACGGAAAGGCCTGGGCGACCTCGCCGTGCTCGTCGTAGGCCAGGAACGTACCGACCTGGCGACCAGACATGGTGCAGTGCACGACGACCAGGTCGCCGTCGGCCGCGACGTCGTGGATGTCGAAGGCCAGATCCGCGAACGCGGCTCGCAGCCAGCGGGCGGTGGCCGCGAACGCGCCCGGACCTCGCCCGCGGCAGGCTGGTGGTTCGTCTTTCGCCTCGCGGTTGACCGCCTCCGGGTGGACTACCCGGGTCAACTCGTCGAGGTCACCGGAGGCCAAGATCGTCATGGATCGAATACAGACGTCACTGTCGATCGTGCGCATGGTGTCCCCTCTGTAATATCAGATGCACTAAGCAAGTATTCAATACTCGTGGATGGTATGCAATGTCTCGTCGGGCATACGACAACACCCGCCGCGCCGAGCTGGCACGGCTCACTCGCCGCGGTGTCCTGGACGCTGCCCGCGACCTGCTCACCGAACGTGGCCCGGCAGCGGTCACCATGCGCGACGTCGCCGCGCGCGCCGGGGTATCGGCCGAGACCGTCAAGAAGGCCTTCGGGACCAAGACGGCGCTGATCAAGGCCGTGTACGACGTCACGCTTGCCGGCGACGACGAGCCCATCCCGATGATCGACCGCCCCGAGATCCAGGCCGTGGTCGCCGCCACCAACCCCCGCGACAAGCTCGCCCGATACGCCTCCGCGGCCCGCCAGATCGGCGAACGCGTGGGACCGATGCTCGCCAAGCTGCTCGCCGCTGCCCGGGGCGGCGACCCCGAGCTGACCCAATTCCGCACGACCGTCAACGGTGAGCGGCTCGTCGGCGCCGGTGTCATGGTAAGCCAGCTGGTCGCCACCGGTGGCCTACGCACCGACCTCGACCCGGACCGCGCACGTGACATCGTCTGGATGCTGATCTCGCCCGAGGTCTACGAACTACTCGTCAACGACCGTGGCTGGTCGCCCCACGAATACGAGCGGTGGCTGGCACAGGCGCTCGCCGACGCTCTCGCCGCACCCTCCCCGCGCGGCCGTGGCGAGACACCGTCCCCGCAGGGTCAATGAATCGCCACGGCCGTCACCTTGTCAGGACGCGCGGGCCGGTGGCAGGTCGAAGCCGCCGTCCGGCGTGCGTAGCAGCGCGTACGACGCGCCGGCGAAGCCGGCCGCCGCGACCAGCAGCCCGATTCCCTGCGCCAGTGAACCGGGCAGGAACGGGTGGGTGATGCCGCCGGCCATGATGGCGATGCCGGCCCACGCGGGCGCGTACCGGCTGCGCCAGAGTGCTCCGCCGAGCAGGCCGAGGCCGATGACCACGGCGGTGATGAACAGCAGCCCGGCGATGCCAATCAGTGGTTCGCCCTCGATGGCGTCGCTGAACGCGGCCATCGCGGCCGGGTCGAGGTCGTGGCGTACGGTGGCCGCCGCTGGTGTGATCACGCCGCCGAGCAGCGCCACGCCGGCCAGGAAGCCGAGCAGCGAGATGAGCGCGCCGGCGGTGGTGAGGCGGGGCGCGCCGCGGCGGGCGACCCAGGCGACCGCGTACGTGGCCGGGACGAGCCCGACTACGAACACCACGTCGAGCCACATCAGCACGCCGGCGAGGCGCTCGTGCGCGGTGAACGCGGCGAGCGTCTCGTCGAAGCTCGCACCGCCCTCGACCGGGGTGATCAGGTAGTAGACGCCCTTGGCGAGCATAGGCAGCGGCGCGATGACCGCGAGCAGCACCCGCCAGAAGCCGCGCACGTCTGCCAGCACGGCAACGTCCGCCGAAGAGGTACGGGACATTTGAGGTTCTCCCATCGGGATTTTGACGACGGGCCTCACGATCCCTGCCGGACGGCACCAGCTGGGAGGTTGCAAACTCATCGGCCACCCGGGAGCTTCTCCCGGGCCGCGTAGTGGCCAGCCACTACGTGCCGGACCCGCCGCAGCCGCATGATGAGTGGCATGACGACCACCCGCCGCGCCACGACCGCCGCCGGGCTGCTGCTCGGGCTGGCGTTCGCCGAGGTCGCGGTCACCGTCGTGGCCGGGTGGGTGTCCGAGCTGAGCTTCGGCGCGCTGATGGACGGCTTCGCGGTCAGCAACGCCACGCTCGGCCTCGCGCTGGCCGTCGCGGGCTGGCCGATCGCCCGCCACCGCCCCGGCAACCCGATCGGCTGGCTGCTGCTGGCCGGCGGGATCTGCTACGCGACCAGCGCCGCCGGGGCGGCCGTGCTCGCCGCCGGCACCGAGCCCGGGGAGACCGCCGCGGGCTGGCGGCTGCTGGCCACGGTCACCAACCTCGCCTGGACCTGGACCGTCACCGTCGTGCTACCAGTAGTGCTGCTGACCTTCCCGGACGGGCGGCTGCTGGGCCGGGCATGGCGGGCCGCCGCCGGGCTGGCCACCGCCGCGGGCCTGCTCTTCGCCGCCATGGCCGTGATACCGGCGCACACGCTCACCAGCGACGAGTACGGCGTCACCGGCTACCTCAGCGCCGGCGCCGACCAGCTGGCCTGGGTCGGCGCGGTCACCACCCTCGCCGGCACCGCCGTCTACCTGGCGGCGCTCGCCTCGCTCGCCCTCCGGTACCGGCGCGGCGACGAGCGGGTACGCCGCCAGCTGCTGTGGCTGCTACTCGGCGCGCTGGTGATGGTGGCCTCGTTCGCCGTCTCCGACCTCCTGAACGTCGACAGCTGGCTGTCCATCTACTCGATCGCGCTGGTTCCGTTCGCCATCATGGTCGCGATCCTGCGCCACCAGCTGCTGGACATCCGCCTCGTCGTCTCCCGGTCGGTGCTCTACCTGGTGCTGACCGCCGGCGTGATCGCCGTGTACGCGGCCCTCGTCACAATCCTCGACTCAGCGCTGCGCCGGCAGGTCGGGCTGGGCAGCTCGGTGCTCGCCACGCTGCTGATCGCGGGCGCGTTCCACCCGGCGCGGCTGTGGTTGCAGCGCCGCGTCGACCGGATCTTCTACGGCGCCCGCCGCGACCCCGTGCGCGCGATCGCCGAGGTCGGCGCCCGCCTGGGCGACCCGGGCGGAAGCGGCCTGGACGGCGCGCTGCGGGCGCTGTGCGTCGTGATGCGCCTGCCCTCCGCCGAGATCACCGCAGGCGACCACCGTCTCGCCGCCCACGGTGCGGCGCCGTCGCTGCGGCAGGCCATCCCGCTGGTACAGGGCGGGGAGCCGGTCGGCGAGCTGACCGTGGGACTGCGGGCCGGGGAGAGCCGGCTGGACCCGGCCGACGAGCGGCTGCTGCACCTGCTCTGCGCCTCACTGGCGGTGGCCGTCCGCGCGACGCTGCTGGCCCGCGACCTCGGGCAGGCCCGGGAGGCGCTGGTCACCGCGCGCGAGGAGGAACGCCGCCGGCTCCGCCGGGACCTGCACGACGGGCTCGGGCCGGCACTGACCGGGGTGGTGCTCAACGCCGACGCCGCCCGACGGCTCGTACCCGCCGACCCGGACCGCGCGGTGGCCCTTCTCGCCGGCCTGCGGGCCCAGACCACCGCCGCGATCGACGACATCCGCCGCCTGGTCAACGAGCTGCGCCCGCCGGCCCTCGACGGGCTCGGCCTGACCGGCGCGCTACGCGAGCACGCCGCCACTCTCGCCGGCCGGCCCGACGATCGTCCACTACGGATAGACGTGGACGCCGCGGAGCCGCTCGGCCCGCTACCCGCCGCGGTCGAGGTGGCCGCGTACCGGATCGCGACCGAGGCGCTCACCAACGTCGTACGGCACTCGCGGGCCAGCCGGGCCACGGTGACGCTCCGCGCCGAGCCAGCCGCGTTCACGCTGACGGTCGACGACAACGGCGCGGACGGCACCGCCGCCTGGCGCCGCGGCGTCGGCCTCACCTCGATGACCGAGCGCGCCGCCGAGCTCGGCGGCCACTGCGTCGCCGGGCCGGGCGCGGACGGCGGCCGGGTCCACGTGACAATCCCACTGGGCCGCGGAGGTGGCTGATGAGCGTGCGGGTGGTGGTCGCCGACGACCACGCGGTGGTCCGGGAAGGGCTGCGCGCACTGCTCGGCGCCGTCGAGGGATACACCATCGTCGGCACCGCCGCGACCGGACGCGAAGCCGTCCGCGCCGCCGTCACCCTGCGCCCCGATGTCCTGGTCCTGGACATCAACATGCCGGACGGCTCGGGCATCGAGGCCGCCCGCAAGGTCACCCGCGAGGCGCCCGGCGTGGCGGTGCTGATGCTGACCATGTTCGACGACGACGACTCGGTCTTCGCCGCCATGCGGGCCGGCGCGCTCGGCTACGTGCTCAAAGGCGCCGACCCGGAAGACATCATCCGAGCGATCTCCGGCGTCGCGGCCGGCAACGCCGTCTTCGGCCCGGGCATCGCGCAGCGGGCGATCGCCTACCTGTCCGGACCCCGCCCGCCGGACACCCCATTCGAGTCACTCACCCCGCGCGAGCGGGAGGTACTCGACCTGATCGCCGCCGGCCTCGGCAACACCGCCATCGCCGCCCGCCTCCGCGTTTCACCCAACACGGTCGCCAACCACATCTCCAGCGTCTTCGCCAAACTCCAAGTCGCCAGCCGCGCCGAAGCGATCATCAAAGCCCGCGACGCGGGCCTCGGCCACTGACAGAGCCCGGGATCGAGGCACCAGCGGCTGGACGAACTCGGCCAGCCACACGGCGGCGTCGCGACCGGGCCGACTGACCACGACTGATACGGCTCCCGCTCAAATCAGCCCAGAACTGACCCGTTGGGCGGACCAACGCGTCCGGCGGCTCGCCGCCGACGATGCGGTCGCTCATCACCGGGTGGAGCGGGCTGCTGGCCGCCGCCTCGGTCTACAACACCGCACAGAACACCTACCGCCAGCAGGTCGTCCCGCCAGATCTGCGCGGCCGAGCGACAGACATCGGTCCCCGTACACCGATCCTGACTCACCCTCAGCCGTGCCAGGTCCTCGTGCGGTGCACCACCGATCCGCTTCGCCGCGCTCGTCGCAACCACCCAGCGAGGTGTCCATTGCCACTTAAGCGTGTCCGTGTGCCACTGAGGTTTGTCTCCTGCGCTATCCGAACGAGTGAAGATCGAGACCGGCGGATCGGACATCGGCGCCACATGCGCCGAGAGCGCTATTCAGAACGTGTGATCGTGAGTGCTCGAGGATGCAGGAGCGATGCAGGTTCTGTGAACGCCGTTGCGTACGGTGCGTGCAGGCGACGTACCCCGGGACCCTGAGCTGCGTCCTGACGGCAACACGCTGATGTATCCCGGGTCGCCGATTTACGCCGCCTACTACCGCGAAGACAGCCGGCTGTGAACAACCGGCCCGTGATAGTCGTCCGTGAATAGAAAGGAACAACGAAAATGCGCTTTCCACGCGTCATCCCCTACCGATCCCAGGTAGGCTCGCCGTCCGTGCGCCTTCGCCGCCGTGCGTTGGCCGCGACGCTGGTGGCCGCCGGAGCCGCAGCGCTGGTCGTGGTCACCCCTGGCAGCGCCTCGGCTGCCATCGTCGGCCTCACCACCGCTTCCGGCCAGACGGCGAGCAATTCCAGTTCGAGCAAGACACTCGACGTCCCTTGCCCGAACGGGACGACCGCGCTGGGCGGGGACATGCAGATCACCGGTAACAACCAGGTGCGCATCCTGGCCATCTACCCGCAGTTCTCGTTCGTGCGGTTCCGCGCGGCCGAGCCGGCCGAGGGCGTGTCGGCCGCCTGGTCGTTCTCCGCCACGGCGGTCTGCGCACCGCAGTCGTCACTTCCGGGGTACGCGGTGGTCACCGGCGGGGACACGCAGACCGTCCTCGATGGTGGCGAGACCGTCCGGGTCAACATCGAGCGCGTCTGCCCCAACAACAAGGTCCTCGTCGGCATGGGTGGTTCCATCAGCTCCGGCTTCGACTTCGGCGCCAACCTACCCCGGACCCGCCTGTCCCGCATCGCGTCAAACAATGGCGGCGATGTACCCACCTCCTACCGGATCGACGGCAGCGCCGGCGGCTACGACGGAACGGTCGAGCTGAACGGCATCGGCATCTGCGCGGACTCGACTCAGGTTTCGGTCCGCCAGTTCAGCAACCGCACCAACGCGACCAGCGTCAACGCCAAGAACGTCTCGGTGCCGTGTTTCAGCCCCACGGGCACCGTCATCACGGCCGGATTCACTGTCCTAGAGGAGTTCGGCACGACCGCGGACTTCAATGTCAGCGTGACCTCGGTGGGCGTCAGCCGGCTGACGAACACAGTCGGCATGATTGCCCGCGAGAGCGCGCCCGGCACCGAGGAGAACTGGCAGCTAATCGGCCAAGCCCTCTGCACCTGACACGACCGCATGCCAGTCGGTCGGGGGCGAGCCCGACAAATTCCTCGCGACGGCGAGTTGCCCCGGCAGACAGCAGGTGATCGGCATGGGCGGCAACCCCTTGGGTGGCATCCGGTTCGTTCCTGAGATCCTCTTTGCCGCCAAAAATTCCAGTCAACCCGGCGTTCGCGACTGCCAATAGTGAAAACGCTCGGCAGTTTCAACGGCAGCTATTAGGCATCCGCTATCTGCCACAGGCAAGTTGGCACAAACTGTTGTCCGCAAGACGAAGAAGGAGCACCGATGTCGCGTTTCAGAAAGACCTCGTTGTACGTGCTCAGCATCGCTGTGGCGCTGTCGCTGTCGGCCGTCGCCGCAACTCCCGCATCGGCCGCCAAGACCCGCGATGCCGTGACGGTGTCGACGGCGTCCGCTCAGTCCGCCGGGCCGTTCTGCGTGTTCGGGACCGATGGCGACTTCGTCCACATCTCGACGGCGCCGGGAATCCGGACGGCGTCGGGCCACGGTTGGTGGTACTGGATCGACTGTGACTACCCACTCGCTATCGTGACCACCCAGTTGCAGATCTTGCGGAACGGCTCATGGGTGAACGTCGGAAGCGCCGACTCGGTGACGGTCCCACCGGGGGGCGGGGCCGGCAAGCGCGCCACAGCGCGGGTGACCTGCACGACGGTGCTGGTCAGCCAGTGGCGAAGCGTGACTGACACCGACGTAATCGGAATCTTCGACACCTCCGAAAAGCACACCACAGCGCCGCGCAGCCTCGCCTGCACCGCCTGACTCGGGCGCAAGGCCCCGGGGGACAGCGCGTCCCCCGGGCCCAGGGCCCGGCGAACCGCGCCTTCGGACTCGACCGGGTCGGTGGCGGCCGGGCGCGGCTCGGCACACCGAGTATCCGTGATACCCGGTGTGCCGAACGACTCAGCTAGTTCTCAGCTAGTTCTGCAATACCGTGGCGTTGAGTTGGACCCGTACCCGACCGATCCGGGTGAAGTAGCTTTCCACGGAATCCTGGGCTCCGCTGTGGACGCCCCGGGCGGTGTTCCCGAGGTACCAAGGGCCGCCGCTGTCACCACCTGCCGAAATGTCCTGACGGGTGACATCCAGACCGCAGTATCGATGGATGACGCCATTCACCAGCATCGACTGGCAGGTGTCGGTGTCCTCGACGTAGCTACAGTCGTAGCCGGTTTTCCGGCCCCAGTGGCACACGGCCGAGCCCACCGGTGCGTTGGCGACGGCTGTCACCGTCCGGTCTCCGCTGGCCTGCCGGCCGGTCGCCCGGAACTGCTTGTTCGTCGAGTGGCCGTTCTCGGTTAGGGTCCGGTGGAACTGGAGATCGGTCGCGTCGTTCGAGCTCTGGCCCGGGTGGGTGCTGATGACTCCCGAGGCGTTGCCATACCGGAGCGCGTTATTGCAGTGCGCCGCGGTCAGCACACCCCGGTTGCCGTTGCGGATCGCGGTGAAACCGGCGGTGCAGTGGGCGTCGCCGTTGCCCAGGTTGAGGTCCCTGCCGCCTTCGACGGTTCGCTCGGCGACCGCGGTCCGGTCGGCGTCGAGTTCGGGCACGACCTCGAGGGGAAGCTGTCCCCCGGCGGTGCCCGCGGTCAGCGCCTCCTGGACGACCGAGCCTTGCCTGCTCAGCTGGGCACCCCCGACCGGCGCGTACAGCAGACGCAGCACGCGTCGCTCGTGGTCGTAGCGGGTCCCCGCCGACCGGATGACGTCCGGGCGCGCGGCCAAGGAGGTAATGAGTGTGTAGGCCAGGTCGGCCAGCTCCTTCGAGCTTGCCGGCGCACCGTACTGCACCTCGGTGTCCACCGGCAGCCGCGCCAGATCGGCGACGATGTCGGCGCCCGGCTTGGCGGTGAACTGGACCCAGTTGCCGGCGCCCTCGGTGCCCAGGCCGGCCCGTACGAACGTGTCCGGCGCGGTCTCCTCCAGCTTGGTGGTGTAGGCACTGAACTCGTGGATGCCCTGGTGCGCCGCGACGACGGCGGACAGGTCCTGTCCGTTCTGCTTGGCGAACGTGGTCAGGTCCTGCATCGTCGCCTCGTCCAGAGCCTGTGCGGACCGGCCCGTCCCGGTCACCCGGAACGTGCCCACCGACGTCGGCGCGGCCCGCACCGGCACGTCCCCGGGGACGAGGACCGCTGTGTTCTCGGTGCCGCCGCGGGCGGGACCTGCCACGGCCACCGTCAGGCCCGCGGTGACCGCCAGCGAGGCGAGCAGGGCCAGGACTCTTCGCATCTATTGCGTCCTCTCGGAAAACTGGTGACGTCCAGCGCCGTCGGCTGAAGCAGCCTGATCGTCGCGTCTCGCGGGCCCGCTGTGACCCAACGAATCCGCGAACTTTCCCTAGCCGCGTGGTGGGCGCGAAGAGCTCTGGAGCGGCGTGGCGCTCCCTCTTCGTTATCTGGTGCCGGTTGGGTGCCGAACATGAGCAGCGGCGGCCGGGGCACCGGACCTACAGCGTCGTGGTTCTGAGCGCGAGTAGCGGTCCCGTTTGAGCGGGAGTTTGGGTCCCGGTACCTGCCCGCGGGTTTCGTCGGGCGTGAGTTCGGGACCCGCCCTGGTCGTGGATGCTTGGTGATTTGCTGTGAGTGGATGCCTTGGATAGGCAGAGAGCAGCGCGGGGCTCGTGGCGAGCGCACCGAGAAGTCAACGGCGAGCACATCATCGATGAGTCATCGCCTATGGAGCGGGCCATCGGGCACATCGCGGCCGCCGCAAGGCTCCCGCTGCATCGATGCGACGGAGATTTCCAGCCCACCACCCGGTGATCGCTACCGCCGGCCAGGCGCGCGTCCGAAGCCCGCCCCGGCCTGACGTGCCTATTGCACGGACGAGGTGACCGAGGACCGGCCGCGAACAGGGTGGACGGCGCGCGCTGTCGCATCGACACGACGCAGCGCACCATTCGCCGCGAGCGAACCCCGATCGCCTATCCCGCGGTCGCGGCCCCGAGCCGGCGCGTCTCGCACCTTCCTCTACCAGAACACCGACGCCAAGAAGCTCGTGGCCACCGCTATCGAGCTCAAACAGCGTCTCCGCCGGCTCACCGAGGTCAACCGTGTCCTCGAACAGAAGCCGCAGGCAGCCCGCTCGAACAACCGCTTCCTCGACAAACGCCTCGCCGACCTCGAAGTCGAACTTCTCGACGCCCAGATGCCGATGCCGATGCCGACGAGGAACTCCGCTTCTTCCTCACGGTGGCCAACCGCGAAGTCGCAAGAGTCACGGCACAGCGGGCGGATGATCCTTTTCGAGTGCGGCCCAGCTGACCTCCTGCATCTTGCCGTCCGGGCCCATCCGGAACATCCGCGGCGGCCCCATGTCGCGCATCGCCTGTTCGTAAGCCGCTTCGCGTGCTTCCTGTTCCTGACCGGAGGGGTCACCGACGCGGAAGAGCCGGCCGTATAGCCATCGGGCTATACGGCACTTTGCTTCTGTCGGGCGACCTGGATCGCGACCTTGCCGAGGGCCCGGCCATCGCGAGGGGCTGGCCATCACAGTGACAGCCGGCCGCGCGGCGCCCTCGAACGGGCGGTCAGGTTTAGCCGGTGCGGCGACGGGCATCCGCGCGGGACGACTGACGGGGGGCGTTTTGTCATGAACAGAGTTGTCGAGCAGCCCGCGCCGCCGTTTCGCGGGCAGTCCCAGTCGCGACCGGGGCTGGACGCGAGGATGGATCCTCGCCCGCGTAACCAGGCGACCGCGCTGCGCGGGTCCGGGAAGCTCACCGACTGCACGGCGCTGATCACCGGCGGGGACAGCGGCATCGGCGCCGCCGTCGCCGTCCTGTTCGCGCGGGAGGGCGCGGACGTGGCGATCGTCTGCCTGCCCGCCGAGCAGGAGGACGCGGACCACGTCCGGGAGCTGGTGGAGAAAGAGGGACAGCGGTGCCTGGTGTTGACCGGCGACGTGAAGGACTCGTCGTTCTGTGACGCGGCGGTCGAGCGCACCATCGCGGAGCTCGGCCGGCTCGACATCCTGGTCAACAACGCCGCCATCTTGTTCCAGTACTCGTCGCTGGCGGACGTCTCCGACGAGGACCTTCACGAGCTGTTCCACACCAACGTGTCGGGCTACTTCTACATGGCTCGCGCGGCCCTGCCGCACCTGCCCGCGGGCGGGTGCGTCATCAACTGCGGTTCGGTCGCCGGGTTCGAGGGCAACCCTTCGCTCATCGGGTACGCGGAAACCAACGGTGCGATCCACACCTTCACCAAGTCCCTGGCGACGGAGCTGATCGGGCGGGGTATCCGGGTGAACTGCGTGGCGCCCGGACCGGTGTGGACGCCGCTGAACGCCTCCAGCCGTACCCCCGAGCAAATGGCCGGTTACGGGGACCAGACCGACGGCGTACCGCTGGGCCGGCCGGCGCAGCCGGAGGAGATCGCTCCCGCGTTCCTCTTCTTCGCCAGCAACGCCGACAGCAGTTACATCACCGGTGAGACGCTGGCCCTGTTCGGTGGCCGGGTCCTGGCTCGGTAGGAGCGTCCAATGCTTGACCCGAACCCTCCCCTGCGGCCGGTACAGCGACCCGACGGCTACCTCCGGCTGGAGGACCTGGGTGTGATCGGGGACGGCGCCACCGTGGCGCTCGTCGGCCTCGACGGCTCGATCCCCTGGCTGTGTCTGCCCCACTTCGACGCCGAGCCGGTGCTCGGCGGCCTGCTGGACAAGCGGCGAGGCGGGCACTTCACCGTCACCGCCGGGGACCTGCGCGAGGCGCGCCAGCACTACGTCCCGGACACCGCCGTGTTGGTCACCGAGCTTCGCACCGCTACCGGCCTGCTCCAGATCACCGATGCGATCGTGGTGCGCTCCGGCGCCGACCTCACCGACGACGCACCGGCCGGCCGCGCGGAGCTGGTCCGTTCCGCGCGGGTCCTCGACGGCACCGTCCGGATGGAGATCGACCTGCGGCCCCGCGACGGTGGCCAGACCCGCGCCGCGCTCGACGGCCTGGAGATCCGCCCGTCCCGCCGACCTGACCTGCGACTGCATCTGCGCGCCAGCCGTCCGCTGACCAGCCTGCCGGTCACCTTCGAGCTGCACGAAGGCGAACATGTGGACCTGGTCCTCTCCTGGGGCCGAGTGCACCGCCACCACCGTTTCGACGCCGCGGACATGCTGGCGGCTACGGCGGACGCGTGGCGACGCTGGATGGCCCACCTCACCTACAGCGGCCCGCAGGAGGCTTTGGTCCGCCGCTCGGCGATCACTCTCAAGCTCTGTGACGACTGGGACAACGGCGCCATGGTCGCGGCACCCACATCCTCGCTGCCCGCACCGATAGGCGGCGTCCGCAACTGGGACTACCGCTACGCGTGGGTCCGCGACGCCGCGTTCACCGTGTTCGCCATGCGGCGCATCGGGTTCGGGAACGAAGCGGACGCGTTTCTCGGGTGGGTGCTCGACGCCTTCGAGCAGAGCCGGCAACCACGAATCATGTACACACTCGACGGCGGCCCGGTGCCCGGCGAGGTCGCCGATCCCGGGCTGGAGGGCTACCGCGGGTCAGCGCCGGTGCACTGGGGCAACGGGGCGGCCGACCAGCGCCAGCACGACGTCTACGGAGAAGTGCTCGACTGCGCCGACCAATGGGTACGCGGCGGCGGAGAGCTTCAACCGGCGCTGTGGGCCCAACTGCGCGGCCTCGCCGACGCGGCCGAGACGGCGTGGCGCGAGCCCGACCAAGGACTCTGGGAGATACGAAACGACGGCCGCGTGTTCACGTACTCGGCCGGGATGTGCCAGGTGGCGCTGGACCGGGCGGCGGCGCTCGGCGAAAAGCTCGGCCTGCCCGGACCGACGGCCCGCTGGCGCGCGGCGGCCGCCGAGCTGACCCGACGCATCCTGGAGCGCTCCTGGGACGAGCAGGCGCAGACGCTCAGCGCTCATCTCGACGGCGGCGGCGTGCTCGACGCCAGCCTGCTGGCCCTCCCGCTGCGGCAGGTGATACCCGCCACCCACCCGCGGATGATCGCCACCACCGCCGCCGTCGCCCGACGGCTGTCCGCCGGAGACGGGCTGCTCTACCGCTACCTGCACCAGGACGCGCCCGACGGGATCGAAGGCGACGAGGGCGCCTTCGTGCTGTGCAGCTTCTGGCTGGTCGAAAACCTCGTCCAGCAAGGACAGCTCGAACAGGCGCACGAGCTGTACACGTCGTTGTGTGCCAGGACGAGCCCGGTGGGTCTGCTGTCCGAGCAGATCGACCCCACCACGGGCGCGTTCATCGGCAACTTCCCGCAGGCGTTCAGCCATATCGGGATCATCGCCAGCGGGGTGAGCCTGGCCCGCGCCACCGCCTGACCGGCGCTATTTGTGCCCACCAACCGCGTCCGGCACGCTGAAGCCGTAAGGCAGCTCCAGCCGGTGTCGCGCCAGCAGATCCGTGTCGGCCAGCAGCTCGCGGGTGGGCGAGTCGGCCACCATGGAGCCCTCGTCGAGGATCACCGAGCGGTCGCAGAGCTCCAGCGCGTACGGCAGATCGTGGGTGACCATCAGCAGCGTCACCGGCAGCGACCGCAGGATCTCGGCCAGCTCGCGCCGTGCCGCCGGGTCCAGGTTGGACGACGGCTCGTCGAGCACGAGGATCTCCGGCCGCATCGAGAGCACGGTGGCCACGGCGACCCGCCGCCGCTGCCCGAACGAGAGGTGGTGCGGCGCCCGGTCGCGGTGCTCGCTCATCCCCACCGCGGCCAGCGCCTCGTCGACCCGGGCGGTGAGCTCGGCGCCGCGCAGCCCGAGGTTGGCCGGGCCGAACGCGACGTCTTCGCCGACCGTCGGCAGGAAGAGCTGGTCGTCGGGGTCCTGGAAGACGATGCCGACCCGGCGCCGGATCTCCGCCAGCGTGGCGCGGTCGCGGTCGACGGTCAGGCCGCCGACCGCGACCGATCCCCCACCCCCAGTGAGAATGCCGTTGAGATGCAGGACGAGCGTGGTCTTGCCGGCACCGTTGGGACCGAGCAGCGCCACCCGCTCGCCCCGCCGCACGGACAGGTCGACCCCGCGCAGGGCCACGTGTCCGTCGGGGTACGTGTACTGCACTCCACGCACGTCCAACGAGAGTGGTTCAGTCATCCGAGAATCACCGCCGTGCCACCGATCGCCGCCGCCACCACTGGCACCGTAGCGGCAGCCAGCCATTGGTCGCGCGTCGCGGCGCCGGCCGCGAGCCAGGCGGCGGGCATGCGCCCCTCGTACCCGCGGGCCACCATCGCGAGGTAGACCCGCTCGCCCCGCTCGAACGCGCGCAGGAACAGCGCGCCCACTCCGGAGGCGAAGCCGCGCAGCTGCCACAGGAAGCGCGGGTCGTCACCCCGCGAGATGCGCGCGACGCGCATCCGCCGGGCCTCACCGCCGAGCACCGAGAGGTAGCGGAGCATGAACGTGGCGATCTGGGTGATGATCTGCGGGCAGCGCAGCCGGTCGAGCCCGACGATCAGGTCACGCGTCGTCGTGGTCGCCGCCAGGATCAGCGACAGGAGTACACCGAGCGTGCCCTTGGCCAGGATGTTGAAGCCGCCGTACAGGCCGTCGCGGGACACCTCGAGCCCGAGAAACGTGACCTTCTCACCGGCCGCGAGGAACGGCAGCGCGAGTGCGAGCAGCACGAACGGCAGCTCCACCAGCGAGCGCTTGGCGAGCCAGCCGGCCGGCACCCGCCCGATCGCGGCGATGACGGCGACCAGCGCGGCATACCCCGCGAAGGCCCAGAGCGCCTCGCGCGGGGTGATCACCACGATGACGGTCGCGGACACCATCGCCGCGATCTTCACTTCGGGTGCGAGCCGGTGCAGCGGGGTGTCCCGCTCGAGGTAGAGCCCTTTCATTCGCGCGACTCGGCTGGCTGCCGGCGCCGCGCCAGCCAGAAGAGCCCACCCCCGATGGCGAACGTCAGCAGCACTCCTGTGACACCGGCGATCCCGGTGGAGAGGGCCGAGTTTCCGATGCCCTTGATCCCGTAGTCGGCGAAGGGGCTATCGGACGTCTCGCTGTCCTTCGCGTTCTGCGCCATGCAGGAGCCGCCGGTGATCTCGTCGTTTTCGTTGAGCGTGCAGCCCTTGGTGGATGCGGAGTCGAGCCCGTCCGGCGAGCCGGAGGCGAAGTTGCTCACCACGCCGGCGAGCAGCAGCGCCACGAGGAGGCCGCCGAGGATGAACCAGGTCGTCTTCTTCACGCCGTTACCCCCTCCGCGGTCGCCGGCCGCACCGGCTTGAGGCCGCGCAGGGCGTACACGAGATCGGGCCTGGTCTTGGCCACGGTCACGACGGTGACCGCCGCGATGAGGCCCTCACCGATGCCGATCAGGAGATGCGTGCCGGCCATGACCGCGGCGATCGCGCCGAGGCTGTAGTGCTCGAGGTCGGTGGTGCCGCCAAGCGCGTACTGGAGCACGAAGCTCTGCGACGCCGCGACGACCGCCACCACCGACGCGACGAACGCGGTGATCCCCAGCCCGGTCGGCGTGCGCGGCAGGACGCGCAGCAGCAGGGCGACCAACAGGTACGCGACGGCGGTGCCGACCAGCGCCATGTTGGTGACGTTGGCGCCGAGGGCGGTGACGCCGCCGTCGGCGAAGACAAGTGCCTGCACGATCAGCACGACCGACACGCACAGCGCGCCCACCCACGGCCCGACCAGCAGCGCGGCCATCGCGCCGCCGAGGAGATGCCCGCTGACGCCCGGCAGCACCGGGAAGTTGAGCATCTGCACGGCGAAGATGAACGCCGCGACGAGCCCGGCCATCGGCGCGAGCCGGTCGTCGAGGTCACCCCGGCTGCGCGAGATGCAGTATGCGAGCGCCACAAGGGCGATCACTCCGTATATGGCCGATACGGGGCCGTTGAGCACCCCGTTCGAGATGTGGAGCGCTAAAGCATCCATAACCAGGGAGCTTATTTCTGCTCATGCTTTCTTGCCAAGAGCTGGCAATAAGCCATGTTCCGGTAGGGTTCGGGTCATGACCGAGACACCTCGCCTTACGCCCGGCGACACGGCGCCGGACTTCTCGCTTCCCACCGACACCGGCGAGACGCTCTCCCTCAAAGAGCTGCGCGGTCGCAAGGTCGTGCTCTACGCGTACCCGGCGGCGATGACGCCCGGCTGCACCAAGCAGGCCTGTGACTTCCGCGACTCGCTGGCGTCGCTCCAGGCCGCGGGTTACGAGGTCGTGGGCATCTCGCCGGACAAGCCAGCCAAGCTGGCGCAGTTTCGCGAGCGCGACGCGCTCACCTTTCCGCTCGTCTCCGACCAGGACAAATCCGTGCTGACGGCGTACGGCGCGTACGGGGAGAAGCAGCTTTACGGCAAGACGGTGACCGGCGTGATCCGCTCGACGTTCGTGCTCGACGAGGAGGGCCGGATCCAGCGAGCGATGTACAACGTCAAGGCCACCGGTCACGTCGCCAAGCTGCGCAAGGATCTGGGTCTCGACTGAGTACACTCCTTGCGGTTGCGGGAGTGGCGTAATTGGCAGCCGCGTCAGGTTTAGGTCCTGGTGTCCGAAAGGACGTAGGGGTTCGAGTCCCCTCTCCCGCACGCGCAGTTTTGCCTCTTGTCCGGCTTGCGGTGGGCGATCTCCAGGCTCACCTCGCTGTAGCCGTCGCCCGCCCGCCACGTCAGCGTGAATGGGAGGCGCTCCCGCACGCCGATCGCGAAGACCGTCTCGCTGCCGTCGTTGACGCCCGCGAAGGCCACCTCGCGCAGCGCTGACCAGCCGCTCGGCACGCCGGCGACCTCCTGCCCCACCTTCCACGGTGCGCGGCCGGGCTGGTGACCGCTGCCCGCGCGGGCGAAGTCCGGTGCGAAGACCACGATCTCCACGAACGCACCGCCGCGCACCTCGATCGGGTCACCCGAGCGGGCCTCGCGGGCGGCCTTGACGTACTCGGCGTGGGCACCGAAGCCGGCCGTGCCGTTGACCCGGAAGACCACGAGATCGGTGCAGGGTCGGCGCTCGACGCGGACGAGGTACAGCTCGTCGGTGGTGTGCGGGCCCATCTGGGTCGGCCCGTACCCGCTGCTGCGGTGTATCCCGTCACAGGGATCCGGTCCGGCCGATCTCGGTGGATCGGCCGGCCGCTGGGTCTTCGGCGCCAGCGGCGCTCCGGTGGTGGGCGGCGGCGCGCTCTCTTCGGTCGTCGTCGTCTGGACCCCGGCCGACGGTTCCTCCGTCGCCGTGTTCTGGCAGGCCGCCAGGGCGGCGGTGAGTGCGATCGCGGTGGTGGTGGCGCGGAGCACGCGCCCGGCGGTGTTCGACATACATGCACGACGAACCAGCCCTCCATCCGGTTGACACGCTGCCCCTGTCGGGTCCGCGACTACTCTCGGTGGCCCGGCAGGATGGGGGTATGGCTATCCGGTTCGAGCTCGACCCCGCCCTGACGCCCGGCCTGCGCGACGAGATCGTCTCGCTGTGGACGGAGGTCACCAACGCGGGCGGCGCGGTCGGGTTCGTCGAGCCGGTCACCCGCGACGAGGTGCTGGCCATGGCGGGTGCCGCCTTCGCGGGCGTCGAGGAGGGGCCGGACCGGCTGCTCGCCGGCTACGAGGGCGAGCGGCTCGTGGCGATGCTGATCTTCGTGGACAACCGCTTCGCGCTCAAGGACCACTGGTGCACGCTCAAGCGGGTGATGGTCCACCCCGACTGCCAGGGGCGGGGATACGGGGTCGCGCTCATGCGGGAGGCCGAGCGGGTGGCCCGGCAGCTGGGCCGCGAGGCGCTGCACGTCACGGTGCGCGGTGGGCTCGGCCTGGAGCGGTTCTACACCGGCCTCGGATACAAGGAGGTCGGCCGCCTGCCCGGTGCCCTGCGGGTCGGTCCGGGCGACGACCGCGACGAGACCCTGATGTGGCTCCCGCTGCGCTAGCAGCCAGCCGCGGCCGCCGACCCGAGCTGCTGGTCGATGGCGGCGGCCGGCGCCAGTGACGGCGGGACGCTCGACGGCGACGGGCTCGCCTTCGGCTTCGGCTTCGCGGCGGGCGACTTCGAGGCCGTGGGCGAAGGCGTGGACTTGGGGGCGGCACCCGCGCCGTACAGCCGGACGCTGGCCTTCTGCACCTGCTCAGGCGCCATCCTGATACCCGTGGCGGTGGCCCGCTGCCCGTACACGTCGGTGACCCGGATGGTGTACGGGCCGGGGCCGAGCCCGCTCTCGTAGATCCAGTAGTTGTACTCGGCGCGCTGGGTCGCCCGGAACGTCGAGCCGGACTTGACCTCGACCGAGCGCAGCGGGTTGCCGTGGTTGACGACCAGCACGGCAAACCAGTACCGGGACGCGCCCTCCTTGATCCGGAAGCTGAGGGGACCGGGCACGGTCGGGTTGGCGGCGGCCTTGTACGAGATCGACACGATGCCGTCGACCGGGTTGGCGATCTTCGCGAACGCCTCCTTGCTCAGGTCGATGTGGCCGGGCTCACACTCGGGGCACTGGTCCATGATCAGCACGCGCACCTTGCCCTTGGGACCGGTGACGTCCAGGTAACCGCCGCAGGCGGCGCCCGCGGAGTACTCGGAGGGGCCGAGCGCGACGTAGAGGCGGTCGGCCGGGGCACTCACGAACGAGCAGTTGCCGCCCTCACCCTTGGAGTCGTAGAAGGTGGCCTTGCCGCGGTGGACCGTGCTGCCGGTGGGCGGCGCGGCACACGCGGGCGAGGGGCCGGAGCGCAGCGCCAGCACGGCGCCGATCACGGCGGCGAGCAGGGCTGCGGCACCGATGAACAGCCAGCGGCGACCAACGAGCACCGCCGAATGCTGACGGACCGCACCGCCACAAGGCAATGTCTCTAAGCGAGACCTAAGCCAAGCCCGTTGCGGGTGAATGAGTTCATGCATAGAGTCAGGTCGTGAATGAAACCGGCGGGGTGGTCGGGCTCTTCCAGGGCGTCCGCCTCACTCCGACGCAGCGGCGCATCGCGCACAGCCTTGTGCAGCACGCGTCCGCGGCCGCGTTCCTCTCCGCGGCGGAGGTCGCCGAGCTGGCCCGGGTGAGCCAGCCGTCGGTGACCCGGTTCGCGATGGCGCTCGGCTACGACGGCTTCCCCGCGCTCCGCCGCCGGCTCCGCGAGCTCACCGGCAACGGCCCGGTGGCCGGCCCGCACCCGGCGGCCAACGAGATGCAGCAGGCCGTGCGGGGCGAGGTGCGCCACCTCGACCGCCTGGCCGACCAGCTCGCCGACCGCGCGACGCTCACCGCCGCGGGCACGCTCCTCGCGGCGAGCCGCCCGCTACCGGTGCTCGGCCTCCGTGCCGCCGCGCCGCTGGCCGCCTACTTCGCGTACTTCGCCGCCAAGGTCCTGCCCGACGTGCGGGTGCTCGACGCGGGCGGCAGCCTCCTCGCCGACCGGCTCGAGCAGGCTCGCGCCGCCGGTGCCACGGCGCTGCTGGCGGTGGTGCTCCCCCGCTACCCGCGCGAGTCGCTCGACGCGCTGCGCGACGCGCGCGCCGCCGGGCTGTCCACCGTGGTCATCACCGACTCGCCGATGAGCCCGGCGGCCGAGTGCGCCGACGTCACGCTCACCGCCGCGGTCGGCACCCAGCTCGTCTTCGACCTGCACACCGCGCCGATGGCGCTTTCCATGGTGGTGCTCCAGGCGATCTGCGACGCCGCGCCGGACGACGCGCAGCGCCGGCTGGAGGAGTTCGAGCAGTCCGTCGTCCGCCGCCAGGTCTTCACAAGCTGACGCGAGCCGAGGGGGATCATGCCGACCATCAAGGCCCCGCGGGGCACCGAGCGCACCGCACCGGGCTGGCCGCAGGAGGCCGCGATGCGGATGCTGATGAACAACCTCGACCCCGACGTGGCCGAGCGCCCCGACGACCTCGTCGTCTACGGCGGCACCGGCAAGGCGGCCCGCGACTGGCCGTCGTACCACGCGCTGGTGCGCACGCTCGGCACGCTCGCCGGTGACGAGACGATGCTCGTGCAGTCGGGGCGGCCGGTGGGCGTCTTCCGCACGCACGAGTGGGCGCCTCGCGTGCTGATCGCCAACTCCAACCTCGTCGGCGACTGGGCCACCTGGCCGGAGTTTCGGCGGCTGGAGCGGCTCGGCCTCACCATGTACGGGCAGATGACCGCCGGCTCCTGGATCTACATCGGCACGCAGGGCATCCTCCAGGGCACGTACGAGACCTTCGCGGCGGTCGCGGCCAAACGCTTCGGTGGCACACTGGCCGGCACGCTCACGCTGACCGGTGGCTGCGGCGGGATGGGCGGCGCCCAGCCCCTCGCCGTGACGATGAACGGCGGTGCCTGCCTGATCGTCGACGTCGACCCCGCACGGCTCGCGCGCCGCGTGGAGACCCGCTATCTGGACACCGTGGCGTCCACTTTGGACGAGGCGGTGGCGCAGGCGACACAAGCCAAACGGGAGCGCCGGGCCCTCTCCGTCGGCGTGGTCGGCAACGCCGCCACCGTGCTGCCCGAACTGCTCCGCCGGGGCGTCGAGGTCGACATCGTCACCGACCAGACCAGCGCGCACGACCCGCTCAGCTACCTGCCGGTCGACGTCGACCTCGGCGACGCGCCGGACTACGCGGCGCGCAAACCCGAGGAGTTCACCGACCGCGCCCGCGCCTCGATGGCCACGCACGTGGAGGCGATGGTCGGCTTCCTCGACGCCGGCGCCGAGGTCTTCGACTACGGCAACTCCATCCGCGGCGAGGCCCAGCTGGGTGGCTACCCGCGGGCGTTCGCGTTCCCCGGGTTCGTCCCGGCATACATCCGGCCGCTGTTCTGCGAGGGCAAGGGCCCGTTCCGCTGGGCGGCCCTTTCCGGCGACCCGGCCGACATCGCCGCCACCGACCGCGCGGTGCTGGAGCTCTTCCCGGAAAACGAGTCGCTGGCGCGGTGGATCAGGCTGGCCGGCGAGCGGGTGGCCTTCCAGGGGCTGCCGGCCCGGATCTGCTGGCTGGGGTACGGCGAGCGGGATCGCGCCGGTGTCCGCTTCAACGAGATGGTGGCCGACGGCACGCTCAAGGCGCCGATCGTGATCGGGCGCGACCACCTCGACTGCGGTTCGGTCGCCTCGCCCTACCGGGAGACCGAGAGCATGGCCGACGGCTCCGACGCGATCGCCGACTGGCCGTTGCTCAACGCGCTCGTCAACACCGCCTCGGGCGCCTCGTGGGTTTCCATCCACCACGGCGGCGGCGTGGGCATCGGGCGGTCGATCCACGCCGGCCAGGTCTGCGTCGCGGACGGCACCGCCCTCGCCGGGCAGAAGATCGAGCGGGTGCTCACCAACGACCCCGGCATGGGCGTCATCCGCCACGTCGACGCCGGCTACGAGCTGGCCGCGGACGTGGCCGCGGAAAAGGGCGTCCGCGTGCCGATGGGCGAGTCGTGACGAGCTTCCGGGAGCTGTGGGACCAGCTCGCACCCATCGGCCGCGACCCGGGCAGCGGCGGCTACCTGCGCTACGCGTGGGAGCCGGCCGAGCTGGCCTGCCGCGACTGGTTTCGGGCCCAGGCCGACGCGCGCGACATGCCGGTGGAGGAGGACGGCAACGGCAACCTCGTGGCCTGGCGCGACGGCGCGGGCCCGGCGATCCTGACCGGCAGCCACTTCGACTCGGTCCCGCACGGCGGAGCGTACGACGGTCCACTGGGGATAGTGAGCGCGTTTCTGGCCCTCGACCGGCTGAGGCCCGGGAGGAGGATCGGCGTCGCCGCCTTCGCCGAGGAGGAGGGCGCCCGCTTCGGCGTGCCATGCCTCGGTTCGCGGCTGCTGGCCGGGTTGTTCGACCCCGACCGGGCCGCCGCGCTGACCGATCGCTCAGGCGTGACGCTCGCCGAGGCGCTGGGGGGAAAGCCCGCCGGCCGCACCGATCTGCCAAGCCGGGTCGGCTGCTTCGTCGAGCTGCACATCGAGCAAGGGCGTGCCCTCGACCACCCCGTCGGTGTCGGCAGCGCGATCTGGCCGCACGGCCGGTGGCGGCTCGACTTCGCCGGCGAGGGCAACCACGCCGGCACCACCCGCATGGCCGACCGGCACGACCCCATGCTCACCTACGCGTACACGGTGCTGGCCGCCAACAAGGAGGCCCGGCTGCGCGGCGCCCACGCGACGATGGGTCGGGTGTCCGTCGAGCCCAACGCCACCAACGCCGTGCCCTCCCTGGTCCGTGGCTGGCTCGACGTGCGGGCCGCGGAGGCGCCGGCGTTGGAGAAGATGGTCGAGGCAATCCACAAGCGGGCCGTCGAGCGGGCCACCCGCGACGGCACGGCGGTGACGCTGACCGAAGAGTCGGTCAGTCCCGAGGTGGCATTCGACGGCGGGCTGGTGACGCGCCTCGCGCAGGTGCTCGACGCGCCGGTGCTCCCCACCGGTGCGGGCCACGACGCCGGTGTGCTCTCCGCGTACGTGCCGACCGCCATGCTCTTCGTCCGCAACCCCACCGGTGTCTCGCACTCCCCCGCCGAGCACGCCACCGACGCCGACTGCGAGGCCGGGGTCGACGCGCTCGCCAGGGTCCTGGACGAGCTGGTATGACCGTCTATCACGCCGAGTGCGCGTGGCTGGCCGACGGGCCCGCCGCCAACGTCCTCGTCGAGGTGGACGGCGGCCGTTTCACCGCCGTCACCCCGGGCGTCTCCCCACCAGCGGGCGCCACCCGGCTGGCCGGGCTCACCCTGCCCGGCCTCGCCAACGCGCACTCGCACGCCTTCCACCGCGCGTTGCGCGGGCGTACGCAGGCCCGTGGCACGTTCTGGAGCTGGCGCGACACGATGTACGCGATCGCCGCCCTCCTCACCCCGGACAGCTACCGCGCGCTCGCCCGCGCCGTATTCGCCGAGATGGCGCTCGCCGGCGTCACCTGCGTCGGTGAGTTCCACTACCTGCACCACGACAGCGACGGCACCCGGTACGCCGACCCCAACGAGATGTCGGCCGCGCTGGTCGAGGCGGCCGCCGAGGCGGGCATCCGGATCACGCTGCTCGACGCCTGCTACCTCACGTCCACTGTGGATGGCAAGCCGCTGGCCGGTGTGCAGAGACGCTTCGGAGACGGTGACGCGGTGCGGTGGGCGGAGCGGGTGTCCGCGTTCACGCCACCCGGCCACGCCCGGGTCGGCGCCGCCGTCCACTCCGTACGCGCGGTGCCGGCCGAGCAGATCCCCGTGGTGGTCGAGTGGGCGGACAACCGCGGCGCGCCACTGCACGTCCACCTCTCCGAGCAACGCGCGGAAAACGCGGCCTGCCTCGCCCACCACCGCCGCACGCCCACCGAGCTGCTGGCCGACGCGGGCGCGCTCGGCCCGCGCACGGCGGCCGTACACGCCACCCACCTCAGCGACTCCGACCGCACCGAGCTCGGCGACACCGACACCGCCGTGTGCCTCTGCCCCACCACCGAACGCGACCTCGCCGACGGCATCGGCCCGGCCCGCGCGCTCGCCGACGCGGGCAGCCCGCTCTGCCTCGGCAGCGACAGCCACGCGGTCATCGACATCTTCGAGGAGGCCCGCGCCGTGGAGATGGACGAGCGGCTGCGCACCGAGCGGCGCGGCCACTTCTCCGCCACCGAGCTCGTGCACGCCGCCACCGCCGCCGGTCACGCCGCGCTCGGCTGGGGCGACGCCGGCACGATCGCGGTGGGCCGGCGGGCCGACCTCGTCACGGTGCGGCTGGACACCGCGCGCACCGCCGGCACCGGCCCGCACGGCGCCATCTTCGCCGCCACCGCCGCCGACGTGGCACACGTCATCGTGGACGGTCGCACGGTCGTCCAGGATGGACAGCACGCACACCTGGACGTGCCACGCGCTCTCAAGGACGCCATCACATGAGCAATCTCCTCATCGACAACATCGGCGAGCTGGTCACCAACGACCCGGCGCTCGGGCGTGGGCCGCTCGGCATCATCCAGCGCGCCGCGGTGCTGGTCGAGGAGGGCACGATCGCCTGGCTCGGCCGCGCGGCGTACGCCCAGCCGGCCGACCGCCGACTCGACGCCGAGGGCGCGGCGGTGCTGCCGGGCTTCGTCGACAGCCACGCCCACCTCGTCTTCGCCGGCGACCGGGCGCCCGAGTTCGCCGCCCGCATGGCCGGCGAGGCGTACACCGGCGGCGGCATCCGCACCACAGTCGCCGCCACCCGCGCGGCCAGCGACGACGACCTCCGCGAAACCGTCGACCGCCTGCGCCGCGAGGCGCTGCGGCAGGGCACCACCACGATCGAGATCAAGAGTGGGTATGGGCTGAGCGTCGCCGACGAGGTCCGCTCGCTGCGGATCGCCCGCGAGTTCACGGAGGAGACGACGTTTCTCGGCGCGCACGTGGTGCCGGCCGAGTACACCGACCGGCCGGACGACTACGTCGGTCTCGTGTGCGGGCCGATGCTCCGCGCGGCCGCGCCACACGCCCGGTGGATCGACGTCTTCTGCGAGCGGGGCGCCTTCGACGCCGACCACTCCCGGGCGATCCTGACCGTCGGGCAGGCCGCCGGCCTGGGGGTACGGGTGCACGCCAACCAGCTCGGCCCCGGCCCCGGCGTACGGCTGGCGGTGGAGCTCGGCGCGGCCAGCGCCGACCACTGCACCCACCTGGAGAAGTCCGATGTGGACGCTCTCGCCGGCTCCTCGACGGTGGCGACGCTGCTGCCGGGCGCCGAGTTCTCCACCCGCTCGGCCTACCCGGACGCGCGGCGCCTCCTCGACGCGCGGGCGACGGTAGCGCTCGCCACCGACTGCAACCCAGGCTCCTCGTACACCACCTCCATGCCCTTCTGCATCGCGCTGGCCGTTCGCGAGATGGGCATGACCCCGGCGGAGGCGGTCTGGGCCGCCACCGCGGGTGGCGCGCGGGCGTTGCGCCGCACGGACATCGGTGTCCTGCGACCCGGCGCCCGGGCCGACCTCGTCGTCCTCGACGCGCCGTCCCACCTGCACCTGGCCTACCGGCCGGGCGTGCCTCTCGTCCGCCACACCGTGCACAATGGAGTGCTCTCGCGATGACCGTCACCGTCCAGCCCACCGGCGTCACCGCCGCCGACGTCGCCGCGGTCGCCCGCGCGCAGGCGCCGGTGCGCCTCGCACTGTCCACAGTCGACGCGATGGAGCGTAGCCGCGCCATCGTCGACGGCATCGAGCGCGAGGGGCGCCCGGTCTACGGCGTCTCGACCGGGTTCGGCGCGCTCGCCAACACGTTCGTAGCGCCCGAGCGCCGGGCCGAGCTCCAGCACGCGCTGATCCGCTCGCACGCGGCCGGCGTCGGCGACCCGATGCCCCGCGAGGTGGTGCGGGCGATGATGCTGCTGCGCGTGCGTTCACTCGCGCTGGGCCGCTCCGGCGTGCGCCCGCTGATCGCGCAGGCACTCGTCGACCTGCTCAACCACGACGTCACACCCTGGGTGCCGGAGCACGGCTCGCTCGGCGCCTCCGGCGACCTGGCCCCGCTCGCCCACTGCGCGCTGGTGCTGCTGGGCGAAGGGTGGGTGCTGGACAAGTCGGGTGCCCGGGTGGACGGCGGCGAGGCGCTGCACCGGGCCGGGCTGCGGCCGATCACGCTCGCCGCGAAGGAGGGGCTGGCCCTCGTCAACGGCTCCGACGGCATGCTCGGCATGCTGCTGCTGGCGATCGACGACGCCGGGCACCTCTTCACGATGGCCGACGTGACGGCCGCGCTCGCGATCGAGGCCATGCTCGGCACCGACCGTCCGTTTCAGCCTGAGCTGCACGCGATCCGCCCGCACCCCGGCCAGGCGGTCTCCGCGGCCAACATCCACCGCCTGCTCCAGGCCTCGGGGATCATGGACTCGCATCGCAACGACATGGTGCACGCGGTGCAGGACGCGTACTCGATGCGGTGCGCTCCCCAGGTGGCCGGCGCGGCCCGCGACACCCTCGCGTTCGCGGCGCAGGTGGCCGGGCGCGAGCTGGCCAGCGTGGTCGACAACCCGGTGGTACTCCCGGACGGCCGGGTCGAGTCGACCGGAAACTTCCACGGCGCGCCGCTCGGGTTCGCGGCCGACTTCATGGCCATCGCCGCGGCCGAGGTGGGCGCTATCTCGGAGCGGCGGGTCGACCGGCTGCTCGACGTGTGCCGCTCGCGCGACCTGCCCGCGTTCCTCTCGCCGGACCCGGGCGTCAACTCCGGCCTGATGATCGCCCAGTACACGGCCGCCGGCATCGTCGCGGAAAACCGCCGGCTCGCCTCGCCCGCCTCGGTCGACTCGCTGCCGACGTCCGGCATGCAGGAGGACCACGTCTCGATGGGCTGGGCGGCCACGGTCAAGCTGCGCCGGGTGCTCGACAACCTGACCAGCCTGCTGGCGGTGGAGCTGCTCTCCGCGGTACGCGGCCTCCAGCTGCGCCAGCCGCTCCGCCCGTCGCCGGCCGGTGAGATCGCGATCGCGACGGTACGCGAGTTCGCCGGCGACCCGGGACCGGACATGTTCCTCGCCCCGGTGCTCGAGCGGGCCCGCGCGACGGTACGCGGCCGGGCGATGCTCCGCACGGTCGAGGAAGCGATCGGCCCCCTGGCTTGAGCTAGGGTTGCCGTCCGTGGGTCCTCGCTGGCGCGGACGCGTCACCGCCATCGCGCGTCACTCGTTGCCGCGGTTCCTGCTACTCGCGGCTATCGGCTTCGCCTTCGACCTGACGCTGCTCGCGCTCCTGCACCGGTTCACGCCACTGCCCAATGTGGTGTCGGTCACGCTCGCCTTCTGGGCCACGTACGCGCTCAACTTCGCGCTCAACCGGCACTTCGCCTTCCACGCGCACAGGCGTGCGGTCGGGCCGCAGCTGGCCCGCTTTCTGCCGCAGGTCCTCGGCGACTACGTGCTGACCCTCACCGCCGTGCTCGCGCTACAGGCCATCGGCGTGCCGCTCATCGTCGCCCGCGTGATCGCCGGCGGCACCAACCTTGTGTTCAACTACGTGCTCTACCGGTGGTGGACCTTCCGCCGCCACAAGCGCCCCGCGGCGCTCCCCACGGTGGCTATCGAGGCGCCTCGGCGAGAGTCTTCGCGACGACCTTCGCCAGTGCCCGAAATGCCTTACCGCGGTGGCTGATCAGATCCTTCTCCTCGGCGCTGAGCTCCGCGTTCGTCCGGTCCTGCCCGTCACCCAGGAAGATCGGGTCGTAGCCGAAACCGCCGTCGCCCCGCGGGGTGCGGATCAGGCGGCCCGCCTGCCGGCCCTCGACAAGGTGCTCCTTGCCACCGGGCAGCACCAGCGCCGCCGCGCACACGAACGCCGCACCGCGGTGCTCGTCCGGCACATCGCCGATCTGGGCGAGCACGAGGTCGAGGTTGGCCTTGTCGTCGCCGTGCCGGCCGGACCACCGCGCGCTGAACACCCCGGGCATGCCGGAAAGCGCGTCGACCGCGAGCCCGGAGTCGTCCGCTACCGTGGGCAGGCCGGTGTACTTGACCCCCTCGCGGGCCTTCAGCAGCGCGTTTTCGCCGAAGGTGAGGCCGGTCTCGGGCGCCTCCGGGTACTCCGGCACGTCGCCCAGCCCGACCAGCTCGATCGCGTGTGGACCGAGCGCCTTGTCGAGGATCCGCTGTAGCTCCTGGAGCTTCTTCACGTTGCGCGTGGCGAGCAGCAGCTTGGTCATCAGAGCGCCGCCTGCTGGATCGCCGCGAGCTGGCGGCAGCCGGCCACACCCAGGTCGAGCAGCGCGTCGAGCTGTGCCCGGTCGAACACCCCGGACTCGCCGGTGCCCTGCACCTCGACGAAGTCGCCCGCACCGGTGCACACGATATTCATGTCGACCTCGGCCGCCACGTCTTCCTCGTAGCACAGGTCGAGGCGGGCCTGACCGTCGAACACGCCAACGCTGACGGCGGCGACCGACCGGTGCACCGCGTCGGCCGGCTTACCGGCCAACAGCCCGCGCTTGGCCATCCAGCTCACCGCGTCGTGCAAGGCCACGTAGGCACCGGTGATCGCCGCCGTGCGCGTGCCGCCGTCGGCCTGGAGCACGTCGCAGTCGAGCACGATCGAGTTTTCCCCCAGCGCCTTGAGGTCGATGCAGGCCCGCAGGCTGCGCCCGATCAGGCGGGAGATCTCATGGGTACGCCCGCCGACCCGCCCCTTGATGCTCTCCCGGTCGGAGCGGGTGGTGGTGGCGCGCGGCAGCATCGAATACTCCGACGTGACCCAGCCGAGGCCCGAGCCCTTGCGCCAGCGCGGCACACCCTCGGTCACACTCGCCGTGCAGAGCACCCGCGTCGCGCCGAACTCCACGAGCACCGATCCCTCGGGATGGATGCTCCACTGGCGGGTCAGCGTCACCGGCCGCAGTTCGTCGGGCGCGCGCCCGTCCGGTCGTCCCATGGCCACACCCTATGTCCCGAAGACGACCACTCCTCCTCCACCCCATGCCGCGGTCAGAGCGACGTTTCGTCAGGCGGATTTCCCGGGCCGCGTCAGCGGCGGACCGCCGCTCCCGCCGGAGACCGCGCAGGCCGGCGGCGAGCTGGCGCTCGCCGAAATCCCCGGCCTCCGCTTGCCACCTCCGCGAGGCAAGACCCACCGCATGACCAACAGCGGACGGGTGAGGCCGCGGGAGCAGCGGTCGGTACCACGACGGACATCGCGGTAGCTCACTGTCTATTTGGAATTGGTTTCTGGATGGTGGTCAGGCCTGGTGGGGTGTCGACGAACATGTCGAGCGCTCGGCTGGTTTCCTTCTGGACCGTCTCGTCCAGGTCGTGGGCGAGGCCGCGCAGGTCGTACCACCACTCGGCGATCGCCATGCGGGCCAGTGACGGGACGAGGTCGCGCGAGCGGCGGTAGAGCCAGGCACTGCCCTGTGTCGCCATCCACCACACGCGGGCGCCCCGGCTCGGCGGCGGGTTGCCGGGCTCGGGGTCGGGGCGGCGGTGTACCGGGCCGCCCCGGGCGACGAGCAGGTCGTAGAACGAGCCGGCCAGCAGCCGGTGGCCGCGCTCGCCGGGGTGCAGGCGGTCGACGCTCCACATGCGAGGCTCGTACGCCTCGGGCAGCAGGTTGAGGTCCAGGTGCACGCCGGGCACGCGGGCCGCGACGGCGTGGGTGACCGCGTTGACCGCGGCGATCCGGCGGGAGATCGGGCGGGCCAGTGGCGCCGGCAGCCCGAAGAGCCGGCCCGGGTCGGGAAAGCAGGCGCTCAGCACGAGCGCGCCGGACCGGTGCAGCGACCCGATCGTGTGGTCCATCGTGTTCCCGATCGCGGATACGTCGAAGCCGCGCCGCAGCGTGTCGTTGACGCCCACCAGCACGGCCGCGACGTCCGGCTTGTGGTCCAGCGCGACCGGCAGCTGGTCGCGCGCGACGTCGGCGGAGAGGGCGCCACTCACGGCCAGGTTGTGAAACGCGACCTGCCCGGGTGGCGCCAGCCCGTCCGCGAGCAGGGCGGCCCAGCCGCGCCAGCTGCCGTCGGGCATCGGGTCGCCGAAGCCCGCCGTCGTGGAGTCGCCGAGGGCGACGAAGGTCAACACACGGAACTCCCCGTGGAAACCGGCGCGCCATGTGCCCGCAGGAAGCCCTCCACCGCGGCGGGCCAGGAGAACTGCTCGGCCCGCGCCCGCGCCGCCGCCCGCCGCTGGTTCTCCGGGCGGTCGAGCAGCCGGAGCACCGCCTCCGCGAAGTCGGCGCCGGTGCCGGCGGCGGCGACGCCCGCCGGGCCGACGACCTCGGGCAGCGCGCTCGCGGCGTTCACGACGACCGGGCTGCCGCACGCCAGCGACTCGAGCGCGGCCAGGCCGAACGTCTCCACCGGCCCAGGGGCCACCACCACGTCGGCGCAGGCGAGCAGGTTGGCCACGTCGTTGCGGTCGGCCACGAAGCCGAGGAAGCGCACCGGCAGCCCGGCGGCCCGCTGCTCGAGCGCCTCGCGCCGCGGCCCGTCACCCACCACGACGAGCACCGCCGGTACGCCCGCGGCGCGCAGCGCGGCCACCGTGTCGACGGCGATCTCCGGGTGCTTCTCGCCGGAGAGGCGGCTGCAATGCACGAGCAGCACCTCGTCGTCGGCCGCGTACCGGGCACGCACGTCGTGGTCGCGCCGGCTCGGGTGAAACGTCTCCAGGTCGACGCCGAGCGGCACCTCGACCAGGTTTTCCACACCCAGCCGGCGAAACTCCGCGGCCGCCCACGCGGTGGTGCAGACGATCCGGTCGTACGCCCGCGCGGTGCGCTTGTTGGCCAGGTCGGCGAAGCCCACCCGGATCGACTCCGGAACGCCCCACACGGTGAGCAGGCCGGCGAGGCTCTCGTGCGACACCATCATCGACGGCACGCCACGGTCGCGGGCCCACCGCCCGGTCCACCGCAGCGTCGAACGGTCCGACACCTCGATGTGGTCCGGCTCCAGCCGGTCGAGCAGCTTGGTCAGCCGCCGCCGGCCGGTGATCAGCAGGCGGTAGCCGCCACTGCCGGGCACCTCCGGCCCGGGCAGCGTGATCACGCGGCCGTGCGGCGTCATCTCGTCGGACATCTCCGGGCCGGGCACGATCATCACCGGCTCGTGGCCCGCCGCGAGGTAGCCCTCGCCCAGGCAGCGAAGGGCGGTGCGGAGGCCGCCGGACCGGGGCATGACGAAGTTCGCCAGCCTGACGATCCTCATGCTGCGACTCGGACGTGGCGGGTGACGCCGGGGCTGGCCAGGATCGACTCGTAGTGAGCGATCAGCTCGTCCCCGACCGCGCTCCAGGTGCGGCCCTCGACGCCCGCGCGGGCGTTGATGCCGTACTGGCGGCGCAGCTCACCGTCGGTCACCAGCTCGGCGACCGCGTCCGCGAGCGCCTCGCCGTCCTCGGGTGGCACCAGCGTGCCGTTGACCCCGGGCGTCACCAGGTCGAGCGGCCCGCCGGCGGACGGGGCGACCACCGGCAGCCCGCTGGCGAGCGCCTCCTGGATCGTCTGGCCGAATGTCTCGTGCGGCCCCGTGTGCGCGAAGACGTCGAAGCTCGCGAAGAGCCGGGCCAGCTGCGCGCCGTGCCGGGTGCCGAGGAAGACCGCCTTCGGCAGCGCCTTCTCCAGGTCGCGCCGGGCCGGCCCGTCGCCGACGATCACCACCCGTACGCCGGGCAGCTCGGAGGTGCGGGCGAGCAGGTCGACCCGCTTTTCCGGGGCGAGCCGGCCGACGTACCCGACGAGAACCTCGCCGTTCGGCGCCAGTGCCTTGCGAACCAGCTCGTGGCGCTTGGCCGGGTCGAACCGCACGACGTCGACGCCCCGCTGCCACAGCCACACCCGCTGGATGCCGTGCGCGACGAGGTCGGCGGCGGAGCGGGTGGAGGGTGCGAGCGTACGGTCGGCGCCGTTGTGGATCGTGCGCATCCACTTCCATACGGCCTGCTCGCCCCACCCGACGTAGGTGCGCGCGTAGGCGGCCACGTCGGTCTGGTACACGGCGAGGCAGGGCATCCGCCGCTGCTGCGCGAGCGCGACACCGCGCGCGCCGAGCAGGAACGGGCAGGCGAGGTGGACCATGTCGGGGGCGTGGGCGACGAGCGCGTCGGTGAGCTTCGGTCCGGGCAGGCCGAGCCGCAGGCTGCGATAGCGCGGCAGTGGCATGCTCGGCACGCGGACCACCGGAAACGGGTGCGCGCCAGTCAGGCCCCGAGTCGACGATGACGGGGCCGGAGCGATGACCAGGGGTGCGTGGCCGCGCCTGACCAAGTGCTCAGCGATGCGGACGACGGAGTGCGCGACGCCGTTGACGTCCGGGGGGAACGACTCCGCGATGATCGCGATACGCATGCGCTCACCGTGGGGTTTGCGCCGGTGCGGGAGGCTACACCCACCTGACGCATCGGCGAACAGTGGTGCAAACTTCAGATCTCGTATCGAGATCCAGGCCTGACGATCTCCAGTGGCCCGGTGAACGCCGCCGAGGCGGCGTCGAGCGTGTCCGCCTCGCTGCCCCACGCGGAAACGAGATGCGTCAGTAATAGCTGGCCAACGCCGGCCTTGGTGGCCACCTCGGCGGCCTCGCGCCCGGTCAGGTGCAGGTCTGGCGGGTTGTCCATGCCATCGAGATAGCTCGCTTCGCACAGGAACAGGTCGGCGCCGAGCGCGAGCCGCAGGAGGGCCTCGCAGGGTGCCGTGTCGGACGAGTACGTGAGCACCCGCCCCTTCGACTCGAGGCGCACGCCGTACGTCTCGACGGGGTGGTTGACCCGGTCGACGGTGACCGTGAACGGCCCGATCGGAAACGTGCCGGGCTGGAGGCCGTAGAACGTGTACACGTCGTCGACCGGCCCTTCGTCCTGGCTGTACGCGGCCGCGATCCGGTCCGGTGCGCCGGCCGGCGCGTACACGGGGATGGGCGGCAGCGGGCCGGACGGGTCGTAGCGGCGGACCACCACGTACGTGCAGGCGTCGAGCATGTGGTCGCAGTGCAGGTGGGTGAGCAGGATCGCGTCGACGGCGTGCAGTCCGGCGTACCGCTGGAGCGCGGTGAGCGAGCCCGAACCGAAGTCGATCAGCAGCCGGAAGTCGTCCTCTTCGACGAGGTACGCCGAACAGGCGGACTCGGGGCCCGGAAAACTGCCGGCGCAGCCCAGCACCGTCAGTCGCATCCCGCGGCTCCGGTTTCACGCTCGGCTATGGAAAGGCCCTCGGCGGTTGGCCCGAAGATCCTTACCGTCGAGTCTGTCACGGTGCGCAGCCTACGCCGTGACCAGGGCGCGACAGAAAGAACTGATACAACATGTCGCCAAGGTGACATCGCCCGTGAGAATCGTGGGTTTCCTGTGGCTCTCCACCATCACCGTTACGCGGAGTGAGACGGGTCCGTTGCACAGGGTGAGCCCCGCCCCACACCCGCGACAGGACGGTAAACCACGTGTCGACCCAGGCTGACGAGTCGAGTTCCGAACGTTCCTTTGTCGAGGGCCTCGGCCTGCGCATCCAGCGCGAAGCCCAGCCGGAGCCCAGCTCGGCGCCGTCCGGCGTGGCCCGCGTCTTCCGCCTGCCCGGCTCCAACGACCCCGCGCCGCCGACCACCAAGCTCGTCGGCATGTGCGCCTGGGCGACCGGCTTGGGCCTGGTGGGCCTGCTTGTGGCGACCCGGGCGGTGCTGCTGCTGTGGCGGGGCAATCCAGCGACCTGGTACGAACCGTCGTTTATCGCCGTGGGCCTGATCGGCATCGGGCTGACGGTGGGCGCGTTTATGTCCATCCAGCGCCGCCGCCTCCCGTGGGTGATGCTGGCCCTCGCCACGATCCCGTTGATCGCCTCGATCGTGCTTACGGTACGCGCGGTCTAGCCCCGCGTGGTGCCCCAGGATTCGCCCGGTCTCCATTGCCGACCTTGCGGTGCAAGCCCGCGGCGCGGCGGCACTGTGGACGGACCCACGAACCCACGCCGCCGCCCGACCGCCTTCCACGACTGGAACACCAGTGCTGTAAAAGCAGCCGGATAACAGCACTGGTGTTCCAGTCATGCGGCCGGGAAGCCCCGGCCTAGGCCCAGAGCTGGCCTTCGAGGGCTTCCTCGGCGTCGGCGAGGGTGCCGCCGTACGCACCGGTGGACAGGTACTTCCACCCCGCGTCGGCGACGACGAACGCCACGTCGGCCCGGCGACCGGCCTTGACCGCCTCGTGTGCCACGGCCAGCGCGGCGTGCAGCACCGCGCCGGTCGAGAAGCCGACGAACAGGCCCTCCACCTCGACGAGCTGGCGGGTGCGCAGCACGGCGTCACGGGTGCCGACCGAGAAGCGGCGGGTCAGCACCGTGGCGTCGTAAAGCTCCGGTACGTACCCTTCGTCGATGTTGCGCAGCCCGTAGACGAGCTCGCCGTATCGCGGCTCGGCGGCCACGATCTCGATGCCTTCGACCTTCTCCCGCAGGTATCGACCGGTGCCCATCAGCGTGCCGGTGGTGCCCAGCCCGGCGACGAAGTGGGTGACGGACGGCAGGTCACGCAGCAGCTCCGGGCCGGTGGTCTCGTAGTGGGCGCGGGCGTTGGCCTCGTTGCCGTACTGGAAGAGCATCACCCAGTCGGGGTGCTCGGCGGAGATCTGCTTGGCCGTCGCCACCGCCTGGTTGGAACCGCCCGCCGCGGGCGAGAAGATGATCTCGGCGCCGTACATGCGGAGCAGCTGGACCCGCTCGGTGGAGACGTTTTCCGGCATCACGCAGACCAGCCGGTAGCCGCGCAACTTGGCCACCATGGCCAGCGAGATGCCGGTGTTGCCGCTGGTCGGCTCAAGGATCGTGTCGCCCGGCCGGAGGCGGCCGGACTCTTCGGCGGCGCGCACCATGAAGAGCGCCGCCCGGTCCTTGACCGAGCCGGTCGGGTTGCGATCTTCGAGCTTGGCCCAGAGGCGCACCGGTGGCGCCCCTTCGGGCACCACCGGCGACAGCCGGGGCAGGCCGACCAGCGGCGTGCCCCCGCAAGCGTCGAGCAGGCTGTCGTATCGCGCCATGGCGCGCCGCCTAGAGGCGGTTGCCGAGGATCGCGGCGGCGGCCGCGAACCCGAACGCGCCGCCGGCCACGGCCGGCAGGATCGTCACGGTGTCGCCGTCGGAGAGCTTGGTGTCGAGCGCGCCGAGGAAACGGACGTCCTCGTCGTTGACGTACACATTGACGAACCTGTGCAGGCTGCCCTCTTCGGTGACGAGCCGGCCACGCAGGCCGGAGTGGCGCGCGTCAAGGTCGGACAGGAGATCGCTGAGCGTGTCTCCACTGCCCTCGACGACCTTCGCGCCGCCGGTGTAATTGCGCAGGATGGTGGGGATGCGAACCTCGATGGCCATGACAGAAACTCCTCGGAGAAAGATCGACAACGGCTTTAACGGCGCGAGTGCTCAGCGGCCGGAACACTCGTAGTCGACCGTCGCCGGGCTCTGCCCGAACATGTAGGTCTGGACGGCGTGCGGATCCACGGTCGCATCAACGATCCGGACCGGCTCCTCGGTTACGGCGCCGTCCACGATGCGGAACGACCGGATCTCTTCGACGGCCGGATCGCGCGTGGAGACCAGCAGGTAGTGCGCCTCGGGCCAGCCTGCGATGGAGGCGTCGCTGCGGGACGGGTAGGCCTCCGTGGCGGTGTGCGAGTGGTAGATCACCACCGCCTCCTCGTCACGGTCGTCCATCTCCCGCCACACCCGCAGATACTCCATCGAGTCGAACTCGTAGAACGTCATCGAGCGCGCCGCGTTTTGCATCGGGATGTGCCGGACCGGCTTGTCGCTGCCCACCGGGCCGGCGACGACGCCGCACGCCTCATCCGGGTGATCCCGGCGGGCGTGGGCGAAGATCGCGTCGACGATCGCCCGGTCGATGGTCAGCACGGCGTACAGCTTACCTTGTAGCCCGCTGGTCACCCGGTGAGCTGTGCTTGGCGCAACAGCGCCGACGCGGGCGGGCTGGCCGGGCGGCCGCCGGGCAGTGCCACCGAGACCCGCCACGTGTACGCCGAGGCGCCGGTCAGCGGCACCGCGCGCACCTGCGTGGGGCGCTTGCGGGCGATCGGGCGGGGCACGACCGCCACGCCCAGCCCGGCGCCGACGAAGTCGAGCAGGCTGTGCACGTCGTTGACCTCCACCGCCACGCGCCGGGACAGCCGCCGGTCGGCGCACTCCTCCTCGGTCAGCTCGCGGGCGCCGAAGCCGCGATGGAAGTCGACGAAGATCTCTTTCTCCAGCTCATCCCAGTCGACCGCCGCGCTGTCGGCGAAGCGGTGCGCCGGGTGGCAGACCACCATCATCGGCTCTGCCGCGAGCGGGATCAGGTCGAGCTGCTCGGGCGGCTTGGCGTCGGTGGCGACGAAAGCCATGTCGAGGCGGCCGGACCGCAGCTCGGCGCAGAGGTCGGCGGAGGCGCCCTGGCGCAGCATGATCTCGACGTTGGGGTGCCGGTCGCGGAAGTCGGCCAGCAGCCGCGCCACGTCGACGACGCCCAGGCACTGCTCGGCGCCGACCGCGAGCGTGCCCCGCAGCAGCCCCTTGACCGCGGCGACCGCCTGGCGGGCCGCGTCGGCACTGGCGAGCGTGCGCCGCGCCTCGGCCAGCAGCGCCCGGCCCGCCTCGGTCAGCTCGACCCGCCGCGTCGACCGGACGAACAGCGGCGCGCCAAGCTCCCGCTCCAGCGAGCGGATCGACGCGGAGAGCCCGGACTGGGCCACCCGCATCCGCTCCGCCGCCCGGGTGAAGTGCTGCTCCTCGGCGACGGCGACGAAGTACTCCAGGTGCCTCAACTCCACGATTCAGCAGTCTATGCGCTCAATCTCAGCAGTTTCTTCTGTTGGATCGGGGGCGCGAGCGGGTCCAGGGTGGTTGCCATGGAGTTTCGCCGCATCGGAGATGTCGAGGTAAGCGCGATCGGGCTCGGCGGCATGCCGATGTCCATCGAGGGCCGGCCCGACGAGGAGCGTTCCGTCCGCACGATCCACGCCGCGCTGGACGCCGGCGTCAACCTGATCGACACCGCGGACGCCTACCACCTGTACGCCAACGACGTCGGCCACAACGAGACGCTGATCGCCCGCGCGCTGGCCAGCTACGGCGGCGACACGTCAGGCGTGGTGGTCGCCACCAAGGGCGGCCACCTGCGGCCGGGCGACGGCAGCTGGACGCTCGACGGCTCGCCGGAGTACCTCAAGGAAGCCTGCGAGGCGTCGCTCAAGCGGCTGGGCGTCGAGGCGATAGGCCTGTACCAGTTCCACCGTCCGGATCCGCGCACGCCCTACGAGGACTCGGTCGGCGCCATCCGCGACCTGCTCGACGCCGGCAAGATCCGCATGGCCGGCATCTCGAACGCCAACCCGCAGCAGATCCGGCTCTCCCAGGAGATCCTCGGCGGCCGGCTGGTCTCGGTGCAAAACCAGTTCTCCCCCGCGTACCGCTTCTCGGAGCCGGAGTTGGAACTCTGCGACGAGCTGGGCATCGCATTCCTGCCCTGGTCACCGCTGGGCGGCATCGCCCAGGCCGGCGACCTGGGCAGCCGGTTCGCGCCGTTCGCGGAGGTGGCCGCCGCGCACGGGGTCAGCCCGCAGCGCGTGTGCCTCGCCTGGATGCTGGCGAAGTCGCCGGTCGTCATCCCGATCCCCGGCGCCAGCCGCCCGGCGAGCATCCAGGACTCGGTGGCCGCCGTCGACCTCGAGCTCACCCCCGAGGAGCTGACGCTCCTCAGTCGGTGAGGGCGTTGAGCAGGGATTCCTGGAGGTAGCCGAGGTAGGCGTACACCGAGAGCTGGAAGACGCGGGACGAGGTCGGGTCGCGGAGGACGGCCTCGTCCAGCTCTTCGCCCAGGTCGGTCTCGGCCTTGATCTCCAGCCGCACGCCCATCGCGAGCCGGGCGTCGTTGAGCGCGCGGAGCCAGGCTTCGGCGGTGTCCCAGTCGAGGCGCACCTCGCCGCCGCCGTCGGAGGGGAGCACGGCCAGGATCGCGCCGGCCTGGTCGATCTTGCTGGTCTTGAGGTCACCCTCGGTGTAGCGCCGGAACTCGGCCGAATTGTGCGGATCTTCGGGATAGATGTCCGGGAAGAGCCGCTCGACCACCGGGTCCTCGTGGTCGAAGCCCTCGCTCAGCAGGCCGACCACCTCCGAGGCCACCTTGCGCAGCACCCGCACCTCGTCCGCGGCGAACGAGGCGACGCAGTGCTCTCCATACCGGCGGAACATACTCACGAGAATGGAAGCCCCTTCAGGCTTGGTCGACCGTGGCCCACAAGCCGTACGCGTGCAGCTGGGAGGCGTCGTGCTCCATCCTCTCCCGGGCACCGCTCGACACCACGGCCTTTCCCTTGTGGTGCACGTCGAGCATCAGCTTTTCGGCCTTGTCCTTGCTGTAGCCGAACAGCTTCTGGAAGACCCAGGTGACGTACGACATCAGGTTGACGGGATCGTCCCACACGATCGTCACCCATGCCCGGTCCGCGACCGGCACCTCGTCAATGTCCGGAGTCTCGACCGGCGCAACCTGTGGAGCCGCCATGCCCCCCATCGTGCCACCGCAATCGCGGAACCGAGGAACTCCAACGTCCCGCTTTGGGGCGAATGAGTGGTTTAACTACTCAAGCCAGTAGGATCCCGTGGTCGACGGCCTCGGTCAGCAGAGCGCTCAGCGACCTCCGCACGGCCTCGAAGCGGCGCGACACCTCGGCGAGCAGCTCCAGCTCCACACCGCGCACGGCCTGCTGCAACCAGCTGCGGGTGTGTCCCGGGTCGGACCGCTCGGGCGCGGCCCAGTACTGGTAGCAGGCACCGGAGAGCCCGACGCCGAGTGGCGGCAGCACGGCGCGGTCGGCCTCCTCCCGGTACGCGGCGAGCGCGGTCACCGCACCGGTGCCGGTAATCGTGGCGACACCGCCGGTGCTGGTGACCAGCAGGACCCGGGCCGGATCGGACGCACCGCCCTCGGCGGCGACCTCCCGCCGCACGGCGAGCGCCACCCGGCGGCGTACCCCCTCGGGCGGGATCCCGCCGAGCACCTGGGTGAGGGCGTCGTCGAGGATGCGGTCGACGGCGGCGTCGCATTCGGCCACGGCCCGCAGCGATACCGCGTGCATCTCGCGGTCGAGCGCGTCGGGCAGGCCGGCCGAGCCGACTCCGAAGACAATTTCCTGCACCCCCCGCAGGTGCACGTTGGCGAGCTCGATGGCGAGCCGCTGCCGGACGGTGTGCGCGGCCGAAACGCAGGCCCGGTCGAGCCGCTCGGCCCACCCGGACTCGTGGGCGCCGCCGGTCACCCGCACGGTGCCGTAGGCGCCGGGCAGCATCGGCGGGTTGGCGCTGGCCCGGGCCAGCGCCTCCGCACCCGCCCACTCGACCAGCGCGCGCCGGAGCCGTGCGACGTCGGCCATGTCGGGACCGACGTCGAAGACCCGGCCTTCGACCTCCTCGCCGGGCACCGCGCGAAAGACCGCCGCGCCGGACTCGGCCACGCGGGTGACAAGATCCGACTCGTCGTCTCCGGCGTAGACCATGGCGCCGGCGCGGCGGACCACGTCGAGCAGGATCCGGCCGCCGGCCATGTCCAGTGTGGACATATCGGGCGCGCGGATCAGCGTGAAGTGCCGCAGCAGCGGGTCGGGCAGCGAGAGCTCCACCCGCCGCGGCGGCCGGACGAAACCGCCCGATCTGGGCCCCGCCAGGTCGTACGGCTGGGGCAGCCGGGCACCCGGCACGTACGCCCAGGCCGCCACCCGGAGCCCCGGCCGCACCACGAGATAGGCGCCCTCGGGAAGGTCTGGCGCCGGGCCGGACGCGCCGAGCAGCGCGTCGAGAAGGAGGCCGCGCCCACTCCCGGCCACCACCACCGCTGTCGGCTCGTCCGGCACGGACTGCACCGGGTCGACACGGAGCCGGATCCCGCGCCGACCCTCGGCGCCCGGCTCGGCCCCCACCGAGTCCACCACGCCAACCGCTGCCGCCATCTACGCCTCCCAGGACGCCGCCTCATCCGCGCATCGGAACGCTATTGGTCCGCGGTGGCGCATGGCAGCCCGGCCGCTACTCAGCGCTGACCACTCCGCTACTCAAGTTGGCACATCCGGCGGTCCGCGTGTCATGAGGAGGCTCTATATGCTCCGCGAGTGGGCCCGTGGCACTTCGTCGGCCGAGCCGATGAGCTGCGCCGCATCGTCGCCTCGGCCACGAGTGGTGGCCGCCGCGGCCTCATCCTGAGCGGCACGGCCGGCATCGGCAAGACCCGGCTGCTGCGTGAGGCGGTCAGCGTCCTGCCCCCCGAGCGATACGCGGTCTGGAATGCCACGGCCAATATCGCGGTGGCCGGGCTGCCGTTCGGCGGGCTGGCGCAGGTGCTCCCCGGCGACCAGCCGGTCGGTGTGTCGCCGGCCGGGCTGCTGCGGTGGGCCGTCGACTCGCTGCACCGCGAGGCCGCGGGCCGTCCGATGGTGCTCGCGATCGACGACGCGCACCTGCTCGACCCCTCGTCCGCCGCGCTTGTCTACCTTGTCGCCCGCGACGCGCACGCCACCGTGCTGGGCACGCTGCGCACCGGCGAGCAGGTGCCGCTGCCGGTTCGTGCACTGTGGACCGACGACCTCGTCGACCACGACGAGCTGGCCCCGCTCTCCGCGGCCGACACCCATGCGCTGCTTGTCGAGATGCTCGGCGGCCCGGTCGACACGGCCTCCGCCGACCGCCTGTGGCGCCTCTCGGCGGGAAACCCGCTGCTGCTGCGCGAGCTCGTGATCGCCGCCGCGACCGGTGACGAGCTGACCCGGCCGTACGGGGTGTGGCGCTGGACCGGCGAGTTCGACCTCGCGCCCCGCCTCACCGACCTGATCGACGCGCGCATCGGCGACCTCAGCGACGACGTGCGGGAGGCGATCGAGCTCGTCGCGTTCGGCGAGCCGATCGGGCTGTCGCTGCTGATCGAGGCGGCCGGCGAGGCGCCAGTGGAGAGCGCGGAGGAGCGCGGGCTCATCCGCGTCGCCGCGAGCGACCGCCGCCACCATGTCCGGTTGGCCCACCCGCTCTACGGCGAAGTGGTGCGCCAGCGCTGCCCGGTCACCCGGGCCATGCGGCTCAAGGCCCGCCTCGCCACGCTCGTCGAGGGAGCCGGCATCCGCCGCCGTGACGACCTCCTCCGGGTGGCGGAGTGGCGGCTCGACTCCGGCACGGCCACCGATCCGGCGATGCTGCTCCAGGCGGGCGCGCAGGCGTTCAGCCGATACAACATGCACCTCGGCGCCCGCCTCACCCGGGCCGCGCTCGACACGGGTGGCGGGTTCGACGCGGCCGACCTGCTGGCCGCGATCCTGATGTTCATGGATCGGCCCGAGGAGGCGCTCCCCATCCTCGAGTCGGTGCGCGACGAGATCGACTCCGACCAGCGGCGCAGCCGGTGGCTGGTGGTGCGCGGGCTGGTCTCCTACTGGGGGCTCGGCCTTGAGTCCGCTGTGGACCAGATCGCCGCGGACGCCGCGACCGTCGCCGATCCCGGTTTCCGGGCCCGCGTGCACTCGTTCGAGGCGATCATGCGGATGCACCGGCTCGAGACCGAAACGGCCTGCCGGCTGTCACAGTCGATCGTGGACAGTCCGACCGCACCGGCCTCCGCGCACGCGCTGGCCCAGTGCGTGCTCGCCCACGCCTACGCCGTGCGCGGCCAGCTCGCCGAGAGCGCCCGCGTCACCGACCAGGTGCAGGCCGACGCGCCGCGGTGGCAGACCGAGATGCCATACCTCCAGCTCGCCCTGGAGCTGGCCCGGGGCACCCGCCTCGCGCTCGCCGGCGACGTGGCCGGCATCGACGCGATCGTGGCCGACGAGTTCGCCGACCTGGCCGACGCGGGCGACTTCCGGCTCGGCTCCGGCTACATGTCCGTGGTGCGCGCCCAGGCGGCCCGGCTCCGCGGTCGCACCGGCGAGGCGCTTCGCGGCAGCCTCCAGGCCTGCGCCGTCCTCGCCGGCAGCCGGGTCTTCGCCGGCCTCGCCCACGCCGAGCGGGCGCACGCGGCGGCCCTGCTCGGCGAGGCAGACGAGGCGAAGGCGGCGATGGCCGACTCCGACCAGACCCACCGCCCCGGCATGGCCGTCCTCTACCCGTGGCGGGAGCAGGCCCGCGCCTGGGTGGCGGCCTGCGGAGGCGAGGTCGAGCGGGCGATCGAGAGGCTGGTCACGCTCGTCGAGCGGCTGCGCGGCGACGGCTTCGCCGCCCACGAGGCGCTGATCCTGCACGATCTGGTGCGGCTGGGCTGTGCCAACCTGCCGGTCGGCGGGCCGCAAACCGTCGCCGAGCGGCTCGCCGAGCTGACCGCCGTGGTCGACGGCCCGCTCACCGCCCTCCTGGCCCGGCACGCGGCCGCCGCCGGCGACGGCACCGAGCTGCTGGCGGTGGCCGACGCGTTCGCCGAGCGGGGCCTGCTCCTCCTCGCCGCCGACGCGGCCGCGATGGCGGTCGTGCGGCTGCGGGCCGCCAACGGCGCCGAGCGGTCCGAGGCGAGCGCCCGCCTGGGCGACCTGCTCGCCCGCTGCGACACCCTCCGCACGCCCGCGCTCCGGGCGGCGCGCCCCGCGCTCACCGAGCGAGAGCGGCAGATCGCCCGCCTCGCGGCGGCCGGCGTCGCCAGCAAGCAGATCGCCGACCAGCTCTTTCTCTCCACCCGCACGATCGAAAACCATCTTCAACGGGTGTACGGGAAACTTGGCGTCACCAACCGGAGCGAGCTGGCTCACGCCCTGCGAGCGGTGCCGGAGCCATAGGCTGTGTGGCGTGACCGCCCTGCTGACCGACCACTACGAGCTGACGATGCTCAGCGCCGCGCTCAAGGACGGCACCGCCGCCCGCCGGTGCGTCTTCGAGGTCTTCGCCCGCCGCCTACCGACCGGCCGCCGCTACGGCGTGGTCGCCGGCACCGGCAGGCTCGTCGACCTGGTGCGCGACTTCCGGTTCACGGAGGCCGAGATCGACCACCTGCGCAGCCGCGGCGTGGTCGACGAAGAGACCGCCGCGTGGCTGTCGGCCTACCGCTTCTCGGGCGACATCGAGGGGTACGCGGAGGGTGAGCTCTACTTTCCCGGCTCGCCGATCTTGACCGTCACCGGCACGTTCGCCGAGTGCGTGCTGCTGGAGACGCTCATCCTCTCGGTGCTCAACCACGACAGCGCGATCGCCGCGGCCGCCGCCCGCATGGTCACCGCCGCCCGGGGCCGATCGGTGATCGAGATGGGTTCGCGCCGCACCCACGAGGAGGCCGCGGTCGCCGCCGCGCGGTCCGCGTACCTGGCCGGGTTCGAGTACACGTCCAACCTCGAGGCCGGCTTCCGGTACGGCATCCCCACCGCGGGCACGGCCGCGCACGCGTTCACGCTGCTGCACGACGACGAGCCGACCGCCTTCGCCTCCCAGATCGAGGCGCTGGGCAAGGACACGACGCTGCTCGTCGACACGTACGACATCAGCCAGGGCATCCGCAACGCGATCGCGGTCGCCGGCCCGGAGCTGCGCGCCATCCGCCTCGACTCGGGCGACCTTTCGGTGCTCGCTCAGCAGTCCCGCGACCTGCTCAACTCGCTGGGCGCCACCGAGACGAAGATCATCGTCTCCGGCGACCTCGACGAGTACGCGATCGCCGCGCTCGCCGCCGAGCCGGTCGACATGTACGGCGCCGGCACCGCGGTCGTGGTCGGCTCCGGCGCGCCCACGGCCGGCCTTGTGTACAAGCTCGTCGAGGTCGAGGGGCGCCCGGTGGTCAAACGCTCGGAAAACAAGGCCACGGTCGGCGGCCGCAAGACGGCGGTGCGGCGCCACAAGCCGACCGGCACCGCCACCGAGGAGATCGTGGTGACCCAGGGCGTGCCCGACCGCCATCTGGGCGACCGCCTGCTCCAGCACCAGTACGTCGCCGGTGGCGAGCCCATGGGCCTGCCCACGCTGGCCGAGTCGCGTGCCCACCTGCGCCAATGCCTGATCTCGATCCCGTGGGAGGGCCTCAAGCTCTCCGCGGGAGACCCCGCCGTCCCCGTCACGATCGTTCCCGCTTCCTAGGAGCCCTTCATGACTCGTGCGTTGATCATCGTGGACGTCCAGAACGACTTCTGCGAAGGCGGCTCGCTCGCCGTCGACGGCGGCGCGGCCGTGGCCGCCGGCATCTCCGGCGCGCTGACCAACGGCCCGTGGGACCACGTGGTGGCGACGAAGGACTACCACATCGACCCCGGCGCCCACTTCGGCAGCCCGCCCGACTACGTCGACTCGTGGCCGCGCCACTGCGTCGTGGGCACGGCCGGCGCCGACTTCCACCCGGCCCTGGCGACGGGCCGCATCGACGCGGTTTTCCACAAGGGCGAACACGCCGCGGCCTACTCCGGCTTCGAGGGCCACGACGACGAGGGCACCGGCCTCGCCGACTGGCTCCGCGCCCGCGACGTGACACAGGTCGACGTGGTCGGCATCGCCACGGACCACTGCGTACGGGCGACCGCCGTAGACGCCGCCCGCGAGGGCTTCGACACGACAGTGCTGGTCGACCTGACCGCAGGCGTGGCACCGGCGACGACGGAGGCCGCTCTCCGCGAGATGAAGGCCGCCGGCGTCACCCTCACCCCTTGAGGTTTCATCCGGCCTGTGGCCTGGTATGCCTTGCCACGTGCAAGGCGCCGCCGGTCAGCAGCAGCAGCAGGCCGACGACCGCCGCGACGCGGGCGTTTGTCACGTTGTAGAGCAGGTTGAATCGCCACGGCACGAGGCCTGGCGTGCCAAAGACCGCGACAAGTGCGAGCGTGCCCATGGCCGCGGCGGTGGTCGTAAGGGCCGCGCCGAGGACCAGCGTCACCGAGAGCACGATCAACCAGGTCGAGAAGAGCGAAAGCTGGTTGATCGACGCGTGCCAGGTGAAGGCGGTCGCCAACGCGACGAGCGTGCCCCCACCGACCAGCACGAAGACCCATAGGGAATTCGCATAGAGCATTCCGCGCGACCGCACCGACTCCAGCGCCGGAAGTCGACTCGCGGTGCCGTTCGCCAGAGCGGTTGCCGGGAGCAACATGAACACCACCGCCACGGTATCCAGCGACGAGCTGCCCGGCGGAGCAAACCGCAGACCCAGCGCGGACATGCTGAATCGGGAGCCCAGGCCGATGGCAAGCCAGAGCCCGGCGTATGCGGCGACCGACCGCGGCGTCACGCCGCGCGCGCCGGCGAATGCGAGCACGATCCGGGCGCGTACCCGCAGGCTGTGCGGCACCGTCACGGCAGCGGACCCGCCCGGCAGCTCAGGATGGCGGCCTGATGCTCCCGTAGCCAGGCCATCCGCTCGCCCGGCGACAGCGCGAACAGCCTCTTGTCCACAGCCGCTGTCGAGGCATCAGCAGCGAGGACCGACTTCAGGTCGATCTCACCTGGATAGTTGCTGCCGTCGAGAGGCAGGTCGCGGGCACTGAGCCACCAGTGGTACAACGCCACCGCAGTCCGGAGGCTGTCTTCGGCACCGGCCGGCCGCTCACCGTCGTTGGCGTCGTGACACGAGGTGAGGAATAGACCAGCGCCGAACGCGGCGTCGAAGGAGGCGGAATCGATCTGGTGTGCCGGTGAGGTGTTTCGCTTGACGATGGGCGCGAAGACGACCTCACCGCTTACGGGCGCGGTGTCGCCGAAGCTTTCGATCGGCGTCACGGTGAGCCGGGTGAAGTCGATCCCCGAAAGCGCGGCGGCGTTGGCCCGGACGCGACGGACGTATTCGTCGACGAGATGATCATGTGCGCGGTCGAGACAGACCGTGGGCCTGCCTTCGACGCACACTGCCTGGTGCTCGCTCGGCACCTCATACCGCGTACCCGCGGTGAGCAGGACGGCCGAGGCTCCGAATCCGGCGATCAGGACCGCCGTGTATGCCGAACGGCCGGCGTGCAGCGCCCAGCAGATCAACGCGGCCCCCACGGCCAACCAGAAAACCCCGCGACCGATGACCAACTCGGTCGGCAGTCGCAGATAGGTACGGTCGGTGTCATCGGCCAGGGAGATGTCCGTGAACACGATGTTTCCGCTGTACGCGCTCCCATACACGAGAAGCATGTAGATCGCGTACGGGAGGACCGCCGCCGCGACCGGCGCCAGCCGCGTTGGCAGGACCCGCCCGGCCGCGGCACCGAGGCCAACGGCGAGTGGCACCGCGGCCAGCGTGGACAGCAAGTCGAGGACATTGAGCCGTCCGTGGGTAGCCTCCGGCCCGGTTGTCGAAAGCAGGTAGCCGGTCACGGCAAGGTAGCCCGCGAGATTGCCGGCGCCGATGGCCAGCAGCCCGGCACCGAAGATCGCCGGACGGCCTCGGGACGACCCCTGGATCAGATGGTCATAGTTGTGGCGCCGGGCGGCGGCGACCAGCAACGCGGCCGCGGCCGACCCGATGCAACATCCCCAAATGGTGGCCCAGCCGACCGCCGCGCTGCTGCTCGGCCAGTGTCCTGCCCACCGCTCCGACTTCGTCGCCACCACCAGGATGCCTTGAGCGGCTGTGACCACCGCTACGGCGAGGCCGATGAGGAGGTCGACGGAGGTCAACCTGCCGGGCGCGAGGCTTCTCACGGCTTCTGGCCGATCGCCGCCTGAAAACCGGCCCGCAGACCGCTGAGGCCGGAACCACCGCCGCCAAGTCGCTCCAACCCGCCTGGATCGCCCTGCCACCGGACCGAGCCATGGTCGATCACCACGATGTGCCCCGCCAATGCCTCGACGTCCTCCAAGAGGTGCGTCGCCACGACGACGACCTTCTCGTGCCCGATCTGTCGGATGAGCTCGTGGAACGCGTCGCGCTGCTCAGGATCCAGCCCCGCGGTTGGTTCATCCAGAATGAGCACGTCCGGATCGGCTACGAGCGCGGCGGCGAGGCCGGCCCTTCGCAGCTGCCCGCCAGAGAGGCTCTTCAGCGGCTGGTGGGCTTGCCGCACGAGATCGACGACTTCGAGGACGGCGCTGCTCCGTGCCAGAACCTGCGCCGCTGGCACCTGCTTCAGCCACGCCGCATACGCGACGAACTCGTCGACTTTCATACGCGGCGGAAAGCCGAAGTCCTGGGGGAGCCACCCGATGTGTCGCAGCACCTGCCGCCCCGACGTGGACCGCCCACTGAACAACCTGCCGTTCAGCCGCACATCTCCCGCGTCAGGGCGGACGGCACCGGCAAGGACGCGCATGAGGGTGGTCTTGCCGGCCCCGTTTCTGCCCAGGAACAGGTTTGCTCCGTTCGTCAGATCCAGCGACACTCCGACGAGCACGGTCTTCGGACCGTAACGAAACTGAACGTCTCTGACCTCTAGCACTTTGCCCCCGAACAGGCTCCGGCACGAAGTGGTGGCTCACTGGGCCGACGGACTGTCGAGCCCAGTGAGCCGTCGGGCGATTTTCGCGGCTTATTGTGCGAACTCGGACCTATATCCTGGACCGACGGAAAATAGGACCGACCTTGCTGTGGTGATGTTACCCGGCCGCCCGAGCATCTGCGAGATGCTAGGGCCTAATGGTGGAGGACCAAGATCCACACGGGTCAGGAAGGTTGTTGACGTCCTTGCAGACCCGCGCCTTCACTCCCTCGAAGCTACAGGGCCAGACGCCGATGAGAGCGGAAATCGTCCCACCCCTCGTCTGACCGCTGGTGCTGGTGGTGTTGGAGGAGTAACGGCCATAAGTGCTGTCGTCACAGTTGTTGATTGCCACGAGTCCGGAGTAGTAGACGGCGCTGCCACTGGTTGACTTCAGAGTCCCAGATAGCGTCGCGCCGTTGCCGAACCATTGCGTGACGTTCTGCGTACCGGAACCGTCGTTTGACGAGACATTGACCGCTAACGCAGCGGATGGAGCCGCTAAGGCCAGCGTGGCAAAACCAAGAATGGACAGTAACCTGCGAGTTAGGCGTAGTCGCACGAGTTCCTCCATGGGTCAATTTGTTAACCTGCCCGGCCGAGGCGCGGCGAGCATAGAGACCGGTTGGCGGCGACCTCAACCCGATGAAATATCAAACCCATGGGACGAGCACATAGCGTCACGACATCTCGAAATTCGCAGGCGCTATGTCCAAATTATGAACATTGACACACCTACCGCGAGCGACATCACATTTAGGTAACGGACAGCACGATAGCGGCCGCACCAAACAGAAGGATCGCGGTGCCCCACCGGCAAGGCAGGCACCGCGATCCGTTTTGTAGGGCTAGCGGTCGATCTCGGTGGAGGTGTCCTCCTGGTAGGTGGCGCCGCCCCGCGACTCGCTGGTCAGCGGCTTCGCGCCGCCCTCCGGCGGGCCGGCGACCGACTGGGAACCGGCGGCCAGGTGCGGGAACTTCGCGTCGAAGGCCGGGCGCTCCGAGCGGATGCGCGGCATGCGGTCGAAGTTACGCAGCGGGGGCGGCGAGGTCGTGGCCCACTCCAGCGAGTTGCCGTGGCCCCACGGGTCGTCGACCTCGACGACCTGGCCGGCCTTGTACGACTTCCACACGTTGTAAAGGAACGGCAGCGTGGACGCGCCCAGCACGAACGAGCCGATCGTGGAGATCGTGTTGAGCGTGGTGAAGCCGTCATCGGGCAGGTAGTCGGCGTACCGCCGCGGGAAGCCCTCGTTGCCGAGCCAGTGTTGCACCAGGAACGTGGTGTGGAAGCCGATGAACGTCAGCCAGAAGTGGATCTTGCCCAGCCGCTCGTCGAGCATCCGGCCGGTCATCTTCGGGAACCAGAAGTAGACGCCGGCGTACACCGCGAACACGATCGTGCCGAAGAGCACGTAGTGGAAGTGGGCCACCACGAAGTACGAGTCGGAGACGTGGAAGTCGACCGGCGGGCTGGCCAGCAGCACGCCGGACAGGCCGCCGAAGAGGAACGTCACCAGGAAGCCGATCGCGAAGAGCATCGGCGACTCGAAGGTCAACTGGCCGCGCCACATGGTGCCGATCCAGTTGAAGAACTTCATGCCGGTCGGGACGGCGATCAGGAAGCTCAGGAAGCTGAAGAAGGGCAGCAGCACCTGGCCGGTGGCGAACATGTGGTGCGCCCACACGCTCATCGACAGCGCCGCGATGGCGATCATCGCGCCGACCATGCCCTTGTAGCCGAAGAGCGGCTTGCGGCTGAAGACCGGCACGACCTCGCTGATGATGCCGAAGAACGGCAGCGCGACGATGTACACCTCGGGGTGCCCGAAGAACCAGAAGAGGTGCTGCCACAGCATCGGCCCGCCGGTGGCGGGGTCGAAGACGTGCGCGCCGAGGATGCGGTCGGCGGCGAGCGCGAAGAGCGCGGCGGCCAGCAGCGGGAAGACCAGGATCGCGAGCAGCGCGGTGATCAGGATCGACCACGTGAAGATCGGCATCCGGAACATCGTCATGCCCGGCGCGCGCAGCGTGAGGATCGTCGTGATCATGTTGACGCCGCCGAGGATCGTGCCGAGACCGGAGATGGCCAGGCCGACGATCCACATGTTGGCGCCCACGCCGGGCGAGTTGACCGCGTCGTTGAGCGGCGCGTACGCGAACCAGCCGAAGTCGGCGGCGCCACCCGGCGTGATGAAGCCGGCCAGGGCGAGCGTGCCGCCGAACGCGTACAGCCAGTAGGCGAAGGAGTTGAGCCGGGGGAACGACACGTCCGGCGCACCGATCTGGATCGGCACGACAAAGTTGGCGAAGGCGAACACGATCGGCGTCGCGAAGAACAGCAGCATGATCGTGCCGTGCATCGTGAACAGCTGGTTGTACTGCTCGGGCGAGAGGAACTGCATGCCCGGACGGGCCAGCTCGGCGCGCATCAGCAGCGCCATCAGGCCGCCGATCATGAAGAACACGAAGGACGTGATCATGTACATGATCCCGATCTGCTTCGCGTCCGTCGTGCGGAGGATGCGGGCGATCGCGGAACCCTTGACCGGCTCTCGGACCGGCCACGGCCGCGTCACGATCGGCTTCGGTGCGACGGTGGTCACGCAGGGCCTCCGGGTGTGTGCTGGCTCTTGATCTGGCGGTCCAACGGGCAGGATAGTCCTCCGCCGGCGGCCATCAACTACGGGGGTTAGTAGGGAGCCACGAGTCCCTTGTAGTGCTCCGCGAAGATGGCTTCGCCGCGCTCCCGGAGCAGCGGGTCGCGGATCGCGGGCGCCTCGTCGCGCAGCCGGTCGCGGTCGCGGGTGCGCTCCAGCACCCAGCGGGTGCGCGGGCGGCGGCGCCGCTCGTACTCGTCGAGCGCGTCGGTCACCGAGGCCGCCCCGCGCAGCGACTCGGCCAGCACCACGGCGTCTTCGAGGGCCATGGCCGCACCCTGGGCGAGCGTCGGCGCGGTGGCGTGCGCGGCATCGCCGACAAGCACGACCGGCCCCTCCGACCAGCTGCCGATCTCGACCTCGTCGGTAACCGCGACCTGCACCTTCTCTATCGCTTCGAGCACGGCGGGCACCGGGCCGCCGAGGCCGCCGAAGACCTCCCGCACCCGGTCGAGCGGGTCGGCCGGCGCGGCCGAGGCGGCCTCGTCGGCGTAGCAGAACAGCCGCCCCGCGCCCATCGGCATCACGACGAACGCGGCCCGCTTGCCGAGCACGGCGGTCCACTCGCCGACCTTCGGCCCGCCGGTCACCACGCTGCGGTACATGACCTGGCCGACCGGGACCGCGGCGCCGCCGAGCGCGGCCATCGTGCGCACCGAGGAGCGCCGGCCGTCGGCGCCGACCACCAGGTCGTACTCCGCGTTGGAGCCGTCACCGAACTGGACCTTGGCGGTCTCGCCGGCCACCACCTCGAGGCAGGTCACCTCGGTCTCGTGCCGCACCGCGCCGCCGGCCCCGCTGAGCATCACCCGGTGGAGGTCGGCGCGGGGCAGCGCGCGGCACTCGCCCACGCCCTCCCACAGCTCGGCCAGGTCGACCTCGCAGAGCTGGCGCCCCTCCGCGTCGAGAAAGCGCTGCCGGGTCACCACCTCACCGCACGGCCGCACCGGGGCGTCGAGGTCGAGCTCGCGCAGGGCGCGCGTGGCGTTGCCCGGCAGGTAGATGCCCGCACCCGCCACAGTGGACGCGGGGAGCTTGTCGACCACCTCCGGGCGAAAGCCGGCAAGGCGCAGTGCGCGGGCGGCTGCCAGGCCGGCGATGCCGGCACCGACAACGAGGATCCGCAGGCTGGATCCGAGCATGTGCGAACGCCTCCGGAGATTGTTCCAGCCCCGGCGCGGGGGAGGGGCAACGCGTTGAAGCCAAGAGACTACTCGGAGCGACCGGCCAAGGATAGGCCCCGATGGCGCTAAGGGTAGTCCCCCGAACACGCAATTGCGCTACGCAAGTCTCACGTTTTGGCGCACGCTCACCTCTGCACCCGCGCACCGCCGCCGCGCACGAGTGCCTCCACCTCCTTGAGGCTCGCCATCGACGTATCGCCAGGTGTCGTCATCGCGAGCGCGCCGTGCGCCGCGCCGTACTCGACCGCCGTGCGGAGGTCTCCGGTCCTGATGAGCCCGTAGATGAGGCCGGACGCGAAGCTGTCGCCGCCGCCCACCCGGTCCAGGATCTCCAGCTCCGGCCGGTGGGTCGCCTCGGCGAACGCGCCGTCGGCCCAGGCGATCGCGCCCCAGTCGTTGACCGTCGCGCTGCGCACCGTCCGCAGGGTGGTGGCCACGACGGCGAAGTTGCCGTACTCCTTCGTGACCTCCTCGATCATGCGGCGGAAGTTGGCAACCTCCAGCGTGGACAGTGACTCGTCGGTGTCCGGCACCGCGAAGCCGAGCGAGGCGGTGAAGTCCTCCTCGTTGCCGATCATCACGTCCACGTACCGCGCGAGCCGCCGGTTGACCTCCTGCGCCCGCTCCTTGCCACCGACCGCCTTCCAGAGGCTAGGCCGGTAGTTCAGGTCGTACGAGATGACGGTGCCGTGCCGGCGCGCGGCGGACATGGCCGCCTCGATCACGTCCGGTGTGGTCTCGGAGAGCGCGGCGTAGATGCCGCCGGTGTGCAGCCAGCGGACGCCGAGCGTGCCGAAGAGGTGGTCCCAGTCGACGTCGTCGGGGCGGAGCTGGCTGGCGGCGGTGTGCCCGCGGTCGGAGGTGCCCACCGCGCCGCGCACACCGAAGCCGCGCTCGGTGAAGTTGAGCCCGTTGCGCACCGCGCGGCCGATGCCGTCGTAGGGCAGCCACTTCACGAACGTGGTGTCCACGCCGCCCTGGAGCACGAGGTCTTCGAGCAGCCGGCCCACCTCGTTGTCGGCGAACGCGGTGACCACCGCCGTGCGCATGCCGAAGCAGCGGCGCAGCCCGCGGGCCACGTTGTACTCCCCGCCGCCCTCCCAGGCGCGGAAGCTGCGCGCGGTGCGCACCCGCCCCTCGCCCGGGTCGAGACGCAGCATGATCTCGCCGAGCGAGACAAGGTCGTAACGGCACTCCTCGGCGTTCTTGATCTGGAGCGTCACCGGTTCTCCTTCGTCATCGCGACCGCTGTTGCCACTTGCTCCGCTTGCGCGACCGCTAGCGCGGTAAGTCGGGTGACCTCGTCCCATTTGCCCGCCGCGAGCAGGTCGGGCGCGACCATCCAGGTGCCGCCGACCGCGAAGACCGCCTTGAGCGCGAGGTAGTCGGGCAGGTTGCCGGTGTTTACCCCGCCGGTGGGTATGAACCGCACGGACCGGAACGGCGCGGCCAGCGCTTTGATCATCTTGGCCCCGCCGACCTGCTCGGCGGGGAAGAACTTGACGATCGACAGCCCCGCGTCGAGCGCCATCTGGATCTCCGTCGCCGTGGCCGCACCGGGGTACACCGGAAGGCCGGCCTCCCGGCAGTGGGCCACGACCACGGGGCTGAACCCGGGGCTGACCACGAACTTCGCCCCCGCCTCGACCGCCGCGTCGACCTGTGCCCGGGTCAGCACCGTGCCGGCGCCGACGAGCAGCTCGGGGTTTTCCGCCATGACGCGGATCGCCTCGGCGGCCGCGTCGGTCCGGAACGTCACCTCCACGCTGCGCAGCCCTCCGGCCGTCAGCGCGGCGGCGAGCGGCTCGGCAGCACGCGCGTCTTCGAGCACAACGACCGGGAGCAGCCGGTTCTTACCGATGGTCTGTTCAACATACTGAACGTCGGTCACGTACATGACCATAATGGAACGCATGACGTCGGTCCAACCCCCCGTGAAGTCCGCCGACCGCACCCTCGAGGTGCTCGAGGCGCTGGCCGCGTCCCCCGGGCGCCGCTCGCTGGTCGAGCTCTCCCGCGCGCTCGACATCCCGAAGAGCAGCCTGCACGGCATCCTCCGCACGATGGCCCGGCGCGGCTGGGTGGAGACCGACCCGACCGGCACCCGCTTCGGCCTCGGCGTGCGCGCGCTGGAGGTGGGTGCCGCCTACCTCGACGCGGACGACGCGGTCGGGGTGGTGTCCGGCGTGCTCGACGACCTGTCCCGGCGGTTCGGCGAGGCCGTGCACCTCGGCCGGCTCGACGGCCCGGACGTCGTCTACCTGGCCAAACGCGAATCGGTGCACCGGCTGCGGCTGTACAGCGCGATCGGGCGCAAGCTGCCCGCGCACGCCACCGCGCTGGGCAAGGCGCTGCTCGCCCGGAGCCCCGACCCCGACGGCCAGCTGCGCTGGCCGCTCCCCCGGCTCACCGCCCGTACGATCACCGACCGGGAGGCGCTCCACGCGGAGTTGGAGCTGACCCGGGAACGGGGATACGCCGTCGACCGCGAGGAGAACACCGACGGCATCGTGTGCTTCGCGATCGCGGTGCCCCTCGCCGACCCGCCGACCGACGCGATCAGCCTGTCCGTACCGGCCGCCCGCATCGGACCGGAGAGCGAGCAACGGATCACCGACGCGCTCGCCCGGGCCACGGATCAGTTACGGGCGGCGCGCAGCATGTTTTCATAAGCGTGAATATGTCCTAACCTCATGGGAGCGCTCCCGTCCGACCCACCCGGACCCGTCCCACCACGAGAAGGAGCACCCATGAAACGCCCGATACGCGCGTTCGCCGCGATCGGCCTGTTCCTCGCGGGCACCGCCGCGGTCATCACCACCGCCGCTTCGCCGGCGCAGGCTGACGTCCGCATCTGTGAGCAGTTCGGCTCGACCACGATCCAGGGCCGCTACGTCGTGCAGAACAACCGCTGGGGTTCCAACGCCGAGCAGTGCATCAACGTAACCAACACCGGCTTTTCGATCGTGAGCCAGCAGGGCAGCGCGGCGACCAACGGGGCGCCGCTGTCGTACCCGTCGGTCTTCTTCGGCTGCCACTACACCAACTGCTCGCCGGGCACCAACCTGCCGCTCCAGGTCAGCCAGATCAGCAGCATCCCGACCAACATCAGCTACACGTACGCCAGCGGCACGTACAACGCCTCGTTCGACATCTGGCTGGACCCGACGCCCAAGCGCGACGGGGTCAACCAGATGGAGATCATGATCTGGTTCAACCGCCAGGGCCCGATCCAGCCGATCGGCTCCTCGGTCGGCTCCGGCAACGTCGGCGGACGCACCTGGGACGTCTGGCGCGGCAGCAACGGCTCCAACAACGTCATCTCGTACGTGGCGCCGTCGCCGATCAACAGCTGGAGCTTCAACGTCCTGGACTTCATCAACGACATCCGCAACCGCGGCGCGATCACCAACTCCTGGTACCTGACCAGCATCCAGGGTGGTTTCGAGCCGTGGAACGGCGGCGTCGGCCTGGGCGTCAACTCGTTCTCCACGACCGTCAACCAGGGCAACCCACCGAACACCACACCGCCGCCGAACACCACACCGCCGCCGAACACGACGCCCCCGCCGGGCGGCGGTGGCGCCTGCCGGGTCGCGTACACGGCGAACTCGTGGAACAACGGCTTCACCGGCAACGTGACCGTGACCAACACGAGCTCCAGCACGGTCAACGGGTGGACGCTCGGCTTCTCGTTCCCGAGCGGCCAGCAGATCACCAACAGCTGGAACGCGACCGTCACCCAGAGCGGCTCCTCGGTCAGCGCCCGCAACGTCGGCCACAACAGCTCGATCGCCCCGGGTGCGAACACCACGTTCGGCTTCCAGGGCACGCACGGCGGCACCAACGGCGCCCCCACGGGCTGGACGCTGAACGGCACCGCCTGCTCCACCTGACCTCGTTCTCTCCGCACTGATCGGGGGCGCCCAACCGGGCGCCCCCGATCGCATGTCCGGCGGGAAGCGGGGTATCCAGCGCGCCGTGCGTAAAGTGACGGTCGTCGTAGCCAGCCACAACCGGCGTGAGCAGCTGCTCGACACGCTCCCTCGGCATCGGGCGCCGGTGATCCTCGTGGACAACGCGTCGACCGATGGCACCGCGGCGGCCGTCGCGGCGCGGCACCCGCGGGTGCGGGTGTTGCGCCTGCCAGTCAACGCCGGCGCGGCGGCGCGCAACGCCGGTGCCGCTCTGGCCCATACGCCGTACGTGGCCTTCGCCGACGACGACTCCTACTGGGAGGGCGACGCCCTCGACCAGGCCGCGCACGCGCTCGACAAGCATCCGAGCACCGCGCTGCTCGCGGCCCGCGTGCTGGTCGGGCCCACGGCGCGGCTCGACCCGGTCTCGGCCGCGATGGCCGCCGCGCCGCTCGGCACCACGCCGACCCAGCCGGGCCCGTCGGTGCTGGGCTTTCTCGCCTGCGCCGCGGTGGTCCGGCGAGACGTCTTCCTCGCGGTCGGCGGATTCCAGCCCAAGCTCCACGTGTACGGCGAGGAAGCGCTCCTCGCGATGGACCTGGCCGTGCGGGGCTGGGGGCTGGCCTACCTGCCCACGCTCGTGGTGCGCCACCTGCCCCTGCCCACCGGCCGTGATCCGGCGGCACGGCGGCGCATGATGATCCGCAACGACCTGCTCACGACGTGGCTGCGACGGCCGGCGACCAGGGCGGTGCGGGAGGCCGCGCGGGCGCTGTCCACCTCGGACGGGCGCGGCGGCCTCCACGACGCGCTCGCCGAGCTGCCCTGGGTGCTGCGGCACCGCCGCCGGGTGCCGCCCCACCTGGAGGCGGCACTGCGCCGGCTGGAGACCGGTCAGGCTGCCGTCGGGTAGGCCCTCCCCATCACCTGGCGCAGCTGGGCCGCGCCGGTCACGGTAAAGCGCTGGCCGGCGGCCAGCCGCAGCTCCAGGCCCCGGCCCTGCTGGGCGGCGCGTGAAGCGGCCGCCGCGAGAGCCGTGACGATGCCGTCGTTGACGGTCGGCACGCGGACAAGGTCGATGACTATCGGAGTGGCCCGCTCGTCGACGATGTCGGCGAGCGCGTCGTGGAGGCTGGCGGCGACGGTGGCATCGAGTGGACCCTCGGCGTAGACCAGGGCGGCCTCGCCGAGGCGGATGACGGTGAAGTAGGCCAACGCCTCACCCCCGGGGCTGAGTTAGCTGGGCTCGCTCCGCTCGCCTAGGCCCCGGGATGCCGGCTCCGTCCCTTATCGTCGCTTCGCGCCGACCGGGACGTCGCCAGCCCCTGGGGCCAGGTGGCTAGGTGCTTTCCACGGTACCCAGATGGGGCCCATGCGATGCCGCCACGACGCGGCCACAATTGCGACTATGGGCGACCGGCTGGACGAGTACCGCCGCAAGCGGGATGCCAAGCGCACGCCGGAGCCGGTGCCGGAGGGGCGGCCGGCGGCGGGCGACGACGACGCATTCGTGATCCAGCAGCACCACGCCAGCAGCCTCCACTGGGACCTGCGGCTGGAGCGCGGCGGCGTGCTCGTCTCCTGGGCGGTGCCGCGCGGCGTGCCCCGCGACCCGGCGCGCAACAACCTCGCAGTACAGACTGAGGATCATCCGATGGAGTACCTCGACTTCCACGGGGAGATCCCGGCGGGCGAGTACGGCGGCGGCCGGATGACCATCTTCGACCGCGGCACGTACGAGACCGAGAAGTGGCGCGACCGCGAGGTGATCGTCACGCTGCACGGCGAGCGGGTCTCCGGCCGGTACGTACTGTTTCGCACCGACGGCAAGAACTGGATGATCCACCGGATGGATCCGCCGCCGGCCGGGTTCAGCCCGATGCCCGACCTCGTCGCGCCGATGCTGCCGGTACGCGCCGCGAAGCTGCCCGCCGACGACGACGCGTGGGCGTACGAGCTGGCCTGGGACGGCGTGCGCGCGGTGACCTACGTGTCCGGCGGCCGGCCGCGGGTGCTCGGCGGCGACGAGAAGGACGTCACCGCCTCGTACCCGGAGTTGCGCGAGATGGCCGAGGCGCTGGCGCCCACCGAGTGCGTGCTCGACGGCGTGATCGTGGCGTTCGACGCGGCCGGCCGGGTGAGCGAGGCGGCGCTGCGCCCGCGCGCCCGGGTCACCGACGGCGCGGCCGCCCGCCGCCTGGCCTCCCGGGTGCCGGTGCAGTACCTCGTCGTCGACCTGCTCTGGGTCGAAGGCCGCTCCACCGTGGACCTGCCGTACACCGAGCGGCGCGAGCTGCTGGCCGCGCTGGAGCTGGCCGGGCCGCACTGGCTCGTGCCACCGCACTTCACCGGCGGCGGCGAGTTCGCCCGGCAGGCCAGCCGCGAGCAGGGCGTCGGCGGCGTGCTGGCCAAGCGCCTCGACTCGCCCTACCTGCCGGGCAAGCGCACCCGCCAGTGGCTAGAGCTGCCGTAGGTACTCGGCGACGGCGCTCATGTCGCGGCCGCCGAGCTCGGCGGCCACCGCCGCGGTAGCCACGCCGAGGTTGGTGTCCGCCTGGGGCATCCTGGCGGCGACCCGCTCGGCGAGCTGGCGGACCAGGTCGAGATCCTTGGCGACGAGGTCGAGGCTGAACGCCACCGGTGTCTCGTCCGGCCGCTCGAACGACGCGCGCTTGTACGACACGAACGCCGAGCCGATCGCGCTGTTGGCGAGCACCTCGTACGTGGTCTCGCGGGGCACCCCGGCCCGGTCGGCCAGCACGAGCGCCTCGGCGAGCGCCTGGTTGAGCGCGAGCACGACGGTGTTGACGGCCAGCTTGACGACCTCGCCCGAGCCCAGCTCGCCGACGTGGAAGACCTGGCGGCCGAGCAGGTCGAGCACCGGCCGCGCCTTGTCGACGCCGGAAGGGGGCCCGCCGACCATGAACGTCAGCTGTCCCTTCTCGACCAGCGCGATGCTGCCCGACACCGGGCCGTCCAGCAGCGTGGCACCGCGACCGGACACGAGCGGCTCCAGCCGGCGTACCGTCTCCGGGTCGACCGTGCTGCTCTCCACGACGACCGTGCCGGCGCGGAGCCCGGCCGCGACGCCGTCCGGCCCGTCGTAGGCGGCGAGCACCGCGGCGTCGTCGGCGAGCGACACGATCACGACGTCGGCCGAGGCCGCCGCCTCGCGGGCGGTGGGTGCCACGGCGCAGCCGGTCGCCGAAGCCTTCTCGGGAGTGCGGTTCCACACCACGACGTCGGCGCCCGACTCGCGCAGCCGGACCGCCATCCCGCCGCCCATCCGGCCGGTACCTATGATCGCGACTCTCACTTGAGCAGCCAGCCTCCGTCGACGGGCAGGTTGACACCGTTGATCGCCCCATTGCGGAGCAGGAAGACAACGGCGTCGCGGACCTCGTTCATGACCGCCAGCCGACCGAGCGGCGTACGTGCCACGACCGCGTCGAGCGGCTTGCCCTCCCAGTACGGGCTGTCGCCCACGATGCCCGGGTGGATGCCGTTGACCCGGATCGGGGCCAGCTCGCAGGCGAGCGTGTGCACGAGCCCGACCACGCCACCGTTCACCGTGGACACCGTGGTGGAGCCCGGGTAGGGCCGCTGCATCGCCTGGCCGCCGAAGATCACCATCGAGCTGCCCGCGTGCATCTTCGGCAGCAGCGCGTGCACGACCTCGGTGTAGCCGACGAGCTTGAGCGTGACGAGCCGCAGCGCCCGCTCGATCACGTACTCGGCGGCGGTGTTGTGATCGCGCTCGATCGCGGCCAGCACGAGATGGTCGACGCGCTCCACCCCGGCGAGCGCGTCGGCGATCGTCTCCGGCTGGGCGAGATCGAGCGCCGCGCCGCGGGCACCGACCTCCTTGGCCACCCGCTCGGCCCGGCCGGCGTCCCGGCTGGTCAACAGGACGTCGTCGCCGAGGTCGGCGAAGAACCGCGCGACCTCCAGGCCGATGCCCGCGGAACCGCCGACAACCACAACACTCATCGAGCCTCCCTGTCGACAACCTCGCGAAGGTACGTCCAGTCACGGGCGAAGCGGTAGGAATGGCGGGGCGGCGGCTGCGGCGCCTGAGTCTCCAGCCAGCGCACCGGCCCGTCGCCCGCGTTGGCGAAGCCGTGCACGCAGCCGACCCCGGCCCAGGCCACGTCGCCGACCTCGAGGCGGTACGTCTCGCCGTCGAAGGTCGCGTCGGTGGCGCCCTCCAGGATCAGGTAGGTCTCCTCGAACGGGTGGTCGTGCGCGCCCGCCACGCCGTCCGGCTCGTACTGGACCATGAACATCGTGGACAGGTCGGCGCCGAGGTCGCTGTCCACCATCATCTTCACGGTGATGCCGCTGTACACCAGCAGGGCGGTACGCATGCTGGCCGAGACGGCGAGCAGGTCCTGGCTCTGCTTGCCCGGGTCCATGTGCCGCGGCGAGATGTGGCCGAACGCCTGGGTGCGCGGGTCGCGCGGGTCGACCGGGAGCACCGGCCCCGCGGCGGCGAGGGGCACCGCCAGCGCGTCGCCGCCGAACCGCTCGCGCGGCTGCGGCGCCTGCATCCGCGCCCACCGGGCCGGCTCGTCGCCCGGATTGCGCCAGGCGTACGGCACGCCGGTGTTGACCAGGCCGTAGTCGCCGGGCTCCAGCCGGTACGAGCCGCCCGGCGTGTCCATCACGGCCGACCCGCTCAGCAGGTAGACCGACTCCTCGAACCAGTTGACCCGGCTGGGCACCGAGGCACCGGCGGCGAGCTCGCAGACCGCGAACCCGGTGTGCACCGCGCCGGGCACGCTCTCGTCCACGATGGACCACTGCGAGAAGCCGTCGGAGACGGCGGCGAACGCCGCCTCCGACGCCCGCCGTACGACATGGCGTGAATCGCTCACGGCCGTCCTCGCTTCGCCGCGGGCGGCCGCGAGGCTCCAAGCCGGCTGTGCCTAACGGTTCGCTCGCTGCGCTCGCTCACGCCGGCACGGCCTTCCGGGAGGCCACCGCGCCCAACAGGCGATCGCGGGAGTTTTCCACCAGCTGGCGGGCCCGCGCGACGTCCGCGACGAGCTTGCCGTCGCGCTTGCGGAACTCGCCGGCCACCAGTACGGCCTCCACATTGGACACGTCGGCGCACAGGGTGACGGCGGCGACCGCGTCGTGTACCGGCGCGATGTTGATGGCGCCCGCGTCGATCAGCACGATGTCGGCCTGCTTGCCGACCGTCAGCGAGCCGGTGCGGTCTTCCAGACCGGCCACGTGCGCGCCGTTGAGCGTGGCGATCTCCAGCATCTGGCGGGCGGTGAGGTGCCCCTCGGCCGCTTCGTTCTTCTGCCAGTACACCTCGTTGCGCCGCGCCCGGTCGGTGCCGAACGCGCTGCGGATCTGGGTGAACATGTCGCCCGGCACCGTGGTCACCACGTCGATCGAGAGGCTCGGGCGCAGCCCGTACTCGATGGACTTGGCCACCGGCGGCCAGCCGTGGCCCATCTGCACCTCGACCTGCGGCGCGATGGAGACGGTGCCGCCGCTGCGCGCGACGAGCTCCCACTCCTCCTCGCTGAAGTAGCAGCAGTGGATGTACGTGGTGTCGGCGCCGAGCAGGCCCAGCCCGTCGAGCTGCTTGATCATGCCGAAGCGGCCGGCCAGCCGGCCCATCGCCACGTGCACGGTGATCGGGATGCCGAGGTCGCGGGCCATCTCCCACTCGGCGCGCACCACGTCGTCGGTGCAGAAGCCGGGACCGCGGGTGGCCAGGGCCATCGTCAGCAGCCCGCCGGAGGAGGAGAAGTACGTGTCCCGGATGCGGCGCACGTCGTCCTTCGGGATCACGATCTTGCTCTCGAACCAGTAGTCGGCGAGTGACGTGTTGGCGCTGCCGTAGGCGTACTGCGCCCGGATGCCCGCCTCCTGTAGGCCGCGGATGCCGGCGTCCGGGTGGTCTGGCGTGTTGTTGATGTGCGACCAGTCGACGAGCGTGGTGATGCCCGCGTTGAGGCACTCCAGCGCGCCGGCGAGGTTGCTCGCGTACACGTCCTCCGCCGTGTACACCGGCGCGAACGTGTCGAGGACGTCGACGAAGTAGTCGTCGAGCGTGGCGTTGGGCGCGACGCCGCGGATCGCCGCCTCCCACGTGTGGCGGTGGGTGTCGACGAAGCCGGGGATCACGATCCGCCCGCTCGCGTCGACCACCTCGGCGTCCGCCGCTATCTGCGGCTCGATCGCGGCGATCTTGTCATCTTCGATCAGCACGTCGCCCTTCGGGAGGTCGCCGAGCTGAGGGTCCATCGTGAGGATATGGCCGCCGCGGAGCAGGATGCGGTTGGGCATGAGGGTCTCCCTTAATATGCGGAAAGCCTTCGGATCGCGTCGGTGACCTTGTCGACGGTCGGGATCACCTCGGCCTCGAGCGAGTCGGCGAACGGCAGTGGCACGTTGGCCCCGGCGACCCGCTTGATCGGTGCGTCGAGCAGTTCGAAACCTTCGTCGGCGACGACCGAGACGACGGTCGCGCCCCAGCCGCCCTGGTAGGGGTTTTCCTCCACGACGACGAGCCGGGAGGTGCGCTCGAGCGAACGCAGGACGGTGCGCATGTCGAGCGGGATGAGGCAGCGCAGGTCGATCACCTCGACCGAGATGCCCTCGCCGGCCAGCTGCTCGGCCGCCTTCAGCGACATCGGCACGGTGGAGGCCAGCGCCACGATGGTGACGTCGGTGCCCTCCCGGGCGACCGCCGCCTGGCCGAGCTCGACCAGGTGATCTTCCGGTGGGCGTGGCCCGGAGCCCGCGAGCAGCGCCTTGTGTTCGAAGAAGACGACCGGGTCGTCGCTGCGGATCGCCGCCGCCATCAGGCCGACGACGTCGGCCGGCGTGGACGGCGCCACGATCTTCAGTCCGGGTACGGTGAACGCCCAGTTTTCCACGGCCTGCGAGTGCTGGGCGCCGAAGCCGAGCCCGCCGCCGTTGGCCGTGCGCACCACCAGCGGCACGGTCACCTGGCCGCCGGTCATGTAGCGCGCCTTGGGGATCTCGTTGGCCAGGTAGTCCCAGCAGCAGGCGAGGAAGTCGCTGAACATGATCTCGGCGACCGGACGCATGCCGGTCATCGCCGCGCCCATGGCCGCTCCGACGATCGCCTGCTCGGAGATCGGCGTGTCCCACACCCGCGACGGCCCGAACTCCTTGAAGAGCCCGACGGTCGTCTTGAACACGCCCTCCGCCGCGCCGATGTCTTCCCCCAGGCAGACGACGCTCGGGTCGCGGCGCATCTCGCGGGCGATCCCCTCGGCCACCGCGTCCCGGTAGGTGAACTTCACGTCCGCCATGCCGCTCCCCCGTCCGCCCACACGTCGGTGAACGCCAGCGCCGGCTCCGGCTCCGGCGCCTTCTTGGCCGCCGCGATGGCTTCGTCCACAGTGGCCGCCGCCCGCCGGTCGCGGTCCGCGATCACCTCGGGTGACACGCCCAGCGCCTCGAGCCGCGCGCGGGCCACGTCGAGTGGGTCGTGCTTCATCCACCGCTCCACCTCGTCGGCCGGGCGGTACTTGGCCGGGTCGGCCCGGCTGTGCCCGAAGTGGCGGTAGGTCTGCGCCTCGATCAGCGTCGGCCCGTCGCCCTTGCGCGCCCGCTCCGCCGCCCGCGCCACCGTCTCGTGCACGACCACCACGTCGTTGCCGTCGATGATCTCGGCCGGCATGTTGTAGCCACCCGCGCGGTCGGCGGCCGGGTTGGGCACCGCGGTCACCGCCTCGATCGGCGTGTACTCCATGTAGAGGTTGTTTTCGCAGATGAACAGCGCGGGCAGCGACCACACCGCGGCCAGGTTGAGCGCCTCGTGAAACGCGCCGATGTTGGTCGCGCCGTCGCCGAAGAACGCCACCGCCACCTGGCCGCTGCCGCGCAGCTTCGCCGACCAGGCCGCCCCGGCCGCCATCGGCAGATGGGCGCCGACGATCGCGTACGACCCGAGCATGCCGTTGGCCGCCTTGGTCAGGTGCATCGAGCCGCCCTTGGCCTGGCACAGGCCGGTGGCCCGGCTCATCAGCTCGGCCAGGCACTCCTCGGGCGTCGCACCCCGCGCGAGCGCGTGGTGGTGGCCCCGGTAGGTGGCGAAGACGTAGTCGTCCGGCCGCAGCGCGGCGCTCGCGCCGACCGCCACCGCCTCGTGCCCGGCCGCCAGGTGGGTGGTGCCCTTGACCAGCCCGGACATGAACAGGTCGTGCGCCGCCTTCTCGGTGCGCCGGATCAGGACCATCTCCGCGTACGCGTCGAGCAGCTCCTCGGGCGTCATTGGCGGCTCCCGTTCGGGGTGTTGAGATGCGACTGTGCCTCGCGCTCGCCGGGCAGCGGGCCGTCGACGGTCCAGTAGCGGCGCCCGGCGATCAGCAGCTTTTCGGCGGGAAACTTCGTGATCACCTCGCACCCGTCGGCGGTGACCACGACCTCCTCCTCGATCCGGGCCGCGGAGTAGCCGTCACCCGCCGGCCAGTACGTCTCCAGCGCGAAGACCATGCCCTCTTCGAGCACTTCGGGATGGTCGAGCGAGACGAGCCGGCTGAAGACCGGCTTCTCCCAGATGGAGAGGCCGACGCCGTGGCCGTACTGGAGGGCGAACGCGGCCATCTCGTCCGGGAAGCCGAACTCTTCCGCGCGCGGCCACAGCGACACGATGTCGGCGGTCGTCGTGCCCGGCTTGACCAGCGCGATCGCCTGGTCCATGTACTCCCGGCAACGGGTGTAGGCGTCGCGCATCCCGCGCGACGCGCTGCCCACGGCGAAGCAGCGGTAGTAGCACGTGCGGTAGCCCATGTGGCTGTGCAGGATGTCGAAGAACGCCGGGTCGCCGGGACGGATCAGCCGGTCGCTGTACACGTGCGGGTGGGGCGCGCACCGCTCGCCGGAGATCGCGTTTACTCCCTCGACGTACTCGCTGCCGAGGTCGTAGAGCACCTTGCTGACCAGGCCCACGCACTCGTTCTCCCGCACGCCGGGGCGGAGGAACTCGTACAGCTCCTCGTACGCCGCGTCGACCATCGCGCAGGCCTGCGCGAGCAGGCTGATCTCGTCGCGCGTCTTGATCCGCCGGGACTCCAGGAAGACCTGCTGACCGTCCACGACCGTCAGCCCCTCGGCCTGGAGCGCCGCCAGGATCGGCATTTCGACGATGTCGACGCCGACCGGCGCGTCGGCCACGCCGTGCTCGCGCAGCACGTCGGCGACCTTCTTGGCCACGTCGGCGGCGATGCCCGCGTCCGGGTGGAACGCCCCGCGCAGCGTGGAGATCCCGGCCCGGGCCCGCTCGGTGCCGTCGAGCCACGGGTTGTAGAGCTGGTGGTGGCGGGCGGCTGACCCGAAGTCCCAGATCACCGGCTCGCCGCCGCGCGGCAGCACGGCGAACCGGATCAGCTTGTCCATCGCCCAGGTGCCGATGTGTGTTGACGTCAGATAGCGGATGTTGGAGAAGTCGAACGTGAGCAGCGCGCCGAACTCCGACGCGTCCAGCTGGGCCTTGAGCCGGTCAAGGCGCTCACGGCGCAGCCGATCCAGGTCGATGCGCTCTTCCCAGTCGACGGCGTTGGTCCCGAACGTGCGGATAGCCACCGCGTCCTCCTCACTGAGGCGACCCCCTCAGTGAAGGACGTGTTAATGGCCCGTGTCAAGCGTCACTTAACGGTTCACAGCACTTCTCAAGGCTCCTCGTGCACGTACCAGACGCCGACCGCGGGAGTGACCCCGTCGTTGCGGTAGCGGTGTGGCGTGCTCGACGGAAACGAGACCGCGTCGCCGGGGCGCAGCAGGTGCTCCTCGAACCCGAGCGTGAGGGTCAGCTCGCCCTCCAGCACGAAGCCGTACTCCAGGCCGGAGTGGCGCATGAGCTGGTCGCCGCTGGACGAGCTGCCGCCCGGCGCGTACGTCACCAGCAGGAAGTCGATGCGGGTGCCGGGCAGGTGACCGAGCCGCTCCCAGGTCACGCCCGAGTCGAGTTGCAGCACCTCACGCGCCTCGGGACGGACGATGGGGCCGATGCGGTGCCCGGCCGGCTGGGTGACGCCGTGCACCGCCTGGAGCACGACACCGGCCGGTGAGCCGAGGTCGGCCGCCCCGTCCGGCTCGGCGCCGTCGAAGACGTCTTCGACGGAGATCTCCAGGGCCCGGGTTATGGCATAGAGGGTGCTGACCGACGGGCGACTCTTGCCGGTCTCGATCTGGGAGATCAGACTTGCCGACACGCCCACCGCCCGCGCCAAGGCACGCAGGCTCATGCCGTGGCGCATCCGCGCCTCACGGATGCGCTCGCCGACAGGCGGCAGAGCAGTGGTCACGCCCCGCATCGTACAGCCATGCTGAACAAAATCATGAGAGCCATTGATCGCTTTCAGTAATAGAATGACTACGCACCGATGGGGAGGTGGGCGTGGCCGGTGACAAGCGGTACACCCCTGTCGTCGGCATGCGTGCCCTCTTCGCCACCGCCGCGGCCCTGTCCCTCCTGTTTGGATACATAGGGCTTCATCAGTATATGGGGCCCTCGGCCCGGTTCCCGGACGTCCTCTACGGCGCGCTCCAGCTCTTCGTGCTCGAGTCGCCGACGACGGGTGACAACGGGCCCTACCCGATCTCGCTGGAGATCGCCCGCTTCGCGGCACCCGGCGTCACGTTCTACGCGCTCGTCGAGGCCCTCCGGCTCGTCTTCGCCGCGGAGGCGCAGCGGCTGCGCGCCCGGCGGGCCCGCGGTCACGTGGTGGTCTGCGGGGACGGCCCGATGGCGATGAGCCTGTCCCGGCAGTTGCGCGCGACCGGACACCGGGTGGTGCACATCGCCGAGAGCCGGATCGGAGTGCCCGACGGCCGGCGCGGACCACTGTGGGTGCTCGGCGACGCCCGCAACCCGGACGTGCTGCGGGCGGCCGGCGTCGCACACGCCAGCGCCCTCTACGCGTGCGCGGAAGACAGCGCCACCAACACGGCGGTCGCGCTCGCGGCCGGCCGCCGGGAGCGCGGCGAGCGGCCACTCGCCGTGTACGCCCAGGTGCAGGATCCCGAGCTGTGCCTGGCACTGCAAGCGCGGCACCTCGGCACGACCGACCCGCCCAAGATCCGGCTCGACTTCTTCAACATCGACGACCTGGCCGCGCGACACCTGCTCACCAAGGACCCGATCATCCCGCCGCTCGACCGGCCGCCCCGGTTCCTCGTCGTCGGCGCCACGGCGTTCGGCCGCGCCATCATCGTGGAGATCGCCCGGCAGTGGCGGGTGCTCGCGCCGGCCGCGATGTGGCGGGTCGAGGTGGCCGTGGTCGACGCCGCGGCCACCCAGCTGATCGACGAGCTGACCTTCCGCTACCCGTTCCTCAGCAAGGCCTGCGACCTCACGCCGTACGACGAGGATCTGCTCACCGTGCTCGCGTCGGAGGCGGCGCCGGCGGCGCCGGACCGGGTGTTCATCTGCTACGAGGACGAGCAGCGGGCGCTGAAGACCGCGCTGATCGCCGACCGGCTGTGGCGGGGCGGCGCGGGCACCGTGATCGTGCGACAGGACCAGCTGGCCACGTTGCAAGCCGCCTTCGACGGCGCCCGCGACGAGCGGCTCTTCGACGAGGTCTCCGGCACGCTGCGCCTGTTCGGCGTGGTCGACGCGGCCTGCGACCCCGGTCTGATCCGCGACGACCTGGGCGAGCGCCTCGCCCGGGTGATCCACGAGAGCTACCTCGTCGCGCGGCAGCGCCGCGGCGACGGAGCGGACGAGACGCCGTCGATGGTGCCCTGGCACCGCCTGCCCGACCGCCTCAAGGGCGAAAACCGCGCCCAGGCGGCGGACATCGGCCGCAAGCTGCGGGCGATCGACTGCGTGCTGGCGCCGCGCGTGGCCGCCGGTGGCGAGCACTCGCTCACCGGCCACGAGGTGTCTCGACTGGCCAGTATGGAGCACGATCGGTGGCTACGCGCCCGGCTGCACGAGGGCTGGCGGTTCGCCGAGGAGCGCGACGACGACCGTATGCTGCACCCGGCGATCCGGAGCTGGGCCGATCTGCCAGACAGCATCCGGACCGTCAACTCCGACGCCATCCGCGAGCTGCCCGCGATGCTGGCCGACTCCGGCTTTCGCATCGTACGGATGAGGGAAGGTTCGTAATGGCGCGCATCGGGATCACCGGACACGCCCGGCTGGAGGCGGACACCGCCGCTCTGGTCTACGAGGCGCTGTCGACCGAGCTGGGCCGGTACGCGGGCGGCAAGCTGCGCGGCATCACCTGTCTGTGTGACGGCGCCGACCAGATCTTCGCGCGGGCCGTGATCGAGCGGGGTGGCGACCTCGCGGTGGTGCTGCCCGCCGACGACTACCGCGAGCGGCTCGTCGACCGCGACGACTTCGACCGCCTGCTGGGCAAGGCCACGCACGTGTCGCGGATGCCGTTTCGCCACTCCGACCGGCGCGCCTTCAAGGCCGCCAGCGTAGAGGTGCTGCGCCAGTCCGAGCTGCTCCTGGCCGTCTGGGACGGGCTGCCCTCGCGCAAGCTCGGCGACACCGCCGACGTCGTCACCGCGGCACAGGCGGAAGGCGTACCCGTGGTGGTCCTGTGGCCGGCCGGAGCACGCCGGGCCTAAAAGATCCATTCCAAGACATTTTCGAGCTACCGCGATGTCCGTTGTGGTCCGGACCGCTGCTCCCGCGGCCCCACCCTCCGCGCCCACTCCTCGCGCCGGGAACGGGCAATGTCGGGGACATTGCGGGCCTGGACCCGGGCACGCTTGCTCTGCTTCCCCACGGGAAGCCCCCCCGCCGGCGGCGGGCAGGCGAGGTTGCGAGCCGCGTGTGTGGGCGACCAGGGGCAGGGTTGGGTTGTGAACCGCGGAGGGTGAGGCCGCGGGAGCAGCGGTCCGGACCACGACGGACATCGCGGTAGCTCAAATCTCTATCTTGGAATTGACCCTCCACGACGCCTGCGGGTGAAGATGGGTCTGTCGCGCTTGGTTTCGGCATTTATACTCACCGTTAAGTGTCTCTCGGTGCCGGAGCGCTTCGCCCGGCAACGCCGGGGTTGGACCGGCCAAGCCCGGCTCGGAGGTGCGGTTGCTCTACTTCTTTCTCAGCTACGCCCGCGGAGACGAAGACGACCTGGTCCGGCAGTTCTACAACGATCTCAGCGTGGAAGTGCGGGTCCGCGCGGGCCTGCACAAAGACGCCGAGGTGGGCTTCATCGACGCCCGCATGAAGTCGGGGACGATTTGGTCGGCCGAGCTCGCGGACGCCCTTTCCCAATGCCGATCGTTCATCGCACTGTTGTCCCCCCGCTACTTTCTGAGCCGTCCCTGCGGCCAGGAGTGGCAGATCTTCTCCGATCGCGTGGCCCGCTACGTGGAAGAGATGGGCGTGGACCCCTCAGTCCTCAAGCCCCTGCTCTGGGTGCCCCTTCCACCCAGCAAGATGCATCCCGTCGCGGCCCGTATCCAGTTCTCCTCCGACCTGCTCGGCGACAACTGCGTGCGCCAGCTGATGCGGCTCCAGCGCCACCAGGACGCCTACCGGGAGTTCGTGTTCGAGCTCGCCGGCCAGATCGTCGACAGCGCCGAGGCACACCCGATCCCGGAAGGACACAGCTATCCCGACCTGGAAAGCGCGCCGAGCGTCTTCCACGCACCGGCCCCGAGCCGTCCCGAGTCGCTCAACGGATCCGAGGGGGCTGCCGCCCTCGACCCCCTCACCGTCCACTTTGTCGTCGCGGCGCTGACCCGGAGCAAGGCGCACTCCGTCCGCTCCGACCGCGCCGTGTACGGCGACCGCCCGCGCGACTGGGCGCCCTACCTACCCACACGGTCCAGCCCGCTCGCCGAGTACGCGTCGGCGATCGCGGAGAGCCGCAGCCTCGCCTCCCGGGTCGGCGACCTGGAGGAGCTGGCCGAGCGGGCCGAGGTGGCAAGCCAGCACAACCAGATCGTCGTGTTGCTGGTCGACGCCTGGGTGACCGAGCTGGAGGAGGCCACCCAGGCGCTCACGGCGTACAACACCCGCGAGACGCGCGACCGTGAGCCCACCACGGCCGTGCTGATCCCGCGCAGCCTCGACGACCGCGAGACAGTGGCGCACTGGCGTCGACTTTCCGAGGAGTGCCGGCGGATTTTCCGGCGCACCTCGGAGGATGACGAGCTCTACCGCTCCAACATCCCCACCTTCCAGGCGTTCGAGCAGGATCTGCCGGCTGTGCTGGAGGTGGCGGTCAACCGCATGTTCGTGAGTGGCCACATCCAGCGGCAGCCAGGCGGGGAGGTCAGTTCCGACCGCCCCATGCTCGACGCGCCATGAGGGAGCGCAGCGAGCGAATCAAAATTGCAGAGCGCTTGGAGCCTCGGGCCCGCCCGCAGCGCAGCGAGAACGGGTTTGAGCGAAGGGTTTCCAAAGGGGAGGGACGACCGTGACGGAGAGCAACGGCGGCACCATCGTCACGTTCTACTCGTACAAGGGTGGCACCGGCCGCACCATGGCCCTCGCCAACGTCGCGTGGATCCTGGCCAGCCAGGGCAAGCGCGTGCTCGCGGTCGACTGGGATCTGGAGTCGCCCGGGCTGCACAAGTATTACCACCCGTTCCTCCTGGACAAGCAGCTGCGCACCTCGCCCGGCGTGATCGACATGATCCGCGACTACGCGACCGCGATGATGCAGCCGATCCACGACTCGGAGACCACCGAGTGGCTGGAGTCGCACGCCGACGTCCTGCGCTACGCGGTCTCGCTCGACTGGCAGTTTCCCGGCCGGGGTTTCCTCGACTTCCTCCCGGCCGGCCAGCAGGACTCGTCGTACACGCGGGTGGTCAGCACGTTCGACTGGTCGGCGTTCTACGAGCGGATGGCCGGCAACACGTTCCTCGACGCGCTGCGCCGCAACATGCGGGAAAACTACGACTACGTGCTCATCGACAGCCGCACCGGCGTGAGCGACGGCGGCGGCATCTGCACGGTGCGCCTGCCCGACGTGGTCATCGACTGCTTCACGATGAACGCGCAGAGCATCGACGGCGCCCTGTCCGTGGCCAAGTCGATCGCCCGGCAGCGCACCGACCGCCCGGTGCGGCTGCTGCCCGTGCCGATGCGGGTCGAAGACTCCGAGCAGGGCAAGCTGGAGGCCGGGCGCGACTACGCCCGCCAGAGCTTCGCGCCGTTCCTCAGCCGGCAGTCGCCCGAAGACGTCAACGAGTACTGGGGCGACGTCGAGATCCCGTACAAGCCGTTCTACGCGTACGAGGAGATCCTGTCCGCGTTCGGCGACCGGTCCCGCCAGGAAAACTCGCTGCTGGCGGCGTACGAGCGGCTGGCCAAGGTGGTCACCGAAGGCGACGTGGAGCAGATGACGCCGCTCGACGAGCGGGTGCGCCGGCGGTGGCTGGCCGCGTTCGAGCGGCGCCGCACGGCGGGCACCTCCGACGTGTTCATCAGCTACGCGGCCGTCGACCGGATGTGGGCGGAGTGGATCAGCGGCGAGCTCGACGACGCCGGCCTGCGGGTCGCGATGCGCGAGGTCGACTTCCCGGCCGACTCCGACGCCGGCGGCGACGTGGCCGCGCTGCTCACCGACGCGACCCGGGCGATCGTGCTGCTCTCCCAGGATTACGTCCAGTCGCCCAACGCGGCCGAGCTGTGGAAGCTCCTGGCCAGCCGCGACCCGGTGAGCGGCACGCCCTTCCTCGTGCCGGTGCGGCTCGACAACGTGCGCGTCGGGCCGCCGTTCCACGACCGGGTGCCGGTCGACCTCGCAGGGCTCACCGAGCAGCGGGCCACCGAGGTGCTGCTGGAGGCGCTCGACCAGCCGGTCTACCCGCGCCCGGCGGCCCCGGCCCAGGAGGAGGGCGCCACGCCGCGGCGACGCTTCCCCGCGCTGGAGCCACCACTGTGGAGCGTCCCGCAACGCAACGGCACGTTCACCGGCCGGCGCCGCACGCTGGAGGCCCTGCGCAACCGCCTCTCCGCCACAGGCACCGCGGTGGTGCCGCAGGCGCTGCACGGTCTCGGCGGCGTGGGCAAGACACAGATCGCCTTGGAGTACGCACACCGTTTCCGCGCCGACTACGACGTGGTGTGGTGGGTCTCCGCACAGCAGACGAGCGTCGTCCGCTCCTCCCTGGCCGCCCTCGCCGAGCAGCTCGGACTGCCCACCGGCGACAACGTCAGCGAGCGGGTGCGCGCCGGCCTGGAGGCGCTGCGCCAGGGCCGGCCACACCGGCGGTGGCTGCTCGTCTTCGACAACGCCGACGACCCGGCCCAGCTCCGCGACTACCTGCCGCAGGGCCCCGGCCACGTGATCATCACGACCCGCGACCAGGCCTGGGCCCGCGAGGCACACGTCGTCGAGGTCGGCGTCTTCACCCGCGAGGAGAGCGTCGCCTTCCTCCACCGGCGGATCCCGCACCTGGCCGACGCCGACGCCCAGCTCGTCGCGGAGCGGCTCGGCGACCTCCCGCTCGCCATCGAGCAGGCCGGCGCCTGGCTGGCCGCCACCGCGATGCCGGTCTCGCACTACCTGGAGCTGCTGGAGACCCAGCCGCTGCGGATGCTCGAAGAGGAGCTGCCACCTGACTACCAGGCCAGCTCCGCCCAGCCCTGGCTGGTGTCGCTCGACAGCCTCCGCGGGCGCAGCCCCGCCGCCGCCAAGCTCCTGGAGATCTGCGCGTTCTTCGCGCCCGAGCCGATCCCGGTCTCGCTGGTCTACAGTGACCGGTTCATCGAGGCGCTGCTGCCGTTCGACCCGGCGCTGCGCGAGCGCATGCTGATGGGCCGCGCCATGCGCGAGATCAGCCGGTACGCCCTGGCCCGCATCGACTCCGGCCGCCCCGGCCCCACATCCTCGGTACGCCGCCGGATCGCCGACCGCGGCGACGACGGGGGCGGCCAGAGCATCCAGCTCCACCGGCTGATGCAGACCATCATCCGGGCCACGCTCACCCCGGAGCAGCGGGCGGAAAACCTGCACCAGGTACACGAGATCCTGGCCGCCGCCAACCCGGGCGACGCCGACAACGCCGAGTACTGGCCGCTCTACGCCGACCTGTGGCCGCACCTGCTCCCCTCCGGCGTGCTCGACTCCGACTCGCCACATGTCCGGCAGCTCGTCCTCGACGTGGGCCGCTACCTGTGGAAGATCTCCGACTACCCCACCGCGCAGGCGTTCGCGGAGCAGGCGATCGCGCAGTGGGAGCGCGAGCACGGCCCGGACGACCAGTCCACGCTGATGATGCGATACAACCTGGCCTGCGCGCTGCGCCTCCAGGCCGACTACACCGCGGCGTACGCCATCGACGACGACGTCTACAACCGGCTGACCCGCACGGCCGGCGAAGACCACCCGTACACGCTGATGGCCGGCGGCGGCCTGGCGGCCGACCTGCGCGCGCTCGGCCAGGTAAAGCGGGCCCGCGACCTCGACGAGCAGATCGAGTCCCGGTGGCGGGAGGCCTTCGGCGAGGAGCACCCGCGCACACTCACCGCCGGCCACAACCTGGCCATCTCGCTGCGCCTCGTCGGCGACCTGCGGGCCGCGCTGATCCTCCAGGAGCGCACGCTCCAGCGCCGGCGGGCCGTACACGGCGAGATGCACCCGTGGACGCTCTACTCGGCCGGCAACTACGGGCGCGACCTCCGCGACACCGGCGACCTGCGCGAGTCGCGGCGGGTGCTGGAGACCGCGCTCAACGGCCACCGCCGGGTGCTCGGCGAAGACCACCCCGAGTCACTGCGCGCGGCGAAAAACTTCGCGGTGACGCTCCGCAAGCTCGGCGAGTTCGAGCAGGCGTACGCGTTGAGCACCGACACGCTGGCCCGCTCGCTGCGCGTGCACGGGCCGCAGCATCCCGACTCGCTGGCCTGCGCGATGAACCTCGCCTGCGACGAGTCGGCCCTCGGCCAGGACCTGAGCGCCCGCCGCCGGGCCACACCGGTGTACGAGTGGTACCGCTCGTCGATGGGCGAAGACCACGCGTTCACGCTGGCGTACGGCAACAACCTGGCCATCTTCATGCGCAAGGCCGGCGACGTCGCGGCCGCCCGCGAGCTCACCCGCAATGTGGTCGAACGCTTCACGGCGACCGTCGGACCCGACCACCCGTACACGCTGGCCGCCGCGGTCAACCTCGGCGACGAACTCTTCCAGTCCGGCGACTTCAGCGGCGCGCGGGCCAGCGACGAGCAGGCCTACCCACGCATCCGCGAGGTGCTCGGCGCCGAACACCCGGACACCCTGGCCGCCGGCAGCAACCTGGCGATCAGCCGCCGCGCCGACGGCGACCGCACAGGCGCCAACGCGCTGATGGAGTCGCTGCACGGCAGCTACCGCCGCGTGCTGGGCGACGACCACCCCAACACCATCGCGGCGGCCAACTGGTCCCGCCTGAGCTGCGACCTCGAACCCCCACCCACCTAGAGACCTTTCGGAGTCGGGGTAACTTCGACCGCTGAATCCCTTATTCAGACAGAGATTTGAGCTACCGCGACGTCCGTCGTGGTCCGGACCGCGGGCATCCGGCGGAGCCGCACTGCTGCGCTCAGCCGCGGCGTGTGGCGACGGCTCGGCTGCGTCGGCGGTATTCGCTGGGCGTCAGTCCGACGAGGGTCCGGAAGCGGCGGGCGAAGTACGTCGGGTCGTCCCAGCCGACGGCGACGCCGATCTGGGCGGCGGACAGGGTGGAGTTTGCCAGTAACGTCGCGGCGCGCTCGGCCCGCACCCGGGCGAGGAAACCCATGGGCGTCAATCCGATGTGCTGTGTGAAGAGGCGGCCGAGGTATGCGGGGTCCAGGTTGACGGCCCTGGCGAGATCGTCCAGTCGCCATTGCCGAGCGGGTGTCGCCTCCAGCCGGGCGGCGGTCGCCGCGACGGCGGGGTGGACGGTCGACTCAGCGCTCGTGGCTTCGGGCCTACGGCCGTCGGCGAGGATGCCCAGGACCGTGACCAGCCGGCCCAAGAGGCGGCCGGGCCTCGCTCCCGCGCCCGCGAGGTCCCGTTCGAGCTGGCCGATCTGCGCGATGGCTTCCTCGGCGGCGGTCTGATCGACGGTGACTGTCGCGACGCCCTGAGCGCCGGACGCCGTCGGCTCGATCCACAGCATCCGTCGCAAGATCCGGATGTCGTGGATCCCAGCCAGGTCGGTGCGGAGGGCGTGGGCGGAGAGGCAGCAGTTGGCGACGGTCAGGTCGACGCAGTCCCGAAATCCGTGCCAGGCGCCGGGGCGCAGCACGACGACCTCGCCCGGCCGCAACTCGTGCTCGCCCTTGCTTGTCACGTGCCGGCCGCGACCGCTCCCGATCACGGCGATCTCGACGAAGTCGTGCGCGTGCGACTCGACGTCCGCGCCCAGGTGGTGGACGCCGCCCCAGATCGGCCCCCGGGCGAACAGCTCGTGCTCGTGCAGGGTCCGCAGCTCATGCGCGGTGTGGGGCATGTCGGGATCGTACGACTACTGGCAGGGATCGGCCTAGCCCGCGACGGCACACCCCGACGAGACTTGGAGGCATGACAAACCAATCCAGTGAAAGCGATGTCGGCGCCGACGGCCGGGTGCCGGACGCACTCGTGGCGGCGTATAGGGAATCCGGTTTCGTTCGAGTGCGTGGGGTGCTCGATCCGGATCAGGTCGAGCGCTTTCGGGCCAGCGCCGAGGCGTTCCTGACGGCGCACCGCGCGGAGAGTCTGGAAAAGCAAGGGGCCTTCAGCCAGCTCGTCAACGTATGGCAGCGCGACGACGACCTGCGCGCGCTCACCTTCGACTCGCGGCTCGGCCGGATCGCCGAGCAGCTCGCCGGGTTTCCGTTGCGGCTCTGGCACGATCAGATGCTGGTCAAGGAGCCGCACAACAACGTCGCCACCGAGTTTCACCAGGACCGTCCGTACTGGCCACACGCCGGCGACCGGCTCCCGCTGTCGGCGTGGATAGCACTCGTCGACGTGCCGCCCGAGCGCGGCTGCATGACCTTCCTGCCCGGCACCCAGCATCGCACCGGCCTGCGCCCGCAGGACCTCCATCACGAGGAGGATCTCTTCGCCTTGGACCCCTCGCTACGCTGGGTCCCCCGCGTGACCGTGCCGTTGCGGGCCGGCGACTGCACTTTCCACAGCGGCTACACCGGTCACATGGCCCTGCCCAACCGCACCGACCTGGCCCGGCTCGCGCACGTCGTCATCTACATGGACGCGGCGGCGACCTACAGCGGCACCGCCCATGTCGTCACCGACCCGCTCGGCCTCACACCGGGTCAGCGGCTGGACGGCGACTCGTTCCCCCGCCCGTGGGCCGATCACGACTCCAGGTGATAGCGGAGCCAGCGCAGTTGGCGCCGTACGTGTACCGCCTCGCCACCCTCGTGGTGGTTGAACGGGTACGCGTAGAGCGCGCGGTCGTCCGCGCCGTACTGGTTGTAGGCGGCGTACACAGTGCTCGGTGGGCATACCGTGTCGCGCAGGCCCACACCGAAGTGAGCCGGCGCGTTGGCGCGGCGGGCGAAGGCGACACCGTCCACGTAGGACAGCGTGCGGCGGGCGGCCTCCTCGGCTTCGCGGTGCACGGCGAGGAACGTGACGATCTCTCCGTACGGTGCGGCGTCGGTCACGTCGATCGCGCGCTGGATGTGGCACATGAACGGCGCGGTGGTGAGCAACGCGGCCAGGTCGGGCACGAGCCCGGCCACCGCCAGCGCGAGGCCGCCGCCCTGGCTGTTACCGGCGACGGCCACCCGCGCCGGGTCTACGCCAGGCAGCGCGCGGATCGCCTCGACCGCGCGTACCGCGTCGGTGATGAGCCGGCGGTAGTAGTAGTCGTGCGGGTCGAGGATGCCGCGGGTGACCGGGCCCGGACCGCCGAGCGCGCCGTTGTGCGGATCCGGCGTGTCGCCGCCGGTGCCGTACTGCCCGCCCTGCCCGCGGGAGTCCATGAGCAGGTGTGCGTATCCGGCGGCCGGCCAGGTCAGCCGCTCGTGTGGCAGCCCGCGGCCGCGGCCGTAGCCCAGGTATTCGACGACGGCGGGGATCGGATCGTCCACACCGGCCGGTCGGGTGTACCACGCGCGGATCGGGTCACCGGCGTATCCGGCGAACGTGACGTCCCACGTGTCCACAAGCGACAGCTCGTTCTGATACGGCGTCACGTCGAGCAGGATCGGCTTGGCGGCCGCTGATTCCACTGTGGAGTGCCAGAAGGCGTCGAAGTCGAGCGGCTCGGCCACGTCCGGGGTGTACCGCTCCAGTTGCTCCAGGGGGAGGTCGAAGAGCGCCATCAGCCCACCGGCCCCGTGCTTTCCCGCACGATCAGCTCCGTCACGAGGTCGATCCGGGTGGTGGCCAGCTCCTCGCCGCGGGCCAGGTCGAGCAGCATCCGGGTCGCCGCGCCGGCCATGTCGCGCAGCGGCTGGTTGACGGTGGTGAGCGCCGGCCCGAGCCAGCTGGCCACCGGCAGGTTGTCGTAGCCGACCACGGAGAGGTCGCGGGGCACGTCGAGGCCGAGCTGCCGGGCCGCACGCATCACGCCCATGGCCTGGATGTCCGAACCGGCGAAGATGGCCGTCGGGCGATCCGGCCGCCGGAGCAGCTCCAGGCCGATGTCGTTGCCGCTGTACGCGGCGAAGTTGCCGAACCGCACGAGGGCGGGATCGACCGGTACGCCGGCCTCGTCGTGCGCGGAGCGGAAGCCGGCGACCCGAGCCTTGCTGCACAGCACGTCTTCCGGGCCGGAGATGACGGCGATCCGGCGGTGGCCCAGGTCCAGTAGGTGGCGGGCGGCGAGGAGGCCGCCGTTCCAGTTGTTGGAACCGACGGTCGGCACCGACGCGGACGTCGCGCTGTCGGTGTCGACGACGACGAACGGGATCCGCTGGCGCTGTAGCTGCCGCTGCTGTGCCTGGCCGAGGTGGCAGAGCACCAGGAGCACGCCGAGCGGGCGCCGGGCGTACACGGTGTCGAGCCACTGCTGCGACGGGCTGTGCGCGCCGTCGAGCTGGGAGAGCACGATGTCGACCTTGGCGGCGGCAGTCACCGTCTCGACGCCCTTGATGATCTCGATGGCCCACGCCGTGTCGAACCGGTGGAAGACGAGGTCGATCTGGGAGGTGCTGGACTGCCGGTTGGTGCGGCGGCGGTAGCTGTGGCGCTCCAGGCTCTCCTCGACGCGCGCGCGGGTCTCGGGCGCGACGTCCGAACGGCCGTTGAGGACCTTGGACACGGTCGTGACGGAGACGCCGACCTCGCCGGCGATGGTCGCGATCGTGGTGGAGCCGGGCCTGGCGACCGGACGTGGAACGGTCATCGAAAACTCACGCAGCCTACTCGGAAGTTTCGGCAGACTCCGCCGTGGGCGACCCGGCCCTGGCCAGCCTCGCCAAAGCCGGGGACAGTCACGCCCAGGCATGACCCACAGGACCATACACCAAGTTGACCATTGCAATCGAGCCTCTTGACATCGATCGGCGGCGACGCCTAAGTTGCCGCCATATGTAACGGAGTTGTTGCGGAAACTTTCGAGTGTGCGAGCCCGGGGGCGGCATGACGAGTCAGGTACCGGTCGATACGGAGCTCGCGCCCGAGGCCACGCGGTGGCGCGACGCGAAGCTGTCACCGGCCGAGCGCGCCGGCGCACTCCTGCCGCACATGACGCTGGAGGAGAAGATCGCCCAGCTCGTTGGCGTCTGGGTGGGAGCCGACGCCGACGGCGGCGGGGTCGCGCCGCACCAGGCCGACATGACGGGCGACGCGCCGTGGAGCGAGATGATCCGGCACGGGCTGGGGCAGCTCACCCGGCCGTTCGGCACCGCGCCGGTCGACCCGGTGCTCGGCGCCCGCTCGCTGGCGGTCTCCCAGGCCGAGATCGTGGCCAACAGCCGCTTCGGCATCCCGGCGCAGGTGCACGAGGAATGCCTGACCGGCTTCGCCACCTGGCGCGCGACCGCGTACCCGACGCCGCTGAGCTGGGGCGCCGCCTTCGACCCCGACCTCGTCGAGGAGATGGCCGGGCACATCGGCCGGTCGATGCGGGCCGCCGGCGTACACCAGGGGCTGGCACCCGTGGTGGACGTGACCCGCGACTACCGGTGGGGCCGCACCGAGGAGACCATCGGCGAAGACCCGTACCTGGTGGGCACCATCGGCGCCGCGTACGTGCGAGGCCTCGAGAAGGCCGGCGTCGTCGCCACCCTCAAGCACTTCGCGGGCTATTCGGCGTCCCGCGGCGGCCGCAACCACGGTCCCGTGCAGATGGGGCGGCGGGAGCTGGCCGACGTGGTGCTGCCGCCGTTCGAGATGGCGCTGCGGCTCGGCGGCGCCCGCTCGGTGATGAACTCGTACGCCGAGATCGACGGCCTCCCGGTCGCGGCCGACGAGACGTTGCTGACCGGCCTGCTCCGCGACGAGTGGGGCTTCACCGGCACGGTCGTCTCGGACTACTTCGCGGTGCGGTTCCTACAGACGCTGCACGCCGTGGCCGCCGACGCGGTACACGCCGCCACGCTCGCCCTGCGCGCCGGGATCGACGTCGAGCTGCCGACGGTCGACGCGTTCGGCCCGGCGCTGGTCGAGGCCGTCCGCGCGGGCGTGGTCGACGAGGCGCTGATCGACCGCGCCGCGTACCGGGTGCTGACCCAGAAGGCCGAGCTGGGGCTGCTCGACGAGGGGTGGCGGCCGCTGCCCGAGGGCGCCGACGACCTGAGCTTCGACGACGAGACCGGCCGGGACATCGCGCTGCGCCTGGCCCGCCAGTCGATCGTGCTGGTGCGCAACGAAGGCGGCGTGCTGCCGCTCGCGCCCGGCGCGCGGGTGGCGCTGGTCGGCCCCGTCGCGGACGACCCACTCGCCATGCTCGGCTGCTACGCGTTTCCGACCCACGTCGGCGTGAAACACCCGGACCATGAGGTCGGCGTGGAGATCCCTACGCTGCGCGAGGCGCTCGGCCGTCTGGTCCCGGGCCTCGTGTACGAGCCCGGTTGCGAGATCACCGGCGACGACACCTCCGGTATCGCGGTCGCGGCCGCCGCGGCGGCGGAGAGCGACGTCTGCGTGGTCGCCGTCGGCGACCGGGCCGGGCTCTTCGGCCGGGGCACGTCGGGCGAGGGCTGCGACGCCGCCGACCTACGCCTGCCGGGCGTCCAGGCCGATCTGGTGCACGCGGTGCTGACCACCGGCAAGCCGGTCGTGCTCGTGCTGCTCACCGGCCGGCCGTACGCGATCGGCGAAGAGTTCGACGCCGCCGCCGGCATCGTGCAGGCGTTCTTCCCCGGGCAGCGGGGCGGGCAGGCACTCGCCGAGGTACTCACCGGCGCGGTCAGCCCGTCCGGGCGGCTGCCGGTCAGCATCCCCCGCGACTCGGGCGGCCTGCCCACCACCTATCTAGCGCCGCCGCTGGGCCGCCGCAACCAGGTGTCCTCTGTGGACCCGACGCCGGCGTTCGCGTTCGGGCACGGGCTCAGCTACACGGCGTTCGAGTGGTGCGACGCGGCCGGCGACACCGAGTGGCCCGTCGACGGCGACGCCACGGTGCAGGTCACGGTCCGCAACACCGGCTCGCGGGCCGGCACCGAGGTGGTCCAGCTCTACCTGCACGACGCGGTCGCCCAGATCACCCGGCCGGTGGTCCGCCTCGTCGGGTACACGCGGGTGCCACTGGAGCCGGGTGAGACGGCGCGGGTGACGTTTACCGTGCCCGCCGACGTCGCCGCCTTCACCGGGGTGCATGGCCGCCGCGTCGTCGAGCCCGGCGACGTGGAGCTCCGCTTCGGCCGGTCGGCCGGCGACACGGTGGCCGAGCTGTCGCTGCGCCTCGCCGGTGCCGAGCGCGAGGTCGGCCACGAGCGCCGATTTCTGGCCCAGGTGCGCGTGGACCGCGCCGTGCCGGTCAAGCAAGCCGTTCGGGAGGGACACGGCGGGGAGGGCACCGCATGAGTACTCCGAAAACTCTAGATCCACCACCGACGACACTGGCGGAGCCGACGCTCCCACCGATAGCCCGCAAGGTCCGCAAGGGCCGGTACCCGTGGCGCCGCGCGATACGCCGGGACTGGCAGCTCTACTCGCTCGCGCTCCTTCCGCTGCTGTTCTTCGTGATCTTCCGGTACCTGCCGATGGTCGGCAACGTGATCGCCTTCCGGCGCTTCCGGCCCGGCGGCGGCATCTTCGGCGAGTACTGGGTCGGCCTCCGGTACGTGAAGATGTTCCTGAGCGATCCGACCTTCTGGGACGTCTTCACCAACACGCTGATCCTCGGCGGCCTGACCTTGCTGGTCTGTTTCCCGCTGCCGATCGTGCTCGCGCTGCTGCTCAACGAGGTGCGCACCCGATACCTCAAGCGGTTCGTCCAGTCGGTGTCGTACCTGCCGCACTTCCTGTCGATCGTGATCGTGGCCGGCATGATCCTCCAGATGGTGTCCGTCGACGGCGTGGTCAACCAGCTCGTCAACGCGCTCGGCGGCGAACCCGCCGCGTTCATCCAGAAACCCGAGTGGTTCCGCACCATCTACGTCTCGTCGGAGGCGTGGCAGACCGTCGGCTGGGGCACGATCCTCTACCTCGCCGCGTTCACCACCATCGACCAGGATCTGTACGAGGCGGCGCGGATCGACGGCGCCAACCGGTGGCGCCAGACCTGGCACGTGACGTTGCCCGGCATCCGGCCGACGATGATGACACTGCTGATCCTCAACATCGGCACGTTCATGGCGGTCGGCTTCGAGAAGATCCTGCTGATCTACAACCCGCTCACCTACGAGACCGCGGACGTCATCTCCACGTACGTGTACCGCGTCGGCATCGTCTCCGGCAACCTCAGCTACGCCGCGGCGATCGGGCTCTTCGAGGCGATCATCGGGCTGACGCTCGTGCTGTCGGCGAACTACATCTCCCGCCGCGCTGTGGGGGCGAGCCTGTGGTAACCATCGACGCGATCCGGCGCCCGATCCGGCGGAAGAAGGGCATCCGGCCCAGCCGCGGCTACCGCGCGTTCATGGTGGTCAACGCGATCATCCTGACCGGCGTGGTAATCGTGACGCTCTACCCCTTCATCAACATCGTGGCCCGTTCGATGAGCGACCAGGCGTACATCATCAGCGGTCAGGTGAACCTCCTCCCGAAGGGGTTCAACCTCTCGGCGTACGACCACGTGATGTCCGACCCGATGTTCTGGAGGAACTACCGCAACACCGTCTTCTACACGACGGTCGCGACGGCCGTCGCCCTGGTCCTGACCACCACCTACGCCTACGTCCTGTCCAAGAAGCACCTCAAGGGCCGCACGTTCCTGATCACCATCGCGGTCTTCACCATGTTCTTCAACGGCGGCCTGATCCCCAACTACATCCTGGTCACCAGCCTGGGTCTGAAGAACTCGGTCTGGGCCATCGCCCTGCCGAACGCCATCAGTGTCTTCAACCTCCTGGTCATGAAGGCGTTCTTCGAAAGCCTGCCGACTGATCTGGAGGAGGCCGCGGCCGTCGACGGCCTCAACACATACGGGATCCTGTTCCGGATCGTGCTGCCGCTGTCGAAGGCGATCGTCGCGACGATGGTGCTTTTCTACGCGGTCTCCTTCTGGAACTCCTGGTTTTCCGCGTTCCTCTACATGGACCGGCAGGAGCTCTTCCCGGTCACGGTGTATCTCCGCAACCTCATCGCGGGCTCGACCGGCTCCGAGATGGCCGGCGCCATCGCCGAACAGGACGAAGCGCAGGTCGACGCCACGATCAAGTCCGTGACCATCGTGCTCACCACTCTGCCCATCCTCACGGTCTATCCCTTCATCCAGCGGTACTTCGTCTCCGGCATCATGCTCGGCGCCGTGAAGGGCTAGCCCCGAAAGCCTTACGTCCCACCCCGAGATACTCATCCTCCTGAAAGGACGGTGCGATGTTCCTACTATCCCGGCGTCGCGTGGTGGCCGCCACGGCCAGCGCGCTCGCTCTCACGCTGGGCCTCGCCGCCTGCGGTGACGACAGCGACCCGGCCGAGGAGCTCTCCGCGAACCGGTCCGGCGCGATGGAGAACTTCAAGGTCGGCGAGCAGTTCAAGGCGACCGAGCCGGTGAAGTTCTCGATCCTCCTCCTCAACAACGCGAACTACCCGGTCAAGCCCGACTGGCTCTTCTGGCAGGAGCTGGAGAAGCGGACCAACGTCACGTTCGATCAGGTCGCGGTGCCGGGAAGCGACTACGAGCAGAAGCGCAGCGTGCTTATCAGCGCCGGCGACGCCCCGCTGATCATCCCGAAGACGTACCACCCGTCGGAGAACGCGTTCGTCTCCTCCGGCGCGATCCTGCCGGTCAGCGACTACATCGATCTCATGCCCAACTACAAGGACAAGATCGCGAAGTGGAACCTCGGGCCGGAGATCGACGGTCTCCGTCAGGCGGATGGCAAGTACTACCTGCTGCCCGGCGTGCACGAGAAGGCGTGGCAGGACTACTCCCTTGTCGTCCGCACCGACATCCTCCAGGAGCTCGGCCTACAGGAGCCGAAGACCTGGGACGAGGTCTACACGATGCTCAAGGCCATGAAGGCGAAGTACCCGAACGTCTACCCGATGACCGACCGGTACAGCCAGCCCCGCCCGACCGGCAACCTGTACAACATCCTCGGCTCGTCCTACGGCGCTCCGGGCGGCTGGGGCTTCGAGCACGCGAGGTGGGACGCATCCGCCGGCAAGTTCTTCTACACCGCCGCCAGCGACAAGTGGAAGGAGTGGGTCACCTTCCTCAACAAGCTCGTGTCGGAGAAGCTGCTCGACCCGGAGAGCTTCACCCAGACCGACGACCAGGCGCGCTCGAAGATCGCCACCGACAAGTCGTTCGTGATCACTGGTAACGCGCAGGCTCTCGTGAACGACTACCGGGCGGATCTCTCGAAGAACCCCAAGGCACAGATGAAGAAGATCCCGCTGCCGGTCGGGCCGGCCGGTGAGGTCAACCCCGCCAGCCGCCTGGAGAACGGCGTCATGATCTCCACGAAGGCCAAGGACAACAAGAACTTCGTGGCCATGATGCAGCTCATCGACTGGCTGTTCTACTCGGACGCCGGTCAGGAGTTCGCCAAGCTGGGCGTCGAGGGCGTGACCTACACCAAGGACGCCTCGGGCAAGCCGCAGATCGTCGACAGCGTCAACGTCGTCGGCCTGCACCCCAAGGCGCCCAAGCACCTCCAGAAGGACTTCGGCTTCTACAACGGCGTGTTCGCCTACGGCGGCAAGCCCGAGCTGGTGCAGGCGTTCTTCTCGCCGGAGGAGCAGGAGTACCAGAAGGTGCTGAACGCCCGTCCGGCGGCGCCGTGGGTGGTGCCACCGCCGGCCCCGTTCAACGACGAGGAGCGCGAGCAGGCGACGCTGTGGGAGACCGCGCTGCGCGACTACATCGAGCAGCAGACCCTGCGCTTCATCCTCGGCCAGCGGCCCCTCACCGAGTGGGACAAGTACCTGACCGAGCTGAAGAGCAAGAACATGGACCAGTACATGGAGCTTCAGCAGAAGGCGTACGAACGCTACAAGAAGGAACACGGCTGACCGTGCGGGTCTCCGTACCGAAAGACTCGACCGGCCGGTTGTCCGGCGCTTGGCGCCACTGCGTCGGCACCGGCCGGTTCGAGCTCGCCCTCCGCCGCGACTACCAGGACTCGCTGGCGCTGGTCCAGCGCGAGATCGGCTTTCGCCACATCCGGGGGCACGGCCTGCTCAGTGACGGCGTCGGCGTCTACCGGCCGTTCGAGCACCGGGGCGCCCGCCGCGTGCACCACGCGTTCACCTACGTCGACCAGGTCGTCGACGCCTACCTCGAACTCGGCGTCAAGCCGTTCCTGGAGCTCGGCTTCATGCCCGCCGAGCTGGCCTCCGGCGAGCAGACCGTCTTCTGGTGGGACGGCAACGTCACGCCGCCGCGCTCCTGGCCCGAGTGGGCCGACCTGGTCCGCGCGACCATCTCCCACCTCGTCGACCGCTACGGGCTCGACGAGGTGCGCGGCTGGCCGATCGAGGTGTGGAACGAGCCCAACCTCAAGGAGTTCTGGGCCGGCGCCGACCAGGACGCCTACCACCGCCTGTACGAGCTGACCGCGCACACCGTCAAGGAGGTCGACGCCGGGCTCCAGGTCGGCGGCCCGGCCCTCGCCCCCGACGCCGGTGACTGGCTGCTCCGCTTCGCCGACTTCGTCGCCGCACGCGACGTGCCCATCGACTTCGTCAGCCAGCACGCGTACACCTCCGGACCGGCCCAGCACGTGCCGTTCGGCACGTACCAGCGGCTGGCTCCGTCGAGCCGCCTGCTGGAACAGTTCGCCCGGCCGGGACGCAAGCTGCGCGGCACCGCACTGGCCGGCCTGCCGGTGCACATCACCGAGTTCAACTCGTCCTACCGGCCGGACAACCCGGTGCACGACACCGCGTTCAACGCCGCCTACCTCGCCCCGGTGCTGGCCGCCGGCGGTGACCTGGTGGACTCCTTCTCGTACTGGACGTTCAGCGACGTGTTCGAGGAGGTGGGTGTGCCGACCGCACTGTTGCACGGCGGCTTCGGGCTGCTCGCCCACCGCCAGGTCAAAAAGCCGACGTACCACCTGTACGCGTTCATGGCGCGCATGGGCGAGCTGCTCCTGACCCGCGGCCTCGACCACCTCGTCACCCGGGACGCCACCGGCCGCGTGACGGTGCTGGCGTGGGCACCCGTGGACGTCACCGACCTCGGCACCGCGCCCGCCGGACACACGGTCAGCTTGTCGATCCCGCTCGACCCTCCACAAGGGACTGCGTTCGCGCTGCGCTCGTCGGTCAGCGACGAGGCGGGCAACGCCTGGGCGGCGTGGTCCGCGATGGGCCGCCCGCGCTCCCCCGACCGCCGGCAGCTCGACGCGCTGCGCGAGCTGGCCGAGCCGGCCCGCCGCCATCAGGCGCTGCCGATCGTGGGCGGGCGCGTCGACCTCGACCTCACCCTCGACCGCCACGAGGTGACGCTGGTGGAGATCACCGCCGTCACCGACGAGACCCCGCCGTGGTGGGACGACGACCGGCTACTGGGCACCGGGGAGGAAGAAGGATGAGCGAGCTCGCTGGAGCCAAACGTCACTTCGGCAACGGCCCCCTGTCGCAGGGCGCCGCGTTCATTTACACGCTGCTCGTCGTCGAGCTGCTCATCCTGCTCACCACCCTGCCGGGGTTGGTGCCGCTCCTCCTGCTCGCCGCGGACCGGTCCAACATCCCGCTCTTCGCCGCGTGTGCGATCCCGCTCGGCCCGGCCCTGTCCGCCGCCCTGTACGCGCTGCGCAACCGCAGCGACGACCTCACCGAGCTGCACCCGGCGGCGGCGTTCTGGCGCGGATACCGGCTCAACTTCCTGGGCAGCCTCCGGATCTGGGTGCCCTGCCTGGTCTGGCTGACTCTCATCGGCATGAGCCTGGCCAACTTCGGCGCCGCGGGCGTGCCCGGGTGGTGGGCCGGCCTGCTCGTCGCGATCGGGATCGTGGTGACCCTCTGGCTCGGCAACGCCCTGGTGATCACCTCGCTGTTCTCGTTTCGGACCATCGACATCGCCCGGCTCGCGCTGCTCTTCATCGCCCGCACGCCGGGAGTGACGCTCGGCAACGCCTGCCTGCTGGTGCTGACCGGCCTTCTCACCGCGGCCACCTCCGAGGCCGTGGTCGCGCTGTTGGGTTCGGTCTTCGCGCTCGTGCTGCTGTTAACCTCCCGACCGATGATCAACAAGATCACGGAGGAGTTCACCGCATGAGCGCCCTGCCCGCTACGTCGAAGGTGCCGTACGGCGGGGACTACAACCCCGAGCAGTGGCCCGAGCAGGTGTGGAAGCAGGACTACGAGCTCTTCGACACGGCCCGGATCGACACGGTCACGCTCGGCGTCTTCATCTGGGCACAGAGCCAGCCGGCCCCCGACGTGTACGACTTCACCACGCTCGACCGGATCGTCGGGCGGGCCGCCGCCGAAGGCCGGCAGATCTGCCTCGCCACCGGCACCGGCGCGCTCCCGCCCTGGCTGGCCAAGGCCCACCCGGAGGTCAACCGCACCGACTTCGACGGGCGGCGCCACCGGTACGGGCAGCGGCACAACGCCTGCCCCAGCTCGCCCGTCTTCCGCCGCCTCTCGGCGGAGATGGCGCGCCGCGTCGCCGAGCGGTACGCCGGCAACCCGGCCGTCATCGCCTGGCACGTCGGCAACGAGTACGGCGGCGCTTGCTACTGCGACCTGTGCGCGGCCGGATTCCGCGACTGGCTGCGGGCGCGTTACTCCACTTTGGACCGGCTGAACGCCGCCTGGAACACCACGTTCTGGTCGCACACGTTCACCGACTGGGACGAGGTCGAGCCGCCGTCCGCGCTGACCGAGCACTGGCGCGGGCCCGGCCACACCGCGTTCCAAGGCATCACGCTCGACTACCTACGGTTCATGTCCGACGCCATGCTCGCCAACTTCCGCGACGAGAAGGCCGCGATCCGCGAGTCCGACCCGGACACCCCGGTCACCACCAACTTCATGGGCATGTTCCGGCCGATCGACTATCACCGCTGGGCGGAGCACCTCGACTTCGCCTCGTGGGACAACTATCCGCCGGACGACACGTCGCAGGCGCGGATGGCGCTCACCCACGACCTGATGCGCGGGCTCAAGGACGGCCAGCCGTTCTGGCTGATGGAGCAGACGCCGAGCTACACCGCCTCCCGCGACGTCAACCCGCTCAAGCGGCCCGGACTCATGCGGCTGTGGAGCTGGCAGGCGGTGGCGCACGGTGCCGACGCGGTGCTGTTCTTCCAGATGCGCGCGTCCCGGGGCGCCTGCGAGAAGTACCACGGCGCGGTCATCGGCCACGGCAGCCGGTCGGACACCCGGGTCTTCCGCGAGGTCGCCGAGCTCGGCGCGGAGCTCGACCGGCTGGGCGGCGTCACGCTCGGCGCACGTACGCCGGCCCGGGTCGCCCTGCTCTTCGACTGGGACAGCTGGTGGGCGCTGGAGCTCTCCGACGGGCCCTCCCGCCTGGTCCGGTACCAGCAGGTCGTGCTCACGTACCACAAGGCGCTGTGGGATGCCGGCACCGACGTCGACGTGGTGCCGGTGACCGCCGACCTGTCCCGCTACGACGTGGTGATCGCGCCGGCCCTGCACATGGTCAAGGGCGACCTGGCGGAGCGGCTGGAGCAGGTGGCCAGCCGCGGTGGCTCGGTGGTGACCACGTTCCTGTCCGCGCGGGTCGACGAGGACGACAACGCGTTCCTCATGGACGTGCCGGGACCGCTGGGTCCGCTGATGGGCGTGCGCGTCGACGAGTGGGACGCGCGCGGCCCCGAGTTCGTCAACCCGGTGCGCTTCGACAACGGCCCGGTCGTCGACGCGCGGCTCCTCTTCGAGCTGGTGATCCCGCAGGGCGCGGACGTGGTCGGCACCTACGAGGCCGACTTCTACGCCGGCACGCCCGCCGTGACCCGCAACGTGTTCGGCGCGGGCTACGGCTGGTACGTGGCCGCCGGGCTGGACCAGGCCGGCGTCTCGTGGGTGGTCCGGCAGGTGCTCGACTGGCACAACCTGAGCGGCCCGTACCCGGACGTGCCAGACCTGGAGACCGCGGTGCGGGTCACCCGCGACGGCACGCACCTGCTCTTCCTGCTCAACCACAACACCGAGCCGGTCGAGGTGGTGGCCCGGGCGGGCGGCGTCGACCTGCTCACCGGCGCACGGGTCCACATCGGACAGGTGATCCGGCTGGACCCGCGCGGCGTGATGGTGCTGCGTCAGTAGATGCGGCGGCCCTTCGCGTCGGGCACCCCGGACTTGCGGTAGAAGTACGTGTTGACCTGGTCGCGCCACTCCGCCGCCGAACGCACCTGCTCGTCGAGGCGCTCGCGGACGCGCGTGTCGAGGCCGGCGTCCACCTGACCGGCGAGCCGCTCCCAGAGCCGCCGCATCTCGACGGTCCGCTCGGCCCCGGCGAAGTGCGTGTCGTAGATGTGCTGGATCACCGTCGAGCCGTTCCGCAGCACGTGCCCGTACGGCACGTGGTGGAAGAAGAGCAGCAGCTCGTCGGGGCACCGCTCCAGCGACTCGTACACGTCCGACCACGGCTCGGGGTACTGCCCGGTGAAGCCGGTGCCGGTCGCCCGGGTGCGGTCGACGCCCACGCCGTCGCGATCGGCGAAGTGGTACGTGCCCCAGGGCGTGTACTCGTATCCGTCGACGTCCGGGCCGTAGTGGTGACCCGGCCGCACCATGAACCCGACGCCCAGCGGCGCCGTGTACGACTCGTAGGTACGCCAGGAGTCGTCGAGGATCGCGTGCAGCGCCTCCCGGTCGACCTCCGTCCCGAGCGTCACGTCGATCCATTCGTCCAGGATGGACACCGGGTCGAGCGCCGGATCCCAGGCGAGGCGGCCGAAGGCGTACAGGTTTGCCTGTGCGAGCGGGTGACCGGTCCAAAATGGATCGTCGCCGACATTCGAGACCGCGACGACCTCCTTGGCGAGCCCGGCGACATCCGCCGCCTCGGTCAGCGGGAAGCCGAGTATCGCGCTCCACATCGGACCGAGGTAGCACGCGTGCCGCTGCTGTCCGGTGTACTCCTGCGTGACCTGAAGCTCGACCGCCACGGCGGTGGCGGGCATCGCGGCGATGACCGGCGATATGGGCTCGCGGGTCTGGAAGTCGATCGGGCCGTACTTGACCTGGAGGATCGCGTTGTCGCGGAACTGGCCGTCGAGCGGCGCGAAGTGGTCGTACGCGGCGCGTGCCCGGTCGGTGGAGCGGTCTCGCCAGTCCTGCCGATGGTTGTAGACGAACGCTCGCCAGTGCACGACGCCGCCGAAGGGCGCCAGGGCGTCAGCGAGGGCGTTCGCGCCGTCCCCGTGGCTGCGCCCGTACCCGAACGGGCCGGGCTGGCCCTCGGAGTCGGCCTTGACGACGTAGCCGCCGAAGTCGGGGATCGCCTCGTACACCCGGCGGGTGGCCTCCGCCCACCAGGCGCGCACACCCTCGTCGAGCGGGTCGGCGGTGGGCAGCCCGCCGAGGATGACCGGTGCGGCGAAGTTGACCGAGAGGTGCACCCGGATCCCGTACGGCCGCAGCACGTCGGCGATCGCCGCGACGTCACCGAGGCGCTCGGTGAGCAGCTTCGCCTCGGTCGCGTGGACGTTGACGTTGTTGACGGAGATGGCGTTGATTCCGACAGCGGCCAGCAGTCGCGCGTAGGCCCGCACCCGGGCCAGGTCACGCGCCGCGCCGGCCCGCCAGAAGATCGAGCCGCCCGAGTAGCCGCGCTCCACCTGGCCCATCACCGGGTGCACGTCGACGTGGTCCCAGTGGTCGAGCATCCGTCGCCGCATCGCCGGCACATGCCGCTCCACGGGCCGGTCGCCGGTGAACGCCGCCTCGCCCAGCCGCACGACGTGGAAGAAGCCGTAGAGCAGGCCGGCCGGCGCGTCGGCCAGCACCGTGGTCACGCCATCGCGCCGGGAGAGGGCGAACCCCTCGTCACCCAGCGAGCCCACCTCGCCGGCAAAGCCGAGGACCAGCTCCGCGTCCTCCGCGATGGTGGCTCCGGCGCGGGTCACCTCCGCCCGCACCGTCTCGACCAGCGGGCCGGTGCCCGCCACCCGCACCTGGCGCGCGGCTATCGCCCGGAACGCCTCCGGCGGCAGCCAGGCCGGGTGCACGCCGTCGAGGTCATCGGTGCTCACGGATACCTCCCCGATCAGACTGTTCCGTAAATTTACCGGAAGCGTCTCGCGGCGCGGAGAGGCGCTGAACTGTTCCCGTCAAACGGCCGTTCTAGTTGTCATGCGGACGTTGACGGCCCAGGTAGAGCCCGCCTCGACCGCGCCGGCACCGGTGCGGGAGCCCAGCAGGCCGCCGAGGCTCGCCCGCACGCGCCGGGTCGTGAGGCATGCCGTCACCGTGCTGGCCTGGCTACTGGTGGTGGGTGCGCTCCTGCTCCCGAACGAGCTGGCCAAGGTCAGCCCGTGGACGTTCCTCCGGATCCCGGTCGAGGCCGTACTCGGCGTGGCGGTGCTGCTCGCCCTGCCGCCCCGGCCGCGCCGGGTGGTGGCGGTCGCCGGCGGCGCGGGCCTCGGCCTCGTCACGATCCTGAAGGTCGTCGACATCGGCTTCTACTCGGTGCTCGACCGGCCCTTCGACCCGATCTTCGACGTCAGCCTCTTCGACCCCGCGGTGGTCTTCCTCACCCAGGCGATCGGCAAGGCCGGCGCGATCGCCGCGGTCGTCGGTGCGGTGCTCCTGGTCATCGCCGTGGTCGTGCTGATGATCCTGTCGGTGCTGCGGGCGACCCGCCAGGTGGTGACGCACCGGCAGACCGCCACGCGCACCGCCGCCGCGCTGGCTCTCGCGTGGTTCGTCTGCGCCGCGCTGGGCGCGCACGTGGTCTCCGACGCGCCGGTCGCCGCCAGCGACACCGCCGGCCTCATGCGCGGACACGCGGCCCAGATCCGGGCGAGCCTGCGCGACCAGGAGGCCTTCGAGGCGGAGGCGGCGGTCGACGCGTTCCGGAACACGCCCGGCGACCAGCTGCTGACCGCGCTGCGCGGCAAGGACGTGCTGCTCACGTTCATCGAGAGCTACGGCCGCGACGCGATCGAGGACCCGCTGTACGCGCCGAGGGTCGACGCGGTGCTCGCCGACGGCGCCCGCCGCCTCACCGCTGCCGGCTTCGACTCGCGCAGCGCGTTCCTCACCTCGTCGACGGCGGGCGGGGGCAGCTGGCTGGCGCACGCGACGCTCAACTCCGGCCTCTGGATCAACAACCAAAAGCGGTACCGCTCGCTGGTCTCCAGCGACCGCCTCACGCTCAGCAGCGCCTTCCGGCGGGCCGACTGGCGCACGGTCGGCATGATGCCGGGCGTCACGCAGGCCTGGCCGGAGGGGCGCTTCTACGGGTACGACCAGGTCTACGACGCCAAGAACGTCGGCTACCAGGGGCCGCCGTTCGCCCTGGCGACGATGCCCGACCAGTACACGCTCTCGGCGTTCCAGCGGCTGGAGTACGGCCGGGCCGAGCGCGGGCCGCTGTTCGCCGAGATGCCGCTCACCTCGAGCCACGCGCCGTGGGCGCCGCTGCCCCACATGATCGACTGGAACGACGTCGGCGACGGCTCGGTCTACGGCCCCATCCACGACGCCGCCGAACCCTCGGACAAGGTGTGGGGCGACACCGACCGCACCCGCGCCGCCTACGGCCAGTCCCTCGAGTACTCGCTCACCGCGCTCACCCAGTGGGTCGAACGCTACGGCAACGACAACCTGGTGCTGATCTTCCTCGGCGACCACCAGCCGGCACCGCTGCTCACCGGCGGCGGCGCCACCCGCGACGTTCCCATCACGATCGTCACCCGCGACCAGGCGGTGCTGGACCGGATCGCGGGCTGGCGCTGGAGCGAGGGCCTCCAGCCCGCCCCGAAGGCACCGGTCTGGCGGATGGACACGTTCCGCGACAAGTTCCTGAGCACGTTCAGCACGCCCCGCTGACATGTGGCGGTTGTCGCGCCGGCTGGCCGCCGTCGTGGTCAGCCTGGCCGCGCTGGTCGGCGTGGCCCGGCTCGTCGTGCCGGTCACGGCCGGCACGTCCGACGAGCCATTCGGGGTACGCCGCCAGCTGGCGTTCCTCCGCGCGGAGCTGGCTGGTGGCGCGGGCGAGCGGGCGCAGGAGCTGTTTCCCGAGGGGTACTACTTCGCGCACGTGCTGTACGGGCTGAGCTGGGTCGAACTCGGCCACCGCGGCCCGGCCGGCGGGCGGGCGGAGGCGGCACGGGAGGCGCGCTGGGCGCTGGCCCGGCTGGAGTCGCCGGCCGGCCGCGAGCCGTTCAGCCCTGGCCTCACGCCGGAGTACGGCGTCTTCTACCGCGGCTGGACCAACTGGCTGCGCGGCGGACTGATCACGCTGGACCGCGATCCCGCTGAGCTGCGCCGCTTCGCCGACGACTCGGCCGCGCTGGGTGCCGCGTTCGACGGTGCGGCTTCGCCGTACCTGACCGCCTACCCGGCACAGGCCTGGCCGGTCGACTCCACCGTGGCGGTCGCGTCACTGCGGCTGCACGACACGCTGCTGCCACCCCGCTTCGCCGGCACGGTGTCGCGCTGGCTCGCCGGCGTGCGCGAGCGCCTCGATCCGCGTACCGGCCTGATGCCGCACCGCGTCGACCCGGCGACCGGCGAGCCTCAGGAGGTGGCCCGAGGGACCTCGCAGAGCGTGATCCACCGCTTTCTGGTGGAGATCGACCCGGCCTTCGCGGCCGAGCAGTACCTGCGCTTCCGCGACCGGTACGTGGTGCGGCCGCTCGGCCTCGGGCCGGCCGTGCGGGAGTACCCGAAGGGCATGGACGGCCCCGGCGACGTCGACTCGGGACCGCTGCCGCTCGGCGTCAGCCTCTCCGCGACCGTCGTCACGATCGGCGCCGCCCAGGTGCACGGCGACGCCCGGCTCGCCGGCGCGCTGGCCAACTACGGCGAGGTGGCCGGCGCGCCGATCGACACGCCGCGCACCAAACGGTACGCGCTCGGCCTGCTCCCCATCGGCGACGCGTTTCTGGCCTGGTCGAAGACAGCCCGGCCGTGGGTCGCCGCCCCGCGAGACCCGCCTCCCGCCGGCATCCCCTGGTGGTGGGCGCTCCCCATGCTGTCGCTGCTGCTGGCGGTCGGCGTGTTGCCGTGGACGCCGCGGCTGGTTTCGCGGGCTCCAGGGCTCGTTACGTGGGCTTCGCGGCTCGTCGCGTGGGCTTCGGGGGTCATTTCGCGGGGAGGGTCTTCGCGTAGGCGAAGCCCCGGTCCACCCACTCCTTGAGGTCGGCGTCCAGCGCCAGCCGCGCCGGCTCCACCACGAGCCAGCCGGCCAGCTCGCGATCACGCATCACCATCGCGTCGACACCCGGCCGGGCCTGGAGGTCGCCGGACTCAGCCGGGTCGACGCGCACCATCAGCCCGCCCTTGCCCCGCACGACGACCGCCATGTTGCCGCGCGCGAGAAAGGCAAGCCCGCCGAACATGCGCTTCTCCACCACCGGCTCCCGCCCGACAAGCTCGCGGACCCGATTGGCAAGATCTTCGTCGTAGGCCATCCCGGCATCCTCGCAGAACGCGTGCCGCTGCACGGCCCGGACGACGCCGCCCTCGGACGGGGGCGTAGCTGCGTCTATCCCTGCCCACGCCGGGACGCGTCCAGCAGCGTGGCGATCTCCTGCTCCGCCGCGTCCTTGCCGACGCCGAGGTCGGAAAGCACACCGCTGCCGTTTTCGTGCTCCAGCAGTGCCAGCAGCAGGTGCTCGGTGCCGATGTAGTTGTGCCCCAGCCGCAGCGCCTCCCGGAAGGTCAGCTCCATGACCTTCTTGCCCTCGCTGTCGTAGGGGATCGGGCCTTCGACCGGGTCGCCGCCCGCCGGCAGGGCCGCGGTCGCCGCCTCCCGGACCCGATCCAGGGGTACACCTTGGGCAACGATCGCCTTGGCCGCCAACGCCTCCGGCTCGGTCAGCAGGCCGAGCACGATGTGTGCCGGTCCGATGGTGGGGTTGGCCGCGGACCGGGCCGCCTCCTGCGACTCGAGGACGACAACGCGGCCGCGGGGCGTGAACCGGCGGAAGCTCTCGTCCGGGTCGATGGTGAACGGCTCGCCCTTTGCCACGAACCGCTTCTGTGCCGCCTGCTTGGTGACCCCCATGCTCTTGCCGATGTCGGTCCACGAGGCGCCCGAGCGGCGGGCCTGGTCGACGAAGTGACCGATCAGGTGGTCGGCGACCTCGCCGAGGTGCTCGGCGGCGAGGACCGCGTCGGTGAGCTGCTCCAGAGGCTCGCTGTGCACGTTTTTGATCGCGGCGATGAGCTCGTCGAGCTTGATGGTTGGCGTCGTCATGCCGTCAACCCTAAGTTGACGCGAGCACATCGTCAACCCTAAGTTGACGATGTCGAGGTGACCATCGCTAGGCGGCGGCACGCGCGAGAGTGGGCACGCCGGGGCCGGTCAGGTGTGGCAGGGCGGTGCTGACGCGGCCGGTGAGCAGCAGGAGCAGTGCGCCGATCGGACCGTCCACCTCGGCCCCCGCCCCGGCGGACCACTCGACGTCGGTGGCGACCAGCCGCACGCCACGCAGCCGCCGGCGAGCCCAGAACGGCCAGCCCATCGACCACACGCGGGATGCGCCGGCGCTCGCGGCGGCCAGCGGCATCGGGTGGGCGCGACCGAGCGGCACCGCGATGTCCTGACCGTGGACGAGGATGTCGAACAGGATGTTGCGGTAGCTGGTGACGACCGGCAGCCGGCGGGAGTCGGCGTGCTCGCGCAGCTCGGCGACCAGGCGTCCGGTCGGCCGGCTCTCGGCGTGCCGCACGGCGACATCGTGGTTGAGCCGGTGGAAGCGGCCGCCCGCCCGCAGCGCCTCCACCGCCATCGTGCGGACGCTCAGCACCTGAGGCGCCATCGCGATGTGTGCGGCGACGTCGCGGACCCGCCAGCCGGCGCAGAGCGACGGCCGCTCCCACTCGTCCGGCGACAGGCCCTCCAGCAGGTCGGCGAGCGCCCGCCGCTGCCCGGCGATCACCCGCCAGCTCTCCTCGCTGTCCATGGCGACCCTCCAGCGCAGAGATTTAGTAAGAATCTCTGACTACTTTAATCAGATACTCTGACCATGTGTCAAGCACACGGCGAGCTGTCAAGGGAGGCCGACCCGTGCCTGACCTGTCCCTCAACGTCGGCCTGCTGCTCTACATCCCCTATCGAGCCATGGAGGCGCGCGTCTTCGAGGCCCTGGCCGCGGCCGGGTTCGACGACTTCACGCCGGCGCAGGCGCGCGTCTTCCAGCGCATCGCGCCCGAGGGCAGCCGGCTGACCGAGCTGGCCGAGCAGGCGCAGATCACCAAGCAGTCGGCCGGCTTTCTCGTCGACCAGCTCGAGCGCGCGGGCTACGTCGAGCGCGTCCCGGATCCCACCGACGCCCGCGCGCGCCTGGTCCGGGTGGCCCCGCGCGGCGCCAAGGCCATCCCGCTGGCGGCGGCCGCCGTCGCCGAGGTCGAGGCGGAGTGGGTCGCGCATCTTGGCGCGCGGCGGATGAGCCAGCTGCGCGGCATCCTGACCCAGCTGCGCGAGATCACCGATCCATACCAGTAAGTCCACTCGCCGGACGGCCAGCCGGCGCGCGGAAACGTCCACCCCCTTTGGGTCGCCCGAATGGCCGGGCGCACGCTCGCAGCCGTCGGCAATCCGACACGGCGAGGCGCTGCGTACAAGACCATTGATCGCTAGTCAAGACTGCTGGCACAAAGTAGCGCCTGCTTCACTCTCCATAGTGATCCGACGCCTTCCAGGTTCCCGCCCGCTATCACGAACGTCCGCACCAACGCCGCCGACATCCTCGCCCAGCTGAGTGCCGCCCAGCCGACCGCCCAGTTCGCGGTCGCCGAGTACAAGGACGTCACAGACGCCGTTCCGTTCCGGGTCAACCAGGCACTGACCGACGACCACGCGGCGGTGCGCGCGGGCATCAACCAGTGGGTGGCCGTCGGTGGAGGCGACCTGCCCGAGGCCAACTTCAACGCGCTCTACAAGCTGGCCACCGGCGCCGTCACGTTCCGGCCGGACAGCACCCGCGTCGTGGTCCTCATCGGGGACGCCCCGTCACACGACCCCAGCGGGGGCCACTCCCTCGCCGACACCTCGGCAGCCCTCCAGGCGGCCGGCATCCGGCTCGTCGCGGTGGACCTGGGCGCGCTGGACGGCGCCGGCCAGTTCAGCAACCTCACCGCCGCGACCGGCGGGGTGCTGCTCGCCGATGTCGCCCGTGACAAGGTCGCCGACGCCGTCCTCGCCGGTATCAGGGCAATCAAGGTCACCGTCACGCCGAAGGTGGTCTCCTGCCCCGCCGGCGTCTCCGTGACCTTCTCCCCCGCCAACCGCACCGTCACGAGTGGCGGCGACGCGACGTTCGCCGAGCACGTCGCGCTCGCCGGCACCGTCCCGGCCGGTACGCACGAGTGCACTGTGGACTTTCTGGTCGACGGTAAGAGCCGCGGGTTCGTCCAGAAGCTCACCGTCGGGGTACCCGGTCTGAGGATCGACGATGTCGAGGTTTCCGAGACGGGCGGCCAGGCGGTCTTCACCGTCGCCCGCACAGGGCCGACCGACAACCCGGTGACCGTCAAGTTTGCCACCGCCAACGGCACCGCGACGGCGCCCGGCGACTACACGGCGGTAAACGGCACGCTCGGCTTCGCCCTGGGCGAGACGACCAAACAGGTCTCCGTGCCGATCAACGACGACGCGGTGAACGAGCCGGACGAGACGTTCGCGGTGCACCTCTCGGCACCTACCGGCGCCGCCATCGTCGACGGTGTCGGCCAGGGCCGGATCCTGGACGACGAGCGGGATGGCTCGTTCTCCTGCCAGGCGACCGCGGTGAAGATCGCGGGTCTGAAGGCGGCCCAGGCCAACCCGGCCGACGTGCCCTGCGCCGACGACGTCGCGACGGTCGCCCAGTCGAGCCTCGGCGCGGGCATCGTCAGCGTCCAGACCAGCCGGCTGGACGCCCGCACCGACCAGACCCCGGACATCCTGAACAGCGCGCCGCCCGCGGTGGGCGACAGTGGCGCCGCGACGGCCCAGGTCGACTCCACGAAAATCATCGCCGGCCTGGTGGTCATCGAGCTCGGTGTGGTCCGGTCGTCGGCGTCGGCGACCTGCGTGGACGGGCCGGGTGGCCTGAAGCCGGCGCTGGCCGGTGCCTCGTCCATCGCCAGCCTGAAGATCAACGGCCTACCGGTAGCCGTGGGCACCGCACCGCTGACGATCCCGCTGGTGGTGGGTTCGCTCCAGCTCAACAGCACCCAGACGAGCGGGGGCACGGTCGTGCGGCGAGCCGTCTTCCTGGACACCCTGCTGACCGACGTGGTAATCGCCGAGTCGAAGGCCAATGTGGAGGGTCAGCCCTGCGAGGCCTGACCTGAAACACCGGACGCGCGGCCCTGGGGAGCTTCGGATCCCGGGGCCGCGCCCGGTAACTGAGCGCTCAGCCAGCCGAAGACGCGCTCGTCGGTGAGCTGGCGGGCGAGCGGCTGGCAGTGGAGGCTGGCCCCCTCCGCCGCCGTGAAGTCGACGAGCTGGGCCCGGTCACCGAGCAGCGCGGCCAACCGCTCCGGCTGCCCGGGCCAGAACTGCTCGCCCTCGGGGTTGGTCACCAGCAGCGGCGTCGCGATCCGGCTGACCGTCTCGTCGTCCAGCGCGTACGTGCGCACCTCGCGGAAGAGGTCGAACCAGTCGTCCCGCGAGCGGTACGCGCGGCTGCGGTACGCCAGCGCGCGGCGTAGCCCCGGCAGCAGCGTGGCGATGCGCATGTCCCGGTTGAACGCCTCCCGCTCGCCCCGGTCGAGCATGCCGCGCATGCTCACGCCGACCGCGTGCATCCACCGCGTCGACACGTCCACGACGCCCGGGTCGGCGACCGCCGCGACGAACCGGTGCTCGTACGCCAGCGCCCGCGGCACCCAGTAGCCACCCTGGCTGATGCCGGACGCGACGAGGCGTTCGCCGTCGACGTCCGGCCGCGCCACGAGCGCGTCGACGACCGGCGTGAGCACGGCCTCCCAGTCCGGCCGGAAGGGCACGCCGCGGTCCAACAGCATCGACTGCTGCCCCGGCCCGTCGTACACGAACGCGTTCCACCCGCGGGCGAGCGCACCGGCGGCGCCGCCGCTCCACAGCCCGCTCAGCGCGCCGTCACTGCCGTTGGTGAGTACGAGCGTCGGCCGCGGGATGCCGGTGGCGTCGGGACGCAGCAGGTAGCCGGGCAGGGTCGTGTCCTCGTACGGCACGTCGACGCGCACGTGGGCGCCACCGAAGGAGTCGACGAACGCGTCCCAGCAGGCCCGGTGCGCGTGGAACGCGCCGAGCAGCCCCTCGTGGTCGTCTCCCTCCGTGTACGCCTCGGCGACGCAAGCCCAGTAGGTGGCGGCGCGCAGGTAGGCCCGTCCGGCGCCGACGACGTCGCCGCGCGACCGCTGGCTTTCGGCCGACACGCGGGCGCGGCGGGCGGTCCGCGTCCACTCGCGCCGCCAGTCGACCCGCCCCTCGATCCGGTCGATCGTGGCGAGCACATCGCCGACTTCACTGCCGCCGTACGCCGCTCGGCCAAGGAGCACCCGGGTCATGTAGTCCAGGTCCCGGTCACGGAAGAAGCCCCGCGAAAAGGCCTGATGCGAAGGCATTTCACCAACCTAGACCCGCACGGGTACGCGGGACGGGCACTTCGGCCGACCCCGTCCTTGACGGGTGAGCGGTCCATAGTTCTATAGTGCTAGTACCCTAGTTAAAGTGAGTAGCCGTGATCGACTTCCATCTGGACCTCCGTTCCGGGGTCTCGCCGTACCAGCAGCTGGTCCAGCAGGTCCAGCGGGCGCTGCGGCTCGGCCTGCTGTCGGTGGGCGACCAGCTGCCGACGGTCAAGGAGGTCGTGTCAAAGCTCGCGATCAACCCCAACACCGTCCTCAAGGCCTACCGCGAGCTGGAGCACCTCGGCCTTGTCACGCCCCGCCCCGGGGTGGGGACGTTCGTGACCCAGTCGCTCGCCGGCGAGTCGCTGGCCGCGCACGAGCCGCTCCGCGTGGAGCTGCGTGCCTGGCTGGCCAAGGCACGTGCCGCGGGCCTCGACGCGGACAGCATCGAGGCCCTGTTCATGACGACCTTTCGAGAGGCCACAGAGGTGACCCGATGACACCGGTCCTGCGTTCCGACGGCCTGACCAAGCGATACGGCCGGCGCGCCGCGCTGACGGAGGCGACGATCACCATTCCCGCCGGGCGGATCGTCGGCCTCGTCGGGCCTAACGGGGCGGGCAAGTCCACCCTGCTCAACCTGACCGCCGGCACCATCAGGCCGACCGCGGGCACGATCGAGGTGCTCGGCGCGCAGCCCGCGGCGAGCGCGGCGCAGCTGGCGAGGGTCGGCTTCGTCGCGCAGGACACACCGGTCTACGCGGGCCTGTCGGTGGCCGACCACCTGCGGCTCGGGGCCCGGCTCAACCCGAAGTGGGACGCCACGCTCGCCCGCCAGCGCATCGAGCAGGTCGGCCTCGACCCGACGCAGAAGGCCGGCCGCCTCTCCGGCGGCCAGCGCGCCCAGCTGGCCCTGACGCTCGCCGCGGCCAAGCGGCCGCAGCTGCTGATCTTCGACGAGCCGGTCTCCGCGCTCGACCCGCTGGCCCGCCGGGCGTTCCTACAGAGCCTGATGGAGTTCGTGGCCGAGCTCGAGGTCAGCGTCATCCTCTCCTCACACCTGCTCGGTGACGTCGAGCGGGTGTGCGACCACCTCGTCGTGCTGGCCGGCTCGCGGGTCCAGCTCGCCGGCGACGTCGAAGACCTGCTGGAAATGCACAAGCGGGTGATCGCGGCCCGTGGCGAGCTCGACGCCCTGCCGCCGGGCATCGAGATCGTCCACGCCGAGCACACCGCCCGCCAGAGCACGCTGGTCGTCAAGGACACGACGGGCATGCTCGCCCAGCTCGTTCCCGAGGCGAGCTTCGAGCGCATCGACCTCGAGGACATGGTCCTCGCCTACCTGACCCGGGCCGCGACCGTCGCGGCCGGCGCCCCCGTCCGCGGCTACGCCGCACAGCCTTTGGAGGCACAACGATGATCTGGCTCACCTGGCGCCAGTTTCGCGGCCAGGCGCTGATCGCGCTCGCCGCCCTCGCCGCGCTCACGATCTTCCTGGTGGCTCTCGGCTTGCGGATCCGGAGTACCTACGACGCCAACGTCACCGACTGCGTCGCGTCCTGCTCCCTCAGCAGTGCCCGCGAGGTGATGGAAGACGCCTATTTCGAGACGCTGCTGCTGTCCGGCTTCCTCGTCGTGCTGGTGCCAGCGATCATCGGCGCGTTCTGGGGCGCACCGCTGGTCGCCCGCGAGGTCGAGACCGGCACCCACCGTCTGGTGTGGAACCAGAGCGTCACCCGCACCCGGTGGCTGGCGGTCAAGCTCGGGTTCGTCGCGCTCGCCGGCATCGCGCTGGCCGGCGCGCTCAGCCTGCTGCTCACCTGGGCGGCCAGCCCGTACGACAAGCTGATCGGCGGCCGCTTCGACCCGCTGCTCTTCCCGACGCGCAACATCGTGCCGCTGGCCTACGCCGCGTTCGCCGTCACCGCCGGCATCGTCATCGGGTTGCTGACCCGCCGCACGATCCCGGCGATGGCCATCACGCTCGCTGTGTTCGCCGCGCTACAGATCCTGGTGCCTACCACCATCCGCCCGCACCTGCGGCCGCCGGTGACCGAGACCGTCGCCTTCACGGCCGACACGAAGGTCTCCGAGTTCAGCGCCGGCACCGACGGCATCAGCATCAGCGGGTACGGAAACGCGGTCCCCGGCTCCTGGATGCTCTCCGGCCGCGTGCCCCTTCTCGACGCTGACGGCAAGCAGGTCGCCCGCGGCCAGATCAACGATTGCTTCAAGGGCGACATCCGCCGTGACATGGCCTGTGTAGCCCAGAAGAACCTGCACTTCACCGTCAAGTACCAGCCAGCCAGCCGGTACTGGACGTTCCAGTGGCTGGAGTTCGGCACCTACCTGCTGCTGGGTGGTCTCCTGGCCGGGTTCGCCTTCTGGCGCATCCGCCGCGGCCTCAGCTGATCCGGTCGCCGGTATGCCAGGCCTCTTCGGTCCGGAAAGACGGGCGCTTCGCCGACTCGTTCGCGCCGCGGTCCCACGGCAGTCTTCAGCCATCGCTTTCAGAAGGATGGTGCGCGTTGACCGCGGTGTACGCCTTGCTGGTGGGTGTGGACACATACCAGGCGGCGGGTGTGCCGGCGCTCCGAGGCTGCCGCAACGACGTCGTGGCCGCCGCCGCGTTCCTCCGCAGCCGGATGGTCCCGGGCACAACGTTGCGTTTGCGGGAGCTGCACGACGAGGCGGCGACCCGGGCCGCGGTGATCGACGGGATCCGGCGGCACCTCGGCCAGGCCCGCCAGGGTGACACCGCCCTGTTCTGGTTCTGTGGCCACGGCTCGGAGATGCCGGTGCCACGACGGTTTCGGCACATCGAGAGCGGCCCGCTCATGCAGACCCTCGTGTGCGCCGACAGCCGCACGCCAGGTGTACCCGACCTGCTCGACAAGGAGCTGTCGGTGCTGCTCGACGAGGTGGCGGAGCGCCGCGCGCACGTCGCGGTCGTGCTGGACAGCTGCCACAGCGCCGGCGCCACCCGCCTCGACCTGGAAAGCCGGGCGCCGGACGTGGGCGTGCGCTGGGTGCCCGGCGTGCCTGCCGCCGAGCTGCCGGAGGTCCTGCTGCCCGAGCTGGGTGGGCGCCCGGCGTCCGCGGTCGGCCGGTCCGAAGTGGAGCATGTGGCGCTCGCGGCCGCGCGGCGGTTCGAGGTGGCGCAGGAGCGGCGGCTGGAGGGCGCCCGGCGCGGGCTGTTCAGCTGGTCGTTGCTGCGGGCGCTCGGCCGCCTCGGCGGCGCGGCGACCTACCGCCAGCTGTTGATCGCCGCACGGACCGACGTCGAGCTGCGGGCCACCTGCCAGGTGCCACAGCTCCACCCGGAGGCCCCGGGGCCGGCCGACCAGCCGTTCCTCGGCGGCGTGATCGCGCCGCCCGGCACCGGGATGCTGATCCGGTACACCCGGTCCGGCTGGGAGCTGGATGCCGGCTCCTGCCACGGCCTGCCGGCGGTGCCCACGGGCGCCGACGTGCTGCGGGTGGCCGAGTCGGGCGTGCGGCCGCCGCGCGAGGCCCGGGTAGTCAGCGTCCTGACCGAGCGCAGCCTGGTGGAGCCGATCGGCTGGTCGCCCGACCAGGAAAGGCAATACCAGGTCGTGCTCTCCCGGGTGCCGCTGCCGCCCACGGCGGTCGCGGTCGGCGGGCGGCCCGGCGACGACCCGGCCGCGGCCGAGCGGGTCCTCGCGGCGCTGCGCACCGCCGGCCCTGGCGGCTGCCCGTCCCCGCACGTACACGTGGTCGACGGGGGTGCGACACCCGAGTTACGGGTAGCCACCCGCCGCCACGCCGCCTGGGTCGAAGGACCGGACGGCGCGGTGATCGGCGGGCAGCTCACCGGCGCGGCCTCGGCTGTGGTGCGGCAGCTGGAGCACATCGCCCGATGGCGGCAGATCCACGCCCTGGACAACCCGACGTCGAGGCTGGCCGGCCTTGTCACGCTGGAGATCGTCCCGGCGGTCCCGGGTCGCCTACCCAGCGACACCGCCGAGTCGCTCGTCGCCGAAAACGGCGAGATCCGGCTGCGGTACACGCGGGAGGGCACCACGTGGGTGCCGCCGAGGATCTTCATCCGCCTGCACAACAGGCACACGCGCCGCCTGTTCTGCGTGCTGCTCGACCTGACGAGCGGCTACCGGGTACACGCGGCGCTGTACTCCGGCGATTTCGTCGACCCCGGGGCCACCGCATGGGCCCGCGGCGGGCGCACGGTGCGCGTCGAGCTGCCCAAGAGCCAGCCGCCGGAGCCCGGCCGCAGCGTCCGCGACGTGCTCAAGCTGCTGGTCGCCGAAGAGCAGTTCGGCTCGGCGCCGTTCGACCTGCCGCCGCTGGGCGAGGCCCGGCCGGCGCGCCGGGGACCGATGGCGCTGCACGGCCTACTCGACCGGCTCGGCCGGATCATCGTCGACCGCGACGACGAGGTGGACGGCGCCGGCGGGTACGACTGGTCCACGCTCACCCTCCCGGTCGTCACCGAGGTGCCGGCCCGGCGCTGACCCATGGAGCTTTCGGGTCGAGGTCGCTTCGTCAGGCACGGCCCCGAACCGCGGGCAGTTCGTCCATAGTGGATTGGACTAATGGAGATTTGAGCTACCGCGACGTCCGCGGTGGTCACCCTCCGTTGCTCCCGCGGCCTTACCCGTCCGCTGTTGGTCGCGGTTACTTCGGCGCCTCCGGCGGGGCCTCGGGCTCCGGCCGGGCCGTCCCCGGCTTGTTTGGTTTCTTGGTGGGTGGTTGCGGTGTTCGCCGTGCCGGCCCACCCTTCCCACTGGTTGCGGCGGTGGCTCAGCATGTGGGCGGCGCCATGATCGTTCGCCTAAAATGGGCGTGACACACCGAAGACAACGCCCTAATCGGGCTAACGATCATGCCGGCCAGCCGTCGCATTCCCGGAGCTCCCACGGGACGGGACCATCGGGTCAGCATGTGGAAGGCGTGGTGATCGTTAGCCCGAAACCTGTGTGACACGCGGGCGAGAATGCGGTTTGCGGGCTAACGATCACCGCGCGCGGTGGGCATCGGGGTTTGCGGAGCCTTGCTTGGCCGGGCCTCAAGCCAGCCAAACCGCCAAAGTCGAGGACCGTTGGATGCCAAGGATCTGGTGGTCCGCGGGCCTGCCGCGAGGGGTGGGAAACGGGGTTCAGATGCCGCGGTGCGCCAGGGCGCTGGCGACGTCGCGGGTGTCGATCCCGGTGAGATGCGCGGTGAAGCCCGGCAGCGGTTTGCGATCCGGGTCGCGCAGCCAGCGGCGCACCGCGTGCACGACGGCGGCGGGCTCCTGTGGCTGCCGGGCGAGCCGGGTGTGCAGGGCGAGGTACACAGTGGACGCCACTCGCGGCGACACCGGGCGCAGCCAGCCGATCACGCCGGCGCAGCCGGTGGCCAGGAAGGCGTCGGCCAATGCCGGAAACGCGGCGCCGGTCGCCGGCAGCACGACAAGCCCGCCACCGGGACGGCAGCGGCCAGCGGCGGCGATCGCCTCGGCGCGCAGCTCGGTGCCGCCCGCGAGCCGCAGCGCCCCGTCCGGACCTTCCGCGCAGGCCAGGTGCAGCAGTGCCGCGCCGCGGCGGGCGAGCACGGCGGACGCGGTGCCTCCGGTGAGGACCTCGGCGCGGGGATAGCAACGCTTCAGCGGCTCCACCTCCGCGGTGGCCCGCTCGCGGTCAGCGCGCGGGTCGACCACGAACACCGGCTCCTCGGTGACCGGCCGCCGCTGGCGCGTTGCCAGGTCGAGCAGTTGGGCGTGGCTGGCGATGGTGGAGACGATCGCGATCCCGGCGGCCGGTGGCCGGTCACCGACGACGAGTGTGCGGCGCGGCAGGCTGCGCTCGGTACCGAGCGACACCCGACCGCTCGCGGCGTGCAGCAGTACCATCCCGGACGGCTGGGGGCAGGCGAGCGCGTCGGCGCCAACCCTCCGCAGCGCGGAGGCGATCTCGGCGAGGGTACGTCGGAAAATGCCGGCGGTGTCCCGGTGGGCGAGGTAGATGCTCAGCCGCAGCAGCAGGGTGAAGGCCGGCGCCGGCAGCGACCGGACATCCGCGGTGGCGGCGCGGACGCTGTCGAGGGCGGCGTCGGCATCGGCGGCCGCGCCAGGGCCGTCGTCGGCGCGGCCGCGCAGCATCAGCGCTACCGCGAGCAGGAGGTGGTCGGTGGCCACGGCCGGGCCGGCGTGCACGACGGTGGTGGCCAACGCGACAAGCTCGTCGGCAGTGTCCACATCGGTCGGTGGCGCGCCGTCGGCCAGCAGGGCACCCGCCGCCGCGCAGGGTTCGGCGTCCGCGCCCAGCCGCTCCCGCAGTGCCTGCCGGAGCGCCTCGGTGTCGGTGACCGGAGCGGCGGGACGGGGGCGTGGCGCGGCCGGTGTCGTGGCCGGGCCGTCCATCACGACGACCGGGCGGTCCAGTGGGTCCATGCCGGCCATCCGGCTGCCCATGGAGAGCAGCGGCCCGCCGCTCTGTTTGCGCAGCCGCTGAAGGGCCTGGGCCGCTCGGGTCACCGTTCCGGGGTCGAAGCCGGGGACGCCGCCGAACATGCTCGCGAGCGCCTCGGCCAGCGTGAGCATCGCCTCGGCGGCGGCGGTGATCTGCGGCCCGAGGCTCGACTCGGCCAGCACCTGCCGGAAGCACTCGGCCGCGCGGCGGGCGTCGTCGGCCTGCTTGCGGCTGCCCTTGCCCGGCCGCACCGCCAGGGTCATCGCCCCCTGGATGAAGCCGCCCGTGACCCGGCTCATGTACAGCTGGCCGAGCATGAGCCGGGCGATGGGCACCATGGCGGGCGGCAGCCGCGGGTAGGCGAGGCCTTCGAGGAGTCGCTCGATCCCCGTCTCCCGGTCGCTCTCCAGGCCGCCGTGCGCCGTGTGCCGCGCCGCGAGCAGCCAGCCAAGCTGCGCCGCGACCATCCCCCTCAGCTCGTCGCCGGGCTCGAAGTAGCCGTACGCCTCGGTGAGCGCCTCGGTCGCCTCCTGGAGGTCCGGCAGGGCCTCGGACTTGCCCGGCCCGGTGCGCCAGTACCGGTCGGCCAGCAGCCGCGCCAGGTCGTGCAGGGTGTGCGTGCGGGCCGGCCCGCGCATGCCCGCGAGCCTGGCACGCAAACCGTCGATGTCCTCGGCCACAGATCCTCCGTCCGCATCATCGTCCCCAGTGGACAAACCCGGCCCAGGCCGCCACCGCGGTCAGGTCCGCGCCGGTCAACTCGGCGCGCAGCTCGTCCGGCATGCCGCTGGGCACCTGGCGGCGCGGGTCGAGCATCCACAGCTGGGCCTCCCGCAGCGCCGCCCACACCGGCCGCCGGCCGGCCATCAGGTAGTGGTGGAACATGAACATCAGGACGGACGTGGCCCGGTCCGGCACGCTCCACTGGGTGGACAGCACCGAACGCACGCCCGCGGCGAGGAAGGCGGTGCCCAGGCTGTACGCCTCGTCGTAGCCGCTGATGGTGCGCCCGGTGCGGCAGGCCGCGAGCACGACGAGCCCGATGGCCCGCTCGGGGTTTCGGGCCATCACCGCGCCCAGCGTCTCCGCGGCCAGGCGGTCACCGCCGGCCAGCAGCAGGTATCCGGTGCCGGCCCTGGCGGACGTGAACCCGTGGCAGGCCAGGTGCAGCATCGCCCCGGCCGCCGGACCGGTCGCGGTGAGCCAGGCTCGCACCTCGTCGGCCCCGCCCGAGCCCGAAGGGCTCTTGCTGCCGTCGGGCCGGCGCCCGATGTAGCGGGCTCCCGGGTAGAACGCACGCCGGATCGCGTGTGCCTCGGCTCGCGCGGCGAGCAGGTCGCGCGACGGGTCGCCGGTGTCCGGGTCGCCGACGATGAGGCCGGTCGGTGCGAGCGGCACCGGCGCCAGCGTGGCGGCGTGGCACAGCATCCGCGCCGAGACCGCCTGCGAGATCGCGACAAGCTCGACGGCATACCGGCCGTCCGGGTGGCGGGCCGCCTGCCACGGGATGAGCGCGAGATTGCCCATGGGCACCAGCACCACGCGCGGCGGGCGACCGTCAGCTCGCCGAGGGAGCCGGGGAAGGTACTGCTCGACCAGCGGACCCATCGCCGCGCGCCAGGCCCAGCGGCACAAGGCGTCGAGGCTGTCGGTGAACGCGTCGTCGGCGTCGTCGTCCGCTTCCATGTCGCGGTCGGGGTCGCCGCGCGAGGCCCGGCGGGCGGCGGCGTTCAGGTACCGCTCGACGTCCAGGTCTCCGTCGGGCTGGAGGTTGGGCAGCGGGATGTAGCCGGGCCGGCCATCGGCCGGCGCGATCACCGCCCAGCCGGGCAGACCCGGCACCAGGTAGACGAGCGCGTCGGCGTCGAGGGTGTGCAGCGCTTCGCGGATCTCGTCCAGGCCCGGCGGGTCGAGCACGGCCGGCGAGCCCTGCTCGGTGAGGACCGCGAGCGCGTCGCGGCGAAGGACTGTGGGCAGTTGGTCGGGGTCGCCGGAGGCCACCGCGGCGTCCCAGCGGTCGGCCAGTGCCGCCCGTCCGGCCATCCGCAGCCGTGTGCCGACCGTGCCCACCTCGGTCGCGGCGAAGAGGGCGAGGCCGCGCCCGGCGTCCAGGGCCGTGATCGCGTCGGCCGGCTCACCGGCCTGTAGGCACCAGCGCGCGGTGTCGACGGCCGAGCGGGCGGCGTCGGCGGCCGCGACCGTCGCGGCCGCCAGGTCCGACTGCAACATCACCCGGAACGCGTGGCCGCGCATCGCGTCGAGGCCGGTGCGGTGCGGCGGTGCCGAGGTGCCGAGCCGCTGCTGGACGCCGGAGAGCATGTCGCCTATCCAGGACCACTGTGGATGGTGCGGGCCACCGGCCAGCTCGCGTGCCTCCGTCAGCAACGTGACGGCCTCGTCGAGCCCGGCGATCGAGTTGGTCACCTCGGTCCGCCGGAAGATCGCCAGCGCCAGGCCGGCCAGGTGGAACGGCCGGCGTGTGTCGTCCGGGCCGCTGAGGCGGAGCGCCTCGCGAAGCGAGACGATGGCTGCCTCGATCTTGCCGACGTCGGTCTCCTCGCCGTCGCGGAGCAGCATCGCGGCGGCGTGCGTGTGGCGCAGCACCGGATCCGCCTCGCCCGGTCCCGTCGACTGTCCGCCCGATGGCACGCCGCGCAGATCGGCGGCCATGGAAAGCGCCTCCAGCGCCGCCACCCGCACCGGATCGTCGGGCGGTAGGTGCTCGGCCGCCTCCCGGACGCGGCCCATCGGCTCGGTCAGGTCGTCGCCGCGCTGGTTGGCCGCCATCAACTCGGTGGTCGCCGCCACCAGGTCGGTCAGCCGCTGGGCGAGGGGGTGCGTCGCCATGCCACCCATGGACCGCAGGCGTTCGAACTGCTCCGGCAGCCGGCGGAGCGCCGACTCGTCGCCCTCGTGCATGGCGGCCATGAACGCGAGACCTTGCCGCGCCGCCTCGAGAAGCGGCGCGGCCGGTGCGTCCGCACCCGCTTCGGCGGCGAGCTTCTCCAGCTCGGCCATCGCCTCGCGGGGGTCGGCGACCCGGTCCTCGGCCGCCGCGACAAGCAACGCCACCGCCCGCGCGGCGGCGCGCGTGCTGGTCCACTTCGGACTGGCGGGCGGGTCGCTCTCGGCCACCGCGAGGACGCTTTCCAAGCGGCGCAGCCGCGCCATGTCCAGCTTGGGCTCGCGGACCATGGCGCCGAGAAGCGCGGCCGCCAGCCGGCCACGGCCGGGCAGGGCGGCCGGCAGCCGGTGCAGCCCCGAGGCCGCCGCGTCGAGGTCGCCGTCTCCGGACGCGGCCAGCGCGATGTCCGCGTACCGGCGCAGGAGGTCGTCGCGCTCGTCCGTCGCGCGGGTCACCAGACCGGCCTTGTCTTGAACTCGACCGGACCCGCGTCCATCTGGAACGAGCCGTCCGGGTAGAGCACCGGCCGTGCCTCGCTGCCCGGCGCCGAGTACCGCTCCACGTGCCGCACCGATATCCGGTCGGCGGTGCGGAGGTCGACGAGCGCGATCACCACCCAGTACGCGTAGCGGTTGCGGCTGTGCAGCGGTACCTGGACCTGTGACCCGTCACCGTTGTCGACCTCGACGAAGGCGTGGAAGCTGGCGAACGAGCCGAACCCGTTCTCCACGGCGGAGTACGCGCAGATCAGCACGTAGCGGAAGTGTGCGGTGCGGCTTATCTCGACCGTCTCCCGCCCGCGCTGGTCGCCGGAGGTGAGGCAGATGTACGGCGCCGCGTGCAGCGATCCCTGCTGCCGGTAGTAGCAGGCTCCGCCGCGCCCGGCACCGTCCACATAGAGCGCGTAGAGGTCGAGATCCTTGCTGCGCCTGCTCCAGTTGAGCGACGCCCGGAAGGTGTCGCCGGCGCGGGCCACCGCGGCGTGCTCGCCGCGGTCGAGCGACACGCTGCCGACGATCAGCCCCGCTGTCGCCGTCCGCTGCGCCGGCACTGCTCCGGCGGTCGCCGGTGGCGGGGCGAGCGCGGCCAGGTAGGTGGTGAGGCGCCGCTGCAACGGCCCGCCCGGCTCGGCCCGGAACCGGGTGGCCAGGTGTGCGGCGGACGCGAGCCCGTAGCCGGCCCGCCGGCAGCGCCACTCGCCCGCCGTATCCCGGACGAGCTCCGCGACCACCACCACCGGGTCACCCGGATCGGTGTGGACGGTGAAGGAGGTGCCGGCGATGTCGAGCCGGGCCTCGGCCGGTGCGTCGAGCCCGCGCAGCAGGCCGATCGCGATGCGGCGGACGCCATCGCCGCCGGCCGCCGGCACCACCCGCATCGAGGCCTCGCCGCATCGCACCGCGCCGGACGGGTGCGCCGGCATGCCGGGGAATACCAGGTCGAACTCCGACATCACCCGGCCGCGTCCGTCGAGCAGCAACGCGAACGGCCGCACCGGTCCGGCCGGGACGGGCAGCGTGACGTCGACGGAGTCACCGGCCAGCGGGAGCGCGGGCACGGACGTCAGCCCGTTCCGCCGCGGTGCGGTCACGCTAGTACCCCGCCTGCCCGGAGCTGGCGCCACCGAACCACGCGAACAGGCAGCCCACCATCGTGAGCAGGACCGCGGCGGTGAGCAGGCCGACCACGGCGACACCGCCCACGTATACCGCGTGCCGCCAGCGCTGGTAGGGGTTGAAGGTGTTCATGTCAGCTCACTCCGTACCGGCCGAGGGTCCACATGAGAAGGTCGCGCACGTTGTCGTCGGTGTCGCCGCCGGTGAACCGCGCCGTGGTGTGGAAGTAGCGCACCTCGCCGAAGGCCTTGGTGATGGCGCGGACCATGTTGCCCATGCCGACCCGCTCGTTGAGCCAGCCGCGGACCGCGTCACTGCCGTCGCCGAGCTCACCGCAGATCGGGATGCCGGCGGTGAGGTCGCTCTTGGTGACCGCCACGGCCAGCGCCTTCTTCCGCGGCTGCACACCCATGCCCTCCAGGCTCTGCACCACCTGCGAGAAGATGAAGTCCGGTGGTCGCGCGGACCGGACCGGCAGATAGCGGCTCTGGGCGCCGGCGTCGAGCGAGTCCCACACGTCCGGGATCGCCAGCGGATCGACGACGAACACGAACGCGTCGGCGATCCGCATGAAACGCAGCTCGTGCAGCAGCGCCGAGTCGTTGAGCCGCTCGCCCGGCGGGTCGTAGATGTGCACGAGGCGCCGCACTTTCCCGCCGTTGAGGTTGAACGAGAAGCCCCGCATGGCGTCCTGGGCCAGCGTCTTGTCGGTGCCGCCCTTCTTGCGCAGGCTTTCCTGTAGGTCGGCGAGCCGGCGTTTGGTCTCCTGGTCGGCCGGCTCGGCGTGCATGCCGGGCATCGGGTGACCGTCCACAAGGGTGGCCGCGAGCGCGAGCATCATGCGGGTCTTGCCCGCCGTGGTCGCGCCGACCATGGGCACCACTATCTCCCGCGCGGTGCCGGCGCCCTCGGCCAGCGGTGCGCCGCACACCTGGTTGGAGCAGTACGCCGTCATCCGGTGGCTGCCGAGCAGCAGCAGCGTCGGCATCCGGTGGCCACATGCGCAGACCCGGCGCAGCAGCCCGTACTTGCCGGGCCGCACGTCGTGATGCCGCGTGCCGCACCCCGGACACTCGTACGCCGGGTAGACCACGCGGTTGTGGCAGGTCGGGCAGCTCAGCTTGATCCCGCGCAGGTACGACAGACCGGCGTCCAGCCCGCGCAGCAGGTAGAGCACCGTCTTGGCGAGGACGAAGAGCAGCCCCCAGATCGCCAGCTCGCCGACAATCACCAATCCCATGACCGCGGCGGTGATCAGCGAGCTCACGACGAGACCGGCGCCGAACAGCACGCCGATCGCCCGCCAGTAGTTGTTTTTGCCGTACCCGAAGAACTTGGCCTTGAGCCAGTCGCGCCGCTTGCGGGCCTGGAGCCGCATCTCCTCCCAGGACAGCCGGACGACCTGCTTGAGGTCTCGGCCCGCGGGTCCGGAGAGGTAGTGCACGTACGCCGGCTCGCCCGGCCCGGTCATGCTCGGTGCCGGCACGGCGACGGCCTGGCCGGGCGACAGGACACCCAGCGCGCGGCCGCTGGCCCGCATGTAGGCGCTCACGTAGAGGACCAGGAAGACGGCGCTGGTCACGACCACCAGCGGGACGCTCAGGACCATGAAGACGGTGGCGACCAGCGCCCACCACATGAGCAGGAGAAACAGATAGAACATCGGATGTTGCCCTCCCGACAAACAGGCTCAGTGCCGCCGACGCGGCAGGAAGCGTCCGAGCCCGCGCGGCACCCGTGACTCCCGCCATTGCGTGTAGTACTTCGCCAGGTTCTTGTTGTCGGAGCCGCCGACCCACTTGTCCAGCTGGTCGAGGTCGCGCGACTTCCACCGCGCCACCGTCGCGGTCAGCACCTCGTTGAGCTCCTTCACGAGCGCCGGCTGCACGCGGGACAGCAGCACGCACGTTTCGAACACGGTCGTGGCCAGTGCCAGGTCGGGCGGTCGCCGGCGCAGGGTCTCGGTCAGCCGCTCGCGGTATCTGACCCGGAGGGCCCCGGGCATCCGCGGCAGCAGGTCGGCCAGCGGCTGCGCGTCAAGCCCGAGCAGCACCGGCGGGAGCTGCGCCTCGAGCCAACCGCGCACCAGCGGCTCGCTGCGCTGCATCTGGTCGAGCGCCTTGCGTACGAGCTCGGTCAGCTGCCGGCCGCGCGCGGCGCCCGTCTGCTGCACCAGCTTTCGCGCCCGCCGGATGCCGAGCGCGTGGGCGGCGGCCGCGGCGGAGATGTCGTCGGTGAGCTTTCGATCCACCACGAAGTCGCAGAGGGCGTAGTACTCCCGCCACTGCCCGTTCGGCGCGTCCGGCCGGCGCAGCACCTGGTCGAGCCGGTCGACCATGGCCGGCGACTCCCAGAACCGCTCCGGCACGCGGCGCACGACCTCGACCGCGTCTTCGACGCTCCACTCCTCCGGCCACAGCGCGCCGAGCACCGCGCGATCCGGCAGGTCGGTCTCGCAGAGCCGCAACAGCGTTGGTATCCGCCGCTCCGGCTCGCGTGCGGCCCGGGCCACCATGAGCAGCCGGCGCAGCCGCGGGTACGCGGCCAGCTCCTCCTGCGACACCGTGCCGTCGAGCTTCGTGGCGACGGCCAGGACCGCGGCCTCCCTGGTGGACAGTGCGTCGCCGAGCGCGGTGAGCATGCCGCGGCGCAGCGCGGGCACCTTGCCGAGCACCTGGGGCAGCGGCTCGTCGGGGCGGTCCAGCAGCATCGGCGCGACAAGCTCGCGGCCGTAGCCCTCCAGGTCGCCGCGATCGAGCGGCAGCTCCGCGCGGACGGCCACGGTCAGCAGCGCCAGCGCCTCCGGGAGCTGACCGGCCCGGGTCAGCCTGGCGGTGACGAGGCCGGTGGCGTGCCGGATGGCCGCCTCGGTCACGGGCCGCGGAAGGTCCGCCGGTGCCGCGGAAGGATCGCGTACCAGCAGGTTGAACGCGCAGATCTCGGCCGCCGCGCGGAGATTGTCGTCGCGCACCGCCGCGGCGACCTGGATCAGGGCGATGCTCTGCGGCACGGTGATGGCGTCGTGGTCCAGGCAGCGTTCGGCGACGTCGACCACCAGGCCCGGCTCCAGCCTGCCCGTGTTGGCCGGCAGCCAGTCCACAACCGCGGCCAGGTCGTCCGCGCTCACCGGCAGGTCGGCGCAGAGCGCACCAGCGGCCGCCAGCGGGTACCAGCCGGCGAAGTCGCGCTCCTGGCCGGAAGCGAGCGGCGCGGCGAGCGTCCACACGGTCTGCATGGCCTCCGGGCCCAGGGCGGTCAGCAGCTCGGCCATCGGGTGGCTGGCGCCGTCGGAGGCGTGGCCGTCGACGAAATCGAAGAGGCGATAGCTGCGCAGGGCCGACTCGTCCGCCACGAAGTCGGTCTCCGGGACGGTGCCCACCAGGTGCTCACCACCCCGCCCGGGACGGAAGCTGTAGGTGGCGAAGGACAGGCGCCGGGCCATGGGCGGCGGCAGCAGGTGGCAGATCGCGGCGATCCAGCGCGCGACCCGCTCGCTGTCCGCCTCCAGGAGGATCACCGGCCGGTCGCCGGTGGCGATCGCCCGCTCGACCGCGGTCAGCATCCGCGGCAGCCAGCCGAGCCGCCCGCTCTGCTGGAGGAACGCGTCGGTCGAAGCCCGGCCGAACGGGGCCGACGGCACGGCGTCCACTTCGGACAGCTGGGTGTGGCTGGACTCGGAGCGGGCCCAGAAGGCGGCCCGCCAGAAGTCGATCGGCAGCGCGCCGCCGAGGTCGCGCCCCGCCGAAGCGAGGCTGATGGCGTGCACGAAGTAGTTTCCGAAGCGGTGCGAGTAGTCGGTGCCGACGAAGGCGGTGTTGGCCAGGATCGACGGCTCGCCATCCTCGCCGGGCAGATAACAGAGGTTGACCGGGCACCCGGCGATCTGCTCGGCGGTCGGCTGGTAGCCGAGCGAACGCGGCGGCTCGTAGGACGTCGACTGCTCGACCCGGCGCAGCACCGCGTCGTCGATGCCCGGAGTGGCGGCGTTGAACTGAAAGCCGGGGTAGCCGGCCAGACCCACCTCGCAGGAGGTGTAGTACATCTGCGGCACGCCCATTTCAGTCCTTCCCAGTCTCGATCACCTTGAGCCGGCTCAGCAGCCACAGAAACGGGTCCTCCACGCGGTGTGGCTGGATGCCGGACTTGGCGACCTTCTGCCGTAGCTGCCCCGGCTCGAGGGCCGGTGGCACGGCGCCGAGAGCCGAGACGCCGAAGTACCGGTAGGTGCGGTAGTGCTTGGCCAGGAACTGGTCGATCTGCCCGCCCTCCCAGTCGTGCAACAGCGCCTGGACGTACGCGTGCACCGCGAGGCTGTTGTTGTCGTCGAAGTACGCGGTGGCCGGCGCCGGCTGCCGCAGCGGGCTCGGCTCGGGCAGCGCGTCCCACAACGCGTCCACTTTGGAGAAGGCGATCGCCACGGGAGTGTCGATCATCCGGTTGGGGCCCACCCCGGGCACCTTCTGGAGCACCTCGGTCACCCGGGTGAGGATGTTGATCGGGCTGTCCGCCTTCGCCGCTTCGCGCTGTCTCTCGGTGGGCAGCACGGACGGATCCAGCCCGAGAGTCTCCACCAACCCGGGGATCGTCAGCGGGTCGAGCAGCACGATGATGCCGTTGGCGCTGCCGAGGTACCGGACGTTCTGCGCGACGCCCTGCTCCGATTCCAGGTCTTCGCCAGCGGTGTCGAAAAAGGACAGCACGGTGTGTCGCAGGGTGCTGCGAAACCGCCGCCGCTCGCCGAGCGAAAACTTGAAGACGAACGGCTCTCTACCCTTGTCCGCCGCCGCTGTGCGGGTGGTCACCGGCAGCACGCCCTCCGAGTAGAGGGTGCGCTCCTCGCTGCCGAACTCGCGCCGGGTCCGCTCGTCCGCGCCGATCACCGCGGCGTCGAAGCGCCGGCCCACCCGGTGGATCAGCTCGTGCAGCAACACCGTCATGTAGACCGACTTGCCGCTGAACTTGGCGCCGATCATCGCCACCATGCGGTTGTCGATTTTGCCGTAGTGCACCGGAAGTTGGCTGTGGCAATGTGGACAGATCTGGATCGTGGCGATGTTGCCGCATCCCTTGCACACGGCGGAGAGCCGCTTGCCGTTGGCCTCCACGACGGGCGGCACGACCCTGTTGTCCCCCAGCTTGGCGCGCACCGGGTCAGGTTTTTGCGGGCATACCTTGCCATCCGGCGCCCGCAGGCCGCCGCACCGAAAGCGCATCTGCTTCTCGGCGAAGGTGCCGTAGCAGTACGGGCAGGTCAGCTTGGACATGCTCAGTGCCCTCCCGGGATACCCATGAGCACCACGGCCGACCCGGCGCCGGCATGGTCGTCGACGAAACAGCCGAGCCGGTACGGTCCGCGGGCGGCCCGCACCGCCACGTCGACGCTCAGCGGGCGCCCCGGATCCAGGCGCTGGGCCGGCACGCGCGCGACCGCGGTGCCCTGCTCCGGCCGTAGCGGCGCGACCCGGCCCGGCGACTGCACCACCACGAGGTCGGGCAGGGAACACGGCTGCTCGCAGCTCAGCTCGATCCGGGTGCGGCGCCGGAAGGGGACGCCGCGCTCGACGAACCGGTAGCTCACCGGTACGCCGACGCCGGTCACCAGCACGGTCACCGGGCTGCCCACGCTCTCGCCCTCGGCGTCGCGACTGACGGTGGCGACCGCGACGTGCACGGCGCCGGACCCGGTGGCGATCTCGAGGCCGCCGTCGTCGCGATAGGAGCGGAGCCAGCAGTCGATCTCTTGCGCGTGTGCGTCGGCACCGGCCTCGGCCGGCCACCAGCGAACCCGGGCCAGCGCCACGCCGGAGGGCCACTCCCAGCTGAGTCGCACCCGGTCACCCACCCGGCGGGCGGCAAGCCGGGTGACCGGCACGGTGTTGGTCACCGAGACGGTCGGCCCGACGACCGCCCGGCCGCCGCCGGCACTGAACGCGGTGACGAAGACCCGTCCCGCCGGCATCGGCACCGCCAGGGCGACGCGGTCGTTCGTCGCCGGCTCCGCGTGCCCGGCGAGCTCCTGGCCGTACCCGCTCAGCTCCGCCTCGGTGATCTCCGCGCCGCGCTGCCAGCGCGGCCGGTGTGCCGCCGCGCGGAGGGTGACCTTGCCGCTGGCCGGCGGTGTCCAGACCAGCCGCAGCCGGCCCGGATCCTGGCCCGGCAACGGCTCGACACCCAGATCCGGAACCGCCTTCGGCGGTGCCTGCGGGGTGACGGTGAGCGTGACGCCGGCGGACTGGACGACCGCGCCGCGCGAGCCCGGATAGCCGGCGCGGACCACGTACCGGTAGTCGTGGCCCGGACTCAGCCCCTCCTCCGTGAACCCGGTGCGGGTGGCGCTCACCGGAGCTCCGCCCGGCTCGCGGACCACGCTGAAGGCGCTGGCGTCGGCCCGTGCCGTCCAGCCCACCCGGACACCGGTCTCGCCCGCCGTCACGGTCACGCCGGTGACCTCGGGCAGCAGCGCCACCGGACCGGCGCTGGCACCGGCCGACCAGACGCCGTCGGACCGCGAGGCGAAGACGGTGTAGTAGAGGTCGTCGCCAGCCGGGGCGGCGCTGTCGGCGAGCTCGTTGCCGTCGGTGCGCCCCACGACGTCGCCGTCGGTCGCCGAGCCGGCCGGCCGTCGGCGGGTGCGGACCACCTGGTACGTGACGCCACCGGTACGGGCCGGGCTGGGCGTCCAGCCGATCGCGACCCGGTCGCCGGCGGAAGTCCCGGCGGTCACCGCGGGCACCGCCGGTGGGGCAAGCGCGCGCAGCCGCCCGGTCAGATCGGTGTCGTCGGCGGCGTCGCGCAGCGCGGTGGTGAGCAGCTCGGCGGCGTGCTCGGGCCGGCCGGCGGCGATCTCCTTCTGCGCCTGGCTCGCGAGCGTGGCCACCCGCTTCGCCACCGCCTCGACGCGGGCCCGCACCTCGCCGGTCTCTTCGGTGGGCAGGGTGCCGAGCAGCCGCTCCGCCGCGCGCAGCGAACCACCGCCGAGCAGTTCGTCGACCTCGCCAGCGGGGTCGCGGCGAGCCGGGGCGGCGGCCGCGCCCCGCATCAGCACGGCCAGGGCGAGCTCTTCGGCCTCCTCCCGCTTCAACCCCAGCTGGGTCGCCTCGCGGGCGACGCGGCGGACCGAGGCCATCGGGAGCTCGGCGGCCGGCGCCAACACCTCGATCAGCTCCCAGAGCACGAGCTGGTCGAGCGTGCCCTGGTCGTAGGCGTCGCGGAGGTTGGTCAGCAGGTTTTCGGTGGCGGTCTTGCGGTCGTCCTGGGCCCGCCGCTCGGCCCGTGCCCTCGCGTCTTCGAACATCGTGACGGTCAGCGGGCCATCCGTCACCCGCAGGCCGGCACGCAGGGTAAAGCCTTCGCCGACCTTCTCGCCGGCCACCGCGTACAGGGACAGCGGCAGGCCGAGTATCCGCACGGACCGCATCACCTCGCGGCTCTTGGCGGGCGGCGCCTCGGGCAGCGGCCACATCTCGTCGACGATGCGCACCCGGCGCTTGGTGAGCCGCTCGCGCAGCTGCGACTCGACCATCGCCCCGCTGAGCCGGGCCGCCACCTTCGCCACGGTGGACGCGGCGACCACCGAGCCGCCGGCCGCCAGGTCTTCCACCGCCTCGTCGAGCTTGCGACCGACCTCGGCGGAGAGCCGGTCCCGCTCGGCCGCGAAGTGCTCGACCGTGAGCTGCCGGGCCTGCTGAAGTGCCTTGTGCGCGGCGTTGAGCGCCTCGACGAGCCGGCGGTACGTGATCTTCTGGCTCAGCGACTGCCAGTACTTGACGACCGTGGCCAGGTGCGCGTCGAACTGGTCGCCGCGGGGAAGCCGGTCGGTGTCGATGCCGTACCGGATGAAGAGGTCCGCCGGCGGGGTGTTCTGGCTTTTCCGCGCCGGATCGAGCACCTCCTGCCGGTAGCGCTCCTGATCGAACATCGGCCGGCCGCCGTCACGCGGAAACGCTGTAACGGGCCACCGCGGAGCGGGCCTCGCTGACCTGCTCGTCGGAGAGCCCGCTCTTGATCTGGAGCTCGATGCGCAGGTCCTTGCCGGTCTTCAGCTCGATGGCGTGCACCCGCAACAGACCGTCGGTCTCCATCTGGAAGGTGACGTCGATCGGCGAACCCTGTGGCAGCGGCGGCAGCCCGCTGATCAGACCCTCGGCGATGTGCTCGTTGTCTTCGAGCACGTCCGACTCGACCGAGCCGGACTGCTCCCAGATCTCCACCTCGATCTCGACCTGGTCCGGGAATGCCGTGCCGAACCGCTGTGGCTCGGTCTCCGCCGGCAGCGGCGTGTTGGCGCGCAGCACGTGCTCGACCGTGTAGAACTCGGCGCCCTGCGCGTCGCGGTTGAGCACCTTGATGCCGAAGGCCCGCGGCACGACGGTGGCGACCCGCTTGCCGGCCAGCGCCCGCACCTTCTCGACCGAGATGTTGAGCTGGTCGGCGACATCCTTGACGGCGGCCTCGGGCGCTTCCGTGCCCTCCTCCGGCAACTGCACCTTGATCGACTCGATGAGCGCGTAATGCGCCGCGCCCTTGGCCACGGCCAGGTCCGGGTCGTGCATCCGCGGCGCGAGGCCCAGCGCCTCCAGACCGGCGGCGACCGCCGGCATCCGGCTGGACCCACCCACCAGCAGCACGTCGTCGAACTCGGTGATGCCCTTCTCCCGAGCCGTCTCCAGGGTGCGCTGGGTGATCGTGAAGGTCCGCTTGATCAGCTCCGAGGTCAGCTCCTCGAACTTCTCCCGGGTCACCTCGATCTTCGAGACGTCGCCGGCGAACCGCGCGTTGAACCGGCGGGTCTGCACGCTGCTGAGCTGCCTCTTGATGTCTTCGGCGCCGGCGGCCAGCTCCTGTAGGAACTCCTCGTCGTCGGCCGCCGTGGAGTCGGGGTGTTCGGCGAGGAACTGTTCGAGCAGGTACTCGGCGAGCCGGTCGTCCCAGTCGGCGCCGCCGAGGTGGTGGTCGCCGTCGGTGCAGACGACCTGGATCTCCTCGGGCGACACCTTGATGACGGTGGTGTCGAAGGTGCCGCCGCCCAGGTCGTACACGAAGAGCGTGCGGGTCTGCCCGGTGGAGAGGGCGTCGTAGTGCAGGGCGGCCGCGACCGGTTCGTCCACAATGCTCAGTACGTTGAGGCCGGCTATCGCGCCGGCCTTCCGCGTGGCGTCGCGCTCCGCGACCCCGAAGTAGGCCGGCACCGTGATCACCACGTCCTTGACCTCTTCGCCGCAGTTTTCGCTCGCGGCGCGGGCGAGCTCGCGGAGGATGAGCGCGGAGATGGACTCCGGCGAGTGTGTCTGGCCGTGCGCGGTGATCTCGAAGGACTTGCCCATCTGCCGCTTGATCAGTGAGACGACGAGGTCGGGGCGCAGCTTGGCGTTTGCCTTGGCGTCCTTGCCGACCACCACGTGATCCGGCTCTTCGAAGTAGACCACCGAGGGCGTGGTGTCGTCGCCGATCGCGTTCTTGATGATCGCCGGTCGGCCGGTCTCGTCGATGCGGGCGACGCAGGAATAGGTCGTGCCGAGGTCGATGCCGAAAGTCGCCACGGATTACTCACTTCCCGACGGGGTCTGGGTGGATGGGTTGGTCGACATCCGCGAGCGGGACGTCGATCGCGTCGCCGGCCGGCGGCTCGAAGCGGTACACCCGGGCCCGGGCCGGGCGGCGCACCTTGCCGGACTCGATCTCGAGCAGGCCGGCCGAGAGCGGCTCGGCCACCGTGCTGTCCAGGGCCGGATCGCGGGTCGGCACCGTGCCCGCCGGGCCGTGCCGTCCGGACTGGTAGGCCTCGCCGGCGACCGCCGCGAACATCTCGTAGCCGCACCGCTCGATCGCCAGCTCGATCCCGTCGGCGTAGCTCTCCAGCAGCCGGGCGGCAAGCGGCTCTTCGGTGGCCAGCCGCTGCGCCTCGCGCGCCATCGAGTCGTGGAGGCGAATCAGGTCGGTCACCACCGGCTCCAGAATCACGCGGCGCAGGCCGTCGCGAAACTCCTGGTTTTCCGCGTGGAGCCGGTCGATGATCGACTCACGATGGGCCGAACGCCGGTGGAACTCGGCGAGCTGTTCCTCTATCCGCTCGAGCCGGGCGGCGACCGGATCCGGCTCTGGCACCTGCCGATCGTGCTCTTCCACAAACCCTCGCCCTCAATCGGTGTGCACCGGAGAATTCGGAAGGTAACGAGGCGATAGCCGGAACGGCATGCCCATTTGTTCGCATTGACGGGCGTGCGGCCATCGCCGCCAGCCGTTCGATGGACCGCGAACCAAACACACCGCCGCGGCAGTGCCATCGGCCCAGGTCCGGCGTCTGTCCACAACGGAGTCACCGGCTCGGGACCGGCGCTGTCAGATCGTGGACTTTGGGTCGGGGATCTCGGCTGGTTTAGATGGGTGCGTTGCCGGCGGTGCGGCCGCCGTGTGGATCGAGCGGCGGGCAGCAGCCCAGCAGCGCTCGGATGTATGCGGCGGCGACCGCCGACGCGTAAGGCCGCCAGAGCGTGCCCATGCGGCTGTCGCCGTAGTCGCTGATGCCGCGGACCACCAACCACTCGCGGCCGCTGGCGAAGGCCGACGACCCGATCCCGGACGCTTCCATCTCGATGGCGCGCAGGTCGTACCTCTCCGCCAGCGCGTCCCGCAGCTTCGCGTTGCGCAGCGAACGGTTCGCGGAGCCGATCCGTCCTTCGTGGACTTTCGACCGCCCGGGGCGGTGTCCGGTCAGCGCCGGGTCGGGGTGTACGTCGTCCCCGTCGTACGCGCGGAGCACGTCGGTGGCGGGATCGGGGCGGGCGAACGCCGGACGCCGCTCGATCAGCCGGGCGAGCTCGTCCTCCCAGGGCCGGTGTCCGCGGATCTCCTGTGCCGCCAACGCCTTCGCGCGGCCGCACAGCAGCGGCGACGGCACTGGAAAGCCCTGCCGCAAGGCGAGGCCGCCGTCCCGATCCACGACGTGGTCGTAGTCGACGATGCCCCAGGTGGACACGACGGTGTCGCCGAGCCGCACGTGCTTGTCCGGCCGGGCGGGCATGGGCACGCCGGCCGCGATGCCGGTCATCAGCACCTGGTCGACCGATCCGAAGCTGCGCAGCAGGTGGGCCACGGCCGCCGCGGCGGCGTTGTTGGCCGTGTCACCGAGCATCGTCAGCACCACGTGATGGGGCTGGCCCGGCTGGGCGCTGGGGACGGTGCCACGGGTGTAGAGGGAACGGTCGCCGGCGATCGGCCACTCGGTCGCGTCGTCGATCAGCATCGCCATCGCCTCGTACTCCTCGGGCAGCGCGGCGACCAGCCCGATGGTCGGGGATGGTGCCGTGCCGCCCGTGGATGGCCGGCTTGTGGCTAGCGCACGTTCCCGTGCGTTTCGGAGGTAGCGCTGGTCGTCGGCGAGGGTCGAAGCCACCCAGTCGGCGGTCTCGCGGTCGTCGGCGAACAAGCCGCCGAGCGGCGCGGCGCCGGGCGCGACCGCCCGCATCGCGGTCGCCATGTTGGACCGCGCGATGTCGACCGTGCCGTAAAGGTCGTCAAGCTTGGTCAGCAACACCGTCAGCGCCGCTGCCTCCGTGCCGCCCGCCGCGGCGGCGCGGAGGGCGCCGTCGGCGGCCATCCGGACGCGCAACTCGTAGCGGATCTTGGCGGCGTCGACGAGGTATCGGGTCAGCGGTGCGATCGCTCCTCCGCCGCCCGACCACACCAGCCCGCTGAGCACCTCGTGACTCTCGTCCGGCGCGACCGCGAGGATGCGCCGCTCGGCCCGGTGGTGATCGTCGAACGGCGGCAGCTCCCACAGCGTGCAGCCGGCGACCGATACGCCGTCTCGCTGCCACAGGTCACCTGCGGCCACGGCATCGGTTGTCGCGGTCGGCGTGATGCCCAGGTAGAGCCGGACGACGCCGAGCAACTCGCCGGTGCCGCCCGCCGCGACCGCGTCCCACTCCCGCTCGCAGCCGGCCCAGGTGGGCGCGTCAGGATCGGCACGCCAGCCGACGGAGAGGACGACGACGTCGTGTTCCCGGCGCAGGATCGCCTGGACCCGCTGATCCGGTCGCTGCCGGGCGGCGAGGATCGGACCGGTCGGCAGCAGGGCGCATGTGGCTGGCAGGTCCACGGGCGGCCGGCGGTCGTCGACCGGCTCGGTCGCGGCCAACAGGTCTCCCACGCCCACCCAGATCCGCCGCACCTGCCGGTAGGCGGCCTCCGCCCACGGACCGTCCAACGGCGCGATCGCATGGACCACCAGCTCCTGCCGGACCGGCGCGGAGGACACGAGCGCCGGACCGCGACGGGGCGGCGCCGGAAGTGTCTCCGCACCGGTCAACGCGTGCACGAGCATGTTCGAACGCAGCCGCAGCGACCTCGGGGCGGGAGAGGTCAGGTCGATCGGGATGATGCGCCCCGGGCTCAACGCGTCGAGATCGGTGATCGCTCGATCCAGCGCGTCACCGTCTCGGTCGGCGATGGCACCGGCCATGTCACCCAGGGCACCCGCGACCTGCCGCCACCCCTCGGCCGGAAGCCGCCACTGCTCCATCTCGGCCAGCGTGGCGAGCGCGTCGTCACGAAGCTCACCGCCGGCCCAACCCGCCCCGTCCGGCACAGCTGACACAGGCTCGGCGGCTCCCATGCCGCGCGACTGTAGCTACGTTTCCAGCGGAACAGAATCGCCGAATGGCTGCGGATCAACGACAGAACCCACCTGCCCGCATCATTGCCAGGAGTGTCGTAGCGTCGGCGCTTTGGGGTAGCTGTCGTATTGCTGAACGCTGATGGTGGTGACCGGCGACCTGTTGGCGGTGATCAGCCGGTTGTCCGCCACCGGCCAGAGCCGGCCGTCGTCGAGGAGGTAGCCGGCCGGCCTACCGGCGGCTCTGACGGCCGGGACGCCGGTGTGCAGGGAGGCTCCATACGGGATTTGGTGGAACGTCTGGGAAGAGACATTCACCCTGTTACCTGTCAGGGCGGTGTAGACGCCGAGCTCTTGGATCTGTAGGCGTCGGCCGCCGGTGATGTACGTGGCCGGCAGGCCGGCACTTTCGATTCCGTAGCCGTTGAACAGAGCAGCCACCTGGGCGTCGGTCAGTTGGCCACAAGTGCGGCCGGTGAGCAGGTCGAACCCGAAGTGGCCCAGGGTGTGCGGTGGTGCGGTGGCGGTCGACTGGATCACGTCGATGGGTACCCGGCCGCATTCGCCTTGGGGGGTGACGATCGCGTGTTTGTCGGGCTTGGCGACCAGGGCGGGGCCTTCGGTCCAGGTGCCGGGCAGCAATCCGTTCGGGTGCGGGTGGATGCGCAGGTCGTTACGGTCCAGGAACTCCAGAACCGTCCCGCTTGAATTCGGACCGTTGCTCGCGACGATGAACGCCTGCAATACGTCGGAGTACTGCCAGTCCACCGAGAAACCGTTGAGCACGGAGAAGCTGCGGTCGTTGTCCGCCGTCCGTGGCTGCCAGCCGGTCGCGCTGAACACTTCGACGCCGCTCTGGAAGGTGGGGTCGGTGGAGCGCCAGGCGAACTGCCCCGCACCGTTGTCGAGAGCGCCGCTGGCGGTCGTGTCGGTAAACAGCAGGTAGAACATCCCGTCGAGGTGGACGACGCTGGGCTGGCCGGCGCCGTACCTGTTGGGCCGATCGACCTCGAAGGCGGGCGTGATGATCGGGCGCCCCTGGTTGAGCCTTTGCCATTGCAGGCCGTTGGTGCTTGAGGCCACGCCGATCTGGGTCAAATCCGGTGATCCGTCCCGGGAGCCGCCGTAGTACATGTAATAGGTGCCATCGACCCGCACCACCGACGGGTCGCAGGTGTGCTGATCCCAGCCAGTCGCGGTGCCGTCGAAAACCCGCAGCGGCTGGCCGCCGCCGGGAGCGCGGAAGGGTCCGCCGAGGGAGGGCGATTCGGCGTACAGGATGTCGTCGCCGGGTACCGTCCCTCCCGAGAGCTGGCTGCACCACCACATCCGGTAGGGGCCGTCAGCGATGACCGCCGGCGCGTAGTCGTACACGTTCCGGGTGATCAGCCCGCCGGGGTGCGAACGGTAGGAGTCAGTGGGCAACACGCTGGACTGGTCGGCAGCCGCGGGGCCGGCCGCGCCCCCGACGGATCCGGCGAAAACCAACGCCACCGGCAGGAGTCGACGGAGGACGAGCCGCCCCAACCTGCGAGTGTTCGGCCAACCTGGCCGGGCAGTGACGGTTCTGCCAGGTGTCATGATGCACGTTCCTCCCACCGTGGATGGCTGATGCGATCTCCATCGAACTGCTCGCGGCTTTCATCTCGCTGACGCGGCACTGACTCTGGTCGTTCCTCGACGGCCCGGGCGCTTCAGATGAGCGTTGCGGGCACCGGCCAACGCGACATCCGATAGGGCAGCGTCGTGGCGTGGTCGCCTATGCGTAGCAGCAACCCTTCGGCCAACAGGGCATCGGTCGCTTCCCGCTCGGCGGGCTCCAGGCGGGCCAGCGACCTCGGCTGGAGATAATGCGTGAAGGCGTCGACGAGCGCCGGATCGTCGAGGACGAAGTTCGCGGAAGCATCGGCGTTCCGCACATCCTTGACCTGGATGAACGCCGGCCCCCTCCGGAAGTAGCACAGGCCCACCCGGAAGGCGGCTCGCCACTCGTCGATTCGCGGATCGCCGCCGGTCGGTGGCGGGAGATGGTGCAACGCGGTCACGTCGATCGTGTCAGCGAGCTCGCCCCGCCACTGTGTGATGACGCCCTTGGACAGGTGGTCGCGCAGCAGGCATATGAAGCGAAGCGTCGGCTCGGGCCGCCCTCCCAATCGCATCACCTCGCCGGCGAGGGGGATCATGCCGAGACTCCCGCCCGCGCCGATTCGCAGAGGTGGATCTTTTGGGGAACGTCGGTGGTCGCCAACGACACCCAGGCGTCTCCGTCGTGGAAGACCAGGCCGGCCGTCAGGCAACCCTGCAACCAGGTGCCGACCACGTCGCGCTCAACGCTGTGTCCACGCTCGCTGAGATGGGTGACCAAGCCCTTGACGGTGCGGCGTCCGTTGAGAGCGCGGTAAGCGTCCGCGTGCCAGCCGGTGAGCCGATGCTCGACCGGCGGCCAGCCCACCCGTCGGTCAGCCACCAGGATCTCGGCGCCCTGATCATCGGCAACCAGGGCTGAGTGCGGATAGCCGCGCTGCCAACGCTCTATCGCCTCCGTCAACGCCTGCGCCACCTCCGCGGTGATGCCGGCGTCGTCGCAGTCGAAGAAATACACGAGGTCGGCCAGCTCGGCCTCCGGCAGGTCATAGATGTGGCGGCAGAACTTGGCCGGCTCGCGGCGGGTGAAACCCAGCTCGGGGCGTTCGAAGTATGGGCTGAACCGCTCCATGATGATTCGATCGGAGTAGCTTGGCGGCTGGAGGTGGACCAAAGCGGGCATCTGGTCTATGACACTCCAGTAGTCTTCTGGAAGCTCGCCCGGAAACCCGTAGAGGTAGTTCCATTCACAGGTAACGTGATTGTTTTCGCAGTCCCGCAGAAGCCGCACGTTGGTAGCGCCGTCGACTCCTTTGTCCATGAGCTTCAGCACATGGCCGTTCAAACTCTCGATCCCGGGTTGGAGCAACATGACTCCGGCAGAGCTCAACGCCTCGATCTGCGCACTCTTCAGGTTTGACTTGATCTCGTAGAAGACCCGCAGATCCCAATCGGCCTCGGTCATGCGAGGGAGCAAGGTCTTGAAGTAGTCCATGTCCAAAATGTTGTCGACCGTTACCACGTCAAGGATCTGGTGACGCGCGACCAACGTACTCAGCTCGTTCCAGAACTGATCGGCCGACTTACTCCGGAATGCCATCAGCGAGCCATTGAGCCCACAAAAGGTGCAATGATGCTTCTCACCCCACCAACAGCCGCGCGAGCTTTCGATCACCAGCTCGGGTGAGACATAGGGACGCAGCGGTGAGCGCTCGAGTACGTCCTGCCAGCCGTCGTAGTCCGGCACCGGAACGATTCCCTGCGGAACGCTCTGGGTAGCCTGCGCGTTGGCCACCGAACAGTCGCCATCCCACCAGCACAAGCCCGGGACATCGGGGAACCCGCCGCCGGCTTCGATCCTCTCCAGCAGCGCGGGCAGCGCCCGCTCGCCCTCGCCGCGGACGACGAAGTCGATGAACGTGAAGTTTCTGTGCAGCGCGTGCCCCATCGGCCCGTCGCAGTTGGCGCCACCGAACACGACTATGAGATCGGGCCGGACCTTCTTGAGTCGGCGCGCGAGCGCGAGACTCGGCACGTTTTGCATGAAGGTGCTGGAGAAGCCGACGATGTCCGGTTCGAAGGCGCAGACCTCTGCTGTTGCCGTTTCCAGGTAGTCGTCGGTGACGGCGCGCATCCTCATCACGGTGTCGACGTCGAGGCCGAAGTTCGTGGCGGTCTCCCGCAGCTCCTCGACGTTCCGCCCGGGGTCGTCGTAAAGGCAGCCCGCGAATACCAGCTCGCCGATGCCATGGAAGACACCCGTGTCGGCAATCTTCGTATAGTCCGACGGCGGCACGCCGACCCGCGCGAACATGTGTTCGGCCCATCGGATCCCGCCGTGATACTCGGCCACCTCGACGCCGGCGCACTCGCGCCTGACGAGGCTGTGAAGCAGTCCGATCGGGAGCGACGGGCGGTTGATCGCCTGCCAAGGCATCGCCGCGAGCGTGAGCCGCATGGTTTTCCCCTAAACCGTTCTTACAAGAAGTGACGCATGTTGAGATGCCGGCGCGTCAACTGAGCTCGACGTGGTGCACGATTCGACGCGCCGGCATCACGCGCTAGCGGAGCGTCTACGATCCCTTCGGGGTCCCGGTGGGTTTGCCCATCGTGATCCGAACTGACTTGTACTTCTTGTCCGGCAGAATGGGCGTCTTCTTGATGGCCATCGACTCACTCCTTCCATTGTGTTGGGCTAGGTCGGCACCGCCTCGATCGCCTTGACGTCGTTGTCTTCGGACAGGGCGGTGATCGACGACAGTTCGAAACCAGCCGACTTCAGCAGCGCCGCGAATTCGTCCCTGGTGCGCTCGCGACCGCCCGTCGTCACGAGCAATCCGAGATCACCCGTTGTCGTGTAGCGGTCGGAACTACCCAGCTCGTCCGGCAGCACGAGCTCGATCACGATGAGCACGCCATCCGCCGGCATCACGCGCCGGCAGTTCGCGAGGATTCTTGCGGCGTCCGCATCGCTCCAGTCCAGCAGGATGTATTTCAAAATATAGGCGTCGCCGCCCTCCGGAACGCTCTCGAGGAAGTCGCCGGAAACCACCTGGCACCGATCCGTCGCGCAAACCCCGGCAAGCCCGGCCGGCGTATCGAAGAGAATCCCCCGCATGGCAGGGTTGGCGCGGAGCAGCCCGGACAACAGGGCGCCACGCCCCCCGCCGACGTCGACAACCGTGTGGAAACGCGAACAGTCCAGGCGGGTCAAGACTTCCGGCGAGAACGCCATGCTCGTGTCCCGCGCCGAGGCCTCGTGGTAGTTGGCGGAAAGCTCGGGATGCTCGGCCAGGTGATCGAAGATGGTCATGCCGAAGATGTGCTGGAACGCCGACTGTCCCGTCTCCACGCTGTTTAGCAGACCACCCCAGGATCGCCACGAGGCATCGTCGCAGGACGCCAGCGTGAGTGCTTTGACCGAACGTGCGGCGTTGGCGCGCAGGGGCCGTCCGAGCGAAGCCAGGCCGAACACCCCCGGTGCCACCTCGGCGACTACGCCGAGATGCGTCAACGCATGCAGCAGTCGAGTCAGCGCGTGGACGTCCGTCCCCGTGGCGGCGGCCAGCTGAGCGCTACCCTGCGCGCCATTTTCCAGGAGATCGGCAATACCAAGCCGGGTAGCCGCATAGATGACCTGGGAGAAGCGGAACCCGAAGATGAGCTTGAGCAGTTCCGATTCGGCCCGCGCGTCTGAAGCGTCCCCGTCTTCTGGGTCAGAGTGCAAGAGCATGCCCCTTACGTGGATGCCTCGGCTGCGACAGCGGTCGGCCGAAGTCAACCACGGCCGGCTTTCGCCGCGATGACGTCTCACTGTCGTCGCGCCGGCATCCCACCGTGCTCGCGTTCATCGACCAGGGTCGCCGGCCGCGCAAGGGGAAGCACAGATGTGCGCAGAAGATCCAAAAAGATAGCGCCAGATCGATGGACTTAGTGTCCTGACCTGGCGCTCGAATGGGTGGAGCCGAGGGGACTCGAACCCCTGACCCCCACACTGCCAGTGGCGATCTCACGAACTTCGCTGACCTTGCAGCGCTGTGACCTGCGCCGGGGGTAGCGCCTTCCCCGCGGTTCCCCGTCCGTGCCCGGCGCCGACCGGTCTAACTGGCACGGATCTGGCACAGGGTCTGGGAGGGAAGAGCGGCTGAAACACCGGAGAGGTTCGCTGTCTCTCTCGTGTTTCAGCCGCTCTTCCGGTGTCACTCGACTGTCACTCATGACCAGTAGCGTTTCCGCAGGCCAGCGGCGGTTAAGTGACACGGGTGACACGGGTGACACCTTCGGCGCCGCACAGGTCATCTCACCCCCTGGCCTGTATGCGCTTGTAGATCTCTCTCGCGGCGTCGGCCGCTGAGATTTCTGCTGTGTTGAACGTCAGGTCAGCCGTCGCTAGCGGGACGGTCTCATCCCATGCCGATAGCCGGTCGTTGAGGTCGGCCGTCCCTCGGTCACGGATGCGCTGCGCGGCGACTTCACGCGGACACCATAGGTGGACAACCAGCCATCGCGTATCCGGCACGCTCGCGGCCACTACGGCAACGGCTTCCACCTGTCCCAGGTGAACGACTGGCACGCTCTCCGCTAGTTGCTTCGCGAGCATAGCCCGGTCGATCACGTAGGTAGACCCATAGCGACGGTTTTCCCAAATAATCTGATGCTGCGCGCGAAGCGCGGCGATATCGGATTCTGTCGCCATGCGATATCCGGCCGTTCTCCCCTGCCCAGCTTTCAGTCGGCGATACAGTACATAACGAGGATCGATCCTCGTTAGCTCGCCAGTAACTGTGTCTTTGCCACTCCCCGGAGGACCGTACAGGATGACACCATCGTTCATGCCGCCTCGCCAAGAATCCGCTTAAGCAACTCCTGCGCCTGATCCTGCAATGGCGAGCTAGATGCCGAGTTGTCGATGACGACATGCTCACCACTCGGCCGGAAATCGGGCTTGATCCTTGTCAGCCAACCCGGCCAGTCGGATAGCTTCGCGGCATCTCGCGCCGCGCCACGGCGGCGAATGTAGGTGTGCATCGTATCGGCATCGCAATACACCCATATCAGCGTTGTGACCGCGTCCATCCCGCTGAACAGCGCTTGTGTCCTGCCGATCCACACAGGATCGCCAAACTCCTGCACGAATGGCGCCGTCACAATAGCGCTGCTTCCGCACTCAACATTCTCTGTCGTGGTGGCGATAAGCGACTCGTATTCGCGTGGTCGAATCGTGTTGACATAGGTGTCGGAATCACGGTCGTGCGGGGACTGACCCAGGATTTCTAGTGCGATTTCGACGACAGGCCGCGTAAGCGTATCCTTGTCGAGCATCGGCCAGCCTGTTTCTCTTGCGATGATACGGCCTAATTCGGTCTTCCCGCTGCCGGCATATCCACCGATCAACAGCACGTGTGGCTTTCGTAGGCGCACTTCGCTTCGCCTCGTCTGACCCGGTGCCCGAACAACGCGCTTAGAGCGCGACTTGCTCTCTACTAGGCCGTCTGCAATGAGGATCTTCATTGCCTCGTTAATCGTGAAGACGCTGACGTCCCAGGTCTGTGCTAGCTCGCGCGTTGAGGGCAATACGTCGCCATCCCTCAGAACCCCCGCGTCGATGTCGTTTCTGATATTCCGCGCGACCTGCTGATGTAACGATTCTGCCCGCGTCAGTCGTGGCCGGGGTGAAGACATTGCGCGCTCCCTCGGAGCTAGGCGTCGATCTGATCAGCCCGAGCATACCAGTGCCCTAACAGTCACCTAACAGTGACCAACGGCACATCATCCCTGCTCAGTGCCACTTCGTGCCACGTCCTACCTGACCAGTTGACCCGTAGTCCAAACAACTGTTAGGTTACCGGCATCACAAAGACCGGCTGGGTGTCGGGGAAGGCGGTCTCTTCGGGGACCGCACGCCTACGGCCCGCCGTGATCGCTGGCTCATTGACAACTGAAGGGGCCGTGGCCTCCCCGGAAAAGGTCACCGCGCACGCCAAGGTCCGTGCGCTCCTACCCCGGTTGACCTGGGGTTTCCCTGTCTCTGCCGGCGGCACGTTGCGCTGATGCCGCGTGCCGCCAGCGGCTCCACTTCGACCCCCTGTGAGGAATCGACATGGAAACGTTCGACCTGCCCGCGCTGGCCGAGGCCGGCCCGACTGTGGAAGACCTCGCCGCGATCGCCGCCGAGTGGCCGCTGATCGAGGCCGAGCTTGACCTGCTGGACGCCGAGATCCGCATCATCACGACCGACGACAACCCCTCTGACCTGGACTGGCGCCGCCTGCGCCGGGCCGAAACTCGCGTACTGCGCGAGGCGACCGCGTTCTACGGCCGCACGTCGAGCGCCGCCGCGCCGCATCGGCAGGTGGCCTAATGAGCGCCCACAACACGCCGCGACCGGCGCACCCGCTGGCCCGCGCCGGCCGCGTGGCCCGCGTACTCGGCCCGATCGCCGGCATCGGCGCCGCACTGTCAGCCATACCCGGCGTGATCGGCACGGCCGGCGCTCTGCTGGCGATCGCCGCCGGAACGCCGGCCGTGGTGCTCGGCGTCTACGACGTGCGCCGCTGGCTCCGATCCGGCAGGCCATAGCCGTGAGCCGGATACGCGCCGCCTACTACGACCCGGAAGGCGACCGGTACGGCATCCCGACCTACTGGTGGCGCGGCGCGCCGGCCTGCTACGCGACCCGGCGCCAACTACGCGACCGCGGACTACGGCCCGCCGGACAGCCGATCGCCGCTCAGATCTTGTGGCGCGGCATCGGCGGCACCCGGGTGGCCTACCTGTACCGCCTCGACCTGGCCCGCCCGAAGCGCACCGCCACGACGCGCCAGCGCGCCGCGATCGACCGGGCGCTACTCGCTCGGCGCACCTGCCCGATCTGCCGCCGCGTGCGGCCCTACTACATCCCTCGCTCGCTCGGCGAGTGCCTCGACTGCAACGAAGGACGGTAACCGATGACCGCCGCACCGACCGTCAGCAGCGCCTACCCGGCGCCGATCGAAGACCTGCTCCCCCGCGCCCGCGCGCTCGCCGAGGCGCTCGGCGAGATCCCCTCCCGTAACCGGATCAAGAAAGAGCTACGCGTCGGCTCCCCCAAGGCGAACGCCCTGCGCGACGCGCTGGCCGAGCTGCTCGCATCGCCCCCGGCGCCGGCCGAGGCGCCGGAGCCCACCGAGACCACCCCGGACCTGATCGGCCCGCCCCCGAGCGCGCCGGACCTGGCGCCGGCCGAGCAGACGCCGCCGCTGGACGCTTCGCCGCTGGAAGGCAGGGACGCAGACCCGGGCGCCAACATCACGGCCGAGGGCACCGCGCCCGCGCCGGCCGAGCGACGCCGCCCGGTGGTGTGGCCGGTCCTGCTGCTGGCCGCGCCCGCGTTCGTCGCCATCTGGGCCGGCTGGGTCGAGCTGGGCAAGCTCACCGGGTTCGGCAAGGCAAGCCTGCTGCCCGGTATCGCCGATGGCGTGACGTTGGACATCGCGATCACACTGCCGATCGGCATGGAGACCTACGCCGCGTACGCGCTGTGGGTGTGGCTGTCCGGCCGCGCCCCGCGCGCTGCCCGCCGGTTCGCCAAGTGGTCCGCGATCGTCTCGCTCGCCATCGGCGCCGCCGGTCAGGTCGGCTACCACCTGATGGCCGCCGCCGGCTGGACGTCGGCACCGTGGCCGGTCACCGCGCTTGTCGCCTGTCTGCCCGTCGCCGTGCTCGGCATGGGTGCGGCGCTGGCCCACCTGATGCGCGCTGATCACTAGCACCGCCCGGCGGCGCGGCCCATGGCCTCGCAAACCCGTGCCGCGCCGCCGGTCCTCGTCAAGCCCCTTTGCAGGAACCCTCGGAGGATTCCCATGTTCGCAGATCCAACCGCTGAGCTGGGCACGTTCGGCGCTGTCTTCGCTGCCCTGTACGCCGCTCACCAGGTCGCCGACCACTGGATTCAGACACAGTGGCAGGCCGACACCAAGAGCCGGACCGGCTGGCTCGGCCGCCTCGCGTGCGCGGCGCACGTTGCGACCTACACCGCGACCAGCCTATTCGCGCTGTTCGCGGTCGCCGCCGCGACCGGCTGGCGCCCGTCCCCGTGGCACCTGGCGATCGGCATGAGCATCTCGGCCGTCTCGCACTACATCGCCGACCGGCGGACGCTGCTGTTCCGACTGGCCTGCGCGCTCGGCTCTGGCCGGTTCTGGATTCTCGGCGCCCCTCGGCCGGGCTACGACGACAACCCCACGTTGGGCACGGGCGCGTACGCGCTTGACCAGTCCTGGCACGTCGGCTGGCTGTTCTTCGCCGCCCTGTTCATCGCCGGAGGTACCTCGTGACCGTCCACACCGAACAGTCTGAAATCGGTTACGTGGCAACGGATCTGGACAACTTCGCCGCCACCCTCGCCGACCTCGCATCGGCCATTACCCAACGGGAGCCGGCCGCCGCGTGGTCTGCCGTGTTCGAGATCCGCGCTCACGACCACGACCTGTCCGCCGCACTGGCCGACTATCTGTCCTTCACCGGCCTGACCTGCAAGGAGGCTACGCCGTGACCGTCAACCCCAACCCGGAAGACTTCGACTGGAGCGCCGCCGAGGCTGAGTTGACGGACGCCGAGGTCGTTGACCTCGACGCCGCCCGCAACCGCCGCGCTTCCGGCCCGGCCACTGTGGACACGGACGACGATGGCGACGTGTACGAGGACGCGGAGTCCATTGAGGACGATGCTCCTGTGTTGGGTGCGCCCGTGGATCGGCCAGACGACCCGGGTTTCACGCCGCCACGCCCGAACCGGCGGCCGGTGCTGCCTCAGTGGGCGTACACGGTGCGCGGCTGGAAAGCCGCGATCCGCCACCAACTCAAGGACGCCGGCTACGTGCTGGCCTTCCACGGCGTGCGGGTACCCAAGTACGGGGTCAAGGTGGCGTTGTGGGCGCCGGTCGGGCTGTTCCGGGGTACCGGCCGCGTGTTGCACTGGGCGACCGCCGAGGAAGGCAACTGGGCGCTTCGGCAGGCGGCCGCGAACCGTGGCGAGGCTGACGTGTGGCTCAAGCTCGACGCGCGCCGTCAGCGTCAGTCGACGTGGCGTTGGTGGCTGCTGCTGGGCGCCACCCTCGCGCTGACCGTGGCCGTGCTGGTACTGCTGTACGGGCCGGTACCGGCGTGGTCGCAGTGGTCGGCGATCGCGCTGGCGGTGGGTGTGTTGGCGCGGGCCGGGCGGCCGGATGACAGGCCGATCACGGACCGGGTTACCGAGGCGACCCGCTACCGCAAGCTGACCGCTGAGCTGGTCCGCCGTGGCCTGACCTCGTTGGGCATCGCCGCCATCAACTCCGCTGTCGCCAAGGACCCGCGCGCGATCAGCTTCCCGATGGACATTCACCGCGACGGACCGGGACACCTGGCCGTGGTGGACCTGCCCTACGGGGTCGAAGCGTCCGAAGTAGTCGCACGCCGCGGCAAGCTGGCCTCAGCGCTGCGCCTACCGATGGATCAGGTCTGGCCCGAACCGGCCGAGGGACACACCGGACGGCTCGGTTTGTGGGTCGGCTATGAGCCCGCGTCGGCGATGAAACCCCCTGTGTGGCCGCTGGTTCGTGACGGCAAGGTGGACGTGTTCAGCCCGTTCGCGTTCGCGTTGACGCCGCGCATGGAGTTCGTTCACGTCGAGCTGATGTTCCGTAACTGGCTGTTCGGTGGCCAGCCCGGTTCCGGCAAGACGTTCGCGCTTCGCCTCCTGGTTCTGGCGGCATCGCTCGACCCGCGGGTGGAGCTTCGCGGCTACGAGTTGAAGGGCGTCGGTGACTTCCGCGTGGTGGAGCCGCTGTGCGCCGAGTACGGCAACGGGTTCGATGACGACACCATCGCCCGCTGCGCCGCGTTCGTGGACTGGCTGTACGAGGAGTGCCGGCGCCGGTCGAAGCGGATCGAGCACTACGCCAAGCTGGGCAAGGCGCCGGAGAACAAGGTGACGCCGGAGTTGGCTTCCCTCAAGGGTTCTGGCCTACACCCGCTCGTCGCGTTCATCGACGAGATCCAAGAGCTGTTCACCCATCCCAAGTACGGCAAGGCGGCCGGGGAGATCCTGGAGAAGGTCATCAAGCTCGCCCGCGCGCTGGGCATCATCCTGCTGATGGGCACCCAGATTCCCGACAAGGACAGCCTGCCGACCGGCATCACCCGCAACGTGAACACCCGGTTCTGCCTGTCCGTGGCCGATCAGACCGCGAACGACATGATCCTGGGCACGTCGATGTACAAGCGCGGCTACCGGTCCACCGTGTTCCGCCCGGTGGTCGAGGCTGGTTGGGGCATCCTGGCCGGGTTCGACAAGCCGGCGCCGCGCAAGTCGTTCTATGTGGACACCAACGCCGCCGCCCGCGTGGTCGAGCGCGCGATGGTGTTGCGGGGCAAGGCCGGCACGCTACCTGAGCCGGACAGCCAGACCCGGGACGCGGCGCACATCGCCGACGTGCTCGCCGACCTCGCGCAGATCTGGCCGGACGGCGAGGACAAGGCGTGGAACGAAACCCTGTGCGCGAACCTGCGCGAGCTGCGCCCGGACGTGTACGGCGGTTGGGAGTCTGCGCAACTCACGGCGGCGTTGAAGCCGTTCCCGGCCGTCAAGGTCACCGACGTCGGGCGGCGCATCGACGGTAAGCCGGTCACCCGGCGCGGCATCGCCCGCGCCGATGTCCTCGCCGCGATCGCGGAGCGTAACCACAAACGGTCCGGGGACTGATGGCCGGGGTCTGCTAGCGCTAGCGGCCTGCGCTGCTAGCGCTAGCAGACCCGCTAGCACCTGATCACGATCCTGAGCTGCGATCTAGCGGATAGCAGCTCACGGCGCTTCGTACCCGAAAACAGCCCTAGGAGCCTGTTGTGGACACCCCCGCTGTCGCTGCTAGCGTCCTCTGTCTCATCCTCCCGGCCGTCACCCTCGGTTACGCGTTCACGTGCTGGGTGTGGCCGTTCAAGCACTGCCCCCGTTGCCACGGCAGCGGCAAACGGCGCAGCCCGATGGGCCGCGCGTTCCGGCTGTGCCGGCGCTGCGAGGGCACCGGCCGCCGGCTACGCGCCGGCCGCTGGCTGTTCAACCACTTTCACCGCATCCGCCGGGACGCCCGATGAGCCGCCGCCTGCCACACACCGAATGGTGCGCCCGGGACCACCGCTGCAACCTACGCGAGCACCGCTCCGACGAAATCGTGGTGACCCTGCCCGGCTACGGCCGGGCCGTGCTTACCCGCGTGGCTGACGAGCACGGTCGCGAGTACGCCGAGATCCGGGCGCGTCTGGCGTTGCACCCGGTCGAGCCGGCCGCACGTCGGCAACTGCAAGCCGTGCTGGCCGACCTGCGCGACCTGGTAACCCGCGTCGGCAACGCCGCCCGACCCGCGCCGCGCCACAGTGGACGGACCGCCGCGTGATGGCCGACAACCGCCGCGACGGGCCGTCGTTCCGCGATCCGCCGCTGACCGGCGCTGAGGTCTGGCTGACCGGCACGCTCGCCGAGCTGCACGCCATCACGGCGGCGCTCGGCGAGGCCGGCGCGATCGCCTACCAGGCACCGCGCAGGGCCATGCACGGCACCGACGCCGGCCGCTACCGCCAGTACCTACGCCTCAACATCGCCAGCGCCGCACCCCGCCAGCGCCACCACGCGCGGCCGGACGACTCCGGCGGCGTGCTGATCGACCTCGACGCCGCCCGGCGGCGTACCGCATGACCACAATGGAGGGAGCGACCCTCATGACCCTACTGGACAACGCATTGAGCGCCGCACGGCGCGGCTGGCACGTATTCCCACTCCGGCCCGACGACAAGCGCCCGGCCGTCAAGGACTGGGAAACCCGCGCAACCTGCGACCCCGCGCGGATCGCCCGGTGCTGGTCAGCCGGCGCGTACAACGTCGGTATCGCGTGCGGGCCGTCCGGCCTGGTCGTCATCGACCTCGACCGGCCCAAGCCGGACCAGGTAGCGCCGGAGGTGTGGCGCATCCCCGGCGTCAACGACGGCGGCGACACGCTCGCCGTACTCGCCGAGCGGCGCGGCCAGCCGTACCCGTGCGAGACGTACACGGTCACCACGGCCAGCGGTGGAACCCACCTGTACTGGCAGCACCCGGACGGGCCGGAACTGCGCAACACGGCCGGCGCGCTCGGCTGGCTGATCGACACCCGCGCACACGGCGGATACGTGGTCGCGGCCGGCAGCATCGTGGACAGCAACCCGTACACCGTCGAGTGGGACGTCGACCCGGCGCCGCTGCCCGGATGGCTGGCCGACCTGCTCACCGCCGAGTTGCGGCCGCTTCCGGTCGAGGAAGCCGCGCCGGTCCTGCTGCGCGGGGCCGGCCGCCGCGCCGCGTACGTCGGCGCCGCCATCGACGCCCAACGCCGGCGGATCGCCGAAGCGCCGCAAGGCCAGCGCAACCGGGCGCTGTACCTGTCCGCCGTCGCGCTCGGCCAACTCGCCGCTGGCGGCGCGCTCGCCGAGGAGGACGTGTACACGGCCCTGTGGCCGGCCGCACGCGCCGCCGGCCTCACCCGACGCGAGACAGACCGCACGATCCGATCCGGCATCAAGGCCGGCGCGGCGCGACCGCGGAGCGTGGCAGCATGAGCGCCGCGACGCCGGCCGAGCGGCCGGAGCTGCACGTCGTGCGTGCCGACGAACAGCCCGATGTGCTCTCCCCGGTGCGCCGGGAGACCGGCCGTCTCCGCACGGCATGGACGGCCGCTGACCTGATGGGCATGGAGTTTCCCCCGCCACGGTGGGCCGTGCCCGGCATCATCTGCGAGGGGGTCAACCTGCTGGCCGGCCCGCCGAAGGTCGGCAAGTCCTGGCTCTCGCTCGCGCTCGGCCTCGCCGTCGCGGCCGGCGGCATGGCGTTCGGCGCCATCGACGTGCAGGCCGGACCGGTGCTCTACCTCGCGTTGGAGGACACGCCGCGCCGGCTACAGTCGCGGATCGGCAAGGTGCTGGCCGGGCAACCCGCGCCGGCCGCGCTGACGCTCGCGACCTCGTGCCCGCCGCTGCCACAGGGTGGCGACGAAGCGATCGCGACCTGGCTGGACCGCAACCGCGACGCGCGCATGGTCATCATCGACGTGTTCGCCAAGATGCGCGGCGCGTCCGCGCCGGGCATGTCCGCCTACGACGCCGACTACGCCGCCGTAGGCCGGATCAAGAAGGTGGCCGACGCCTACGGGATCGCGGTGCTGATGGTCCACCACGTGCGCAAGGCCGGCTCGGAGGACTTCCTAGAGGCCGTGTCCGGCACGAACGGCATCGCGGGTGCCGCCGACGCCACGTTGGTGCTCAAGCGGCCACGCGGGCAAGCCGATGGCGTGCTGCACGTGACCGGCCGCGACGTAGACGAAGCGGAGTACCCGCTGGCGTTCGACGCGCACGCCGGAGCGTGGCTCATGCTCGACGGCCCAGCCACCGACCACGAACTAGGCGACACCCGGTCGGCGATCATCCGGCACCTGCGCGGCAACCCGGGCAGCGCGCCGAAGGTCATCGCCGAGGCGACCGGTCTCAACCCGGCCACCGTCCGGCAGACCTGCACCCGGATGCTCGCCGACGCGCAGGTCACCTGCGACGCCGCCGGCCGCTACTCGCTGCCCGATACAGGCGTGTCCTGACTGTCACCCGTGTCACCCGTGTCACTCAACTGCCTCTGACCTGCGGAAACGCTTCTGATCATGAGTGACAGCAGAGTGACAAGATCAGCTAGACATACCGCCACATAAGCCTCTCAGAGGCTCTGAGCGGACTTGCCGCTACTTATCACACCAGGCCATCACAGATCTTGGCTCTACGTGGCTCTCAGCGGGCCGCCCTACGGCCCGCTGAGCGTCCGCACCCGTACCCATCACGCGGGTTGCCTCACACACCGGTAGGCGCTCTCAGCGCTTCTCAGCCGGTCAGAGAAGGGCACCCTGTCTCGCTTTCAGGCATAGAAACCCCTGCTTAACCCTGAAGGGAGCTGCTACCCGTGGCTGAGAGATACCTCTCCATCCCTGAAGCCGCCGAGCGTCTCGGCACGACCGAGCGGTTCCCCCGCCGGCTTATCGAGGAGCGGCGGATCGAATTCAAGAAGTTCGGAACTCACGTCCGCATCGCCGAAAGCGTGCTGGACGCCTATATCGAGTCGTGCACTGTGTCCCCGATCCGTCGAGCGTCGAACAGGAGGGCCGCCTAGGTGAGCGGCAACAGCAAGGGTCGGAAACGACGGTTCGGCAGCGTACGAAAACTGCCGTCTGGACGGTGGCAGGCACGTTACATCGGTCCCGATGGACTACCGCGCAAGGCACCCGACACGTTCGACAGGAAGCGCGACGCCGAGCAATGGCTAGTGGGGACCGAGGCCGAGATTCTCAGAAAGGAATGGATAGATCCGGACGCGGGAAAGATCACCCTCGGCGAGTACGCAGACGACTGGGTGCGCGAACGTGACCTTAAGGCGCGTACGCGAGAGGAGTACGAGCGGCACATTCGGCTCCACGTCCGGCCGTTCCTGGGCGACCTCGCGCTCAACGAGGTCACGGCGCCGCGCATCCGAGGCTGGCGGGCCGATCGGCTCGCCGACGACGTGGGTACGTCCACCGTCGCCAAGACGTACCGGATTTTGCACGCGATCTTCGCTACGGCTGTCGATGACGACCTGATCCGCCGCAACCCGTGTCGGATCAAGGGAGCGGGTCAAGATAAGGCCGAGGAGCGACCTACCGCGACGCTGGATCAGGTCTTCGCTATCGCCAACGCGATTCAGCCGCGCTATCGGCTACTGGTGTTGCTGGCGACGTTCGCACAGCTCCGATTTGGCGAGCTAGTAGCGCTCCGGCGGCGCAATGTTGACCTCGATTCGATGGAACTGCGTGTGCGGCGCGCAACGGCAGAAATGGAGGACGGTACCCAGGTAGACGACGACCCCAAATCCGATGCCGGCAAACGTCCAATCAGTCTGCCGGCTGGCCTAAAGAAGGACATCCAGGCTCACCTAGAGAGCTTCGCGCAAACAGGCCCTAACGGTCGGCTGTTCGTCGGTCCGCAAGGCGGCATTCCTCGGCGGCGCAACTTCAACCGCGTCTGGAAGAAGGCGCTCAGGGATGCCGGCATCCCTGCCGAGATGGATCTACATCTGCACGACCTACGACACACCGGTAGCACGTGGTCGGCGCAGAGCGGCGCGACGCTCAAGGAACTCATGGCCAGGATCGGCCACTCCAGTACCCGAGCGGCGATGATCTACCAGCACGCGACCCGTGATCGAGACCACGCGATTGCGGCGGCGCTAGACACGCTGATCACGGAGGCGCGAGACACTCCGTCGCGGCCTGATCTGGCACGGATCTGGCACGCGGCGACTGAGCGCTAGCGGAGACGAGAAACGCCCTGGCGTCTGGGATTCCTCCCTGCCAGGGCGTTTGTCGTCTGTGGATCTGGGTGGAGCCGAGGGGACTCGAACCCCTGACCCCCACACTGCCAGTGTGGTGCGCTACCAGCTGCGCCACGGCCCCAAACATCCCCGGTCTCCCGGGCACCCGCGCAATAGTACACACCCCCAACCCGGGGGTCATCTCGCAGGTGCCGGCGCGCCGCTCAGTTGAGGGCAACGTCCGGTGGGAAGTGGGCCACCGCGGCCAGGATGCCTCCCTGCCGGCGCAGCACCATCGGCCACAGGTCGTCGGGGCGCTCGACGAACGCGTCGCCGGGCAGCGCGTCGAACACGAACCAGGAGCCCGAGGAGATCTCCTCCTCCAGCTGCCCGGCCGACCACCCCGAGTATCCGGCGAACACCCGGATGCCGGCCAGGCTCTCCTGGAGCGACTCGGGGTCGACGGAGAGGTCGACGGTGCCGATCGAGCCGGACACGCGGTGGAAGCCGCGGGCCCGGCGCACGCCAGGGTGGGTGCGGGCGAGGCAGATCGCGGACTCCGGCTGCACCGGGCCACCCTCGAAGAGGACGGCGGGATCGCGAGCCATCGCACCCCAGTTGCCGAGCACCTCGGAGACCGGCACCTCGGTGGCCCGGTTGAGCACGACGCCCAGGGCACCGCCCGGCTCGTGCGCGACCAGCAGCACAACGGTGCGGTCGAAGTTGGGATCCTTCAGGGCCGGGGTCGCGACCAGTAGCTGCCCGGTCATCGACTCCATCGACCGCCCCCCGATCCGCTGCCCCTCTCCGTGCACGGACGCCCCCGCTACTCGTGGGGCCCAGAAATACAAGACTCGCTTGCCATGCATCGCACCATAGCTTGCGGATCTGCCCCTGGTTAAGGTCTCAATCGTGAGCCCACGTGCTGAGTTTGCCGTGATCGGCGGTTCTGGCCTGTACGCCCTGCTGGATGGCGCGACGGAGTTCACCGTCGACACGCCATACGGTCCACCGTCCGACCCAGTGACCATCGCCGAAGTGGGTGACCGGACGGTGGCGTTCCTCCCCCGGCATGGGCGGGACCACCGCTACCCGCCGCACCGCATCCCCTACCTGGCCAACATGTGGGCGTTGCGCTCCATCGGGGTACGGCAGGTTCTCGCGCCGTGCGCGGTTGGCGGGCTGCGACCCGAGCTGGGGCCGGGTTCGTTCGTGATCCCCGATCAGCTGATCGACCGGACGAGCGGGCGTACGCAGACCTACTACGACAAGGGCGCGGTGCACGTGTCGTTCGCCGACCCGTACTGCCCGGTGGGGCGGGACACGGTGCGCGAGGCGGCGGCGCGGCACGGTGTGACCGCGGAGCCGGCCGGCACGATGGTGGTGGTCGAGGGGCCGCGCTTCTCGACGCGCGCGGAGTCGCGGTGGTTCACCGCGATCGGCGGCACGGTGGTCAACATGACCGGCCACCCGGAGGCGGTGCTCGCTCGCGAGCTGGCGCTCTGCTACACCGCGATCGCCCTCGTCACCGACCTCGACGCGGGCGTGGAGGGCGACCACGGGGTCACGCAGGAGGAGGTCTTCCGGGTCTTCCGGGAAAACACCGACCGGCTGCGCGGCGTCCTCCTCGACGCGATCGCCGCGCTCCCGGCGAAACGTGGGTGCCCGTGCGGGTCGGCGCTCGACGGGATCACGCTACCGTTCGCTCTGCCGTAGCCGGCTCGTAGCGGTAGCCGACGCCCCACACGGTCACGATCCGTGTGGGGTCGGCGGGGTCGGCCTCGATCTTCTCCCGCAACCGTCGCACGTGGACGGTCACGGTCGAGTGGTCGCCGAACGTCCAGCCCCACACCGCGTCGAGCAACTCGCTCCGCTTGAACGCGCGGCCGGGGTGGCGCAGCAGGTACGCGAGCAGGTCGAACTCCCGTACCGTCAAGGCCAGCTCGCGGTCACCGAGGAGGGCGACCCGCCGGGCGACGTCGACCACGAGATCGCCGTCGCGGAGCACGAGGGTGGTCTCCTGCGGCGCGGTCCGGCGCAGCACGGACCGCACCCGCAACACCAGCTCGCGGGGTGAGAAGGGCTTGGTCACGTAGTCGTCGGCGCCGATCTCCAGGCCGACCACGCGGTCGGCCTCCTCACCCAGCGCGGTCAGCATGACCACCGGCACATCGCCGTCGCGCGCCCGCATCCGCCGGCAGACCTCCAGGCCGTCCATCCCGGGCAGCATGAGATCGAGTACGACGAGAGCGGGCCGGCGCTGCTCGAACGCGACCATGGCCGCGGGCCCGTCGGCGGCGAGCGCCACCTCGAAGCCGGCCCGCTCCAGGTAGCGGCGGACGACGTCGCTGACGGTCGGATCGTCGTCGACGACGAGCACGCGCTGTCCCATCTGGCGAGCGTAGGTCTCGCTCACGGCCGCGTGTAGGCCTGTCAGCGGACCGTAAGGTCAGGTCTCGCCGCCGATGTCGGTCGCGTAGGCCTCGTAGACGAGGTCGGCCCCGCGCTGGCGGTGGCGGGACAGCTCGCGCAGCAGGTCGCTCGACCACGCCCGCAGCTCCTCCACCGACGGCCCGGACTGGTCGACCCGCCGCTGCAACGCGGACATGGCGGTGGCGACGGCCGCGTGCTCGCGGACCAGCACGTGGACGCTGCGGGCCAGGCGGGGCGCGTGGTCGAGCAGCTCCGCGTACAACCCGTCGGCGCCCTCGGTCACCACGATGTGCTCGGCGAACGCCCCACGCAGGCCGTGCAGCCGGGTGCTCACCCGCGGCCGCCACCCCGGATCGCCGGCCGGCGCTGCCAGGGCCCGCTCAAAAGACTGGATGCTGTGCAGCAGCGCGACGCGGTGGCGCCGGGCGACGGCGAGCGACGCGGCGTTTTCTGCCGCTGTCGGGTGAGACGGTCCTGCCACCATGACGCACCTCCCGCCACGAGCTATTAGCCGATGGTCGCCCTAGGCTCACTCCCTGTCCAGCCCCAAAAGCTTTCTCATAAGCCCCTTAAGAAACATGGGCATCAACGACATCATCGCTATGGTGCGATCGTATGGAGCTCTTCGCACCGGGCACGGTGATCGACCGCCGAGAGGTGCTGCACGGGCGCACGTGGCTGGCGACCCCGGTCCGCGTCGTCTGGGACAGCGGCGACATCCTCGTCACATATCTGGCGGAAGGTACACCGCTGCTCTTTCCCGCGCACCCGTTCGGCCCGCACCCCTGGCAGGGACAGGAGCAGTGGACCGGCAGCAGCCTCCTCCAGGTGCACCGGACGGGTGACGCCTACTCGCTCTGGGCCTTCTACCAGGACGGCGCCTTCACGGGTTGGTACGTCAACTTCGAGGCGCCGGCACGCCGCTGGGAGTACGGCTTCGACACGGTGGACCACGGCGTGGACATCTGGATCCCCGGCGGCGGACCGAAGTGGCAGTGGAAGGACCGCGCCGACGTGGCCCACCTGGTCCAAGCCGGCCGCCTGACCCAGGACGAGGCCGACGCGGTGTGGGCCGAGACCGAGAAGGTGGCGGCCGCCCTCGACCGCGACGAGCGCTGGTGGAGCCCCTGGGAAGGCTGGAAACCAGACCCGACCTGGCCGGTACCCGATGGGGAGGCCTCCCGCGCCCGCCTGTACGCGTCCTCATAGCCAGGAGCGGGGCGTCCGGGGGTCGCCCCCGGAGCAGACATAACGAGCGACCTCGGTCCGCGCTCTTCGCGGACAGAGGTCGCTCGTCGCTGGTGGAGGTGCCGGGAATCGAACCCGGGTCCTTCGGCGTGTTGACAGGGCTTCTCCGAGCGCAGCTCGCTGTGCCTCTACTCGGCCCCTCCGATCACGCGAGCGAGTCGGTGTGACGGGCCCAGTCGCTGATTAGTCTCACCGCGCGAGCCCCGCGACCGGGCTCGGTTGGCCAGCCTTCTAGCTGATGCCGGTTACTGGACCGAAGGCGATTCCAGACCGACAGACTCGCTTACCCGCCTCAGGCGGCGAGAGCGAAGTCAGCGCGCTTGTTGTTGGCGCTTATTGGTTTCCGACGACCGATTCACGAGACGACGTCGGCTTCCTCGGCTCGCTTCCCCTACCTCGACGTACGAAGTCGAAACCAGTCACCCCCTCGAAGGATCTCCAGACAGATAGCCTAACGCCTTCGGCAACCCGATACATTCCGCCCGGCCGGCAGGCGCTACGAGCAGGGCTTTCCGTCCACCTCGCAGGCCTCAGGCCCCTCGTCGGCAAGGCCCGAGTCGACCACGAACTCGAACGTCACCGAGGCAGCGGCGGCCAGGTCGGCGCCGGTGAAGGTGACCTTGTTGCCCTCCTGGCGGAACTCGGCGCCGTCCGCCTCCGTCACCTGCGCCCTGCCCCGCAGGGTGATGATCACGGCCCACTGCGCGGCGGCACCCTTGCCGGTGTTGCTGACGGTGACCTTGCCCTCGTACCCGAGCCCGAGGATGCCACGCGACGTCGTCTCGTAGTCCGCGCCGAGCACGGCCGGCGCCGCGGGAGCGGTGGTGCCCTCCTTGGGCGGAGCGCTGGTCGCCGGCCGGGTCGGTGTGCCGGTGGTGGGGCTCGCGGACGGGCTGGGCGAGGCCGCGCCGGTGCCGAGCCCGGCGACACCGCCCGGCGTAGTGACCGTCGGGGAAGGAGCGGCGGGAGCGCCGGTCTGCGGTGCGGCGGCCGGCTCCCCGTCGCCGGTGCGGGTCAGCGCGGCCACGGCCACGATGGCCAGCAAAACCAGCCCGGCGGTGGAGAGCGCCACCCGCCGGCGCCCGCGGCTCTTACGGTGGTCGGGAGCGACGAACGGGATCACCTCGGTGACCGGCTCGGCCGGGCTCCCCGGCGCCGGGGCGTTGAGGTCGACCTCCTGAAACGCAAGCCAGTCGAGGATCGCCGGCAGCCGCTCGTGCAGCACCGCGTCGTACGCGGCGCGCAGCTCCTCGCGCTCCGCGTCTTCCCACTCGCCGTAGACGCAGGACTGGCGGAGGATCAGGGTGGCGCCGTCCGGGGTCGGCGTCAGCTCCCAGACGAGCCGGGTGCTGAGCTCGTCTTTGTCCCAGAGCATCGCCAGCCGTCGCTGCCCTTCGACGCCGGTCACCTCGGCCTCGCCGACCGGCGCGAATCCGGGCAGCTCAAGCCACTGGGAAAGCAGCTTCTCCTCGGTAAGCGCCCGCCAGACCCGCTCGGCCGGGTGCTCGAGATCGACATCCATCCGGATTTCGCTCACCGGGAGACCTTACAGACATTCGCACGTGGCGTGCCGACCCAGTTGGGAGCGCTACTCCAAGCACTCGGCTCACAACCCTGCGCAGGCCGTCGCGCCGACTTTGCAGCTGAGCGGCCGCTGCGGCGAGACGAGCGGAAGGTCCAGCACGACGTCGAAGACGACCCGGGCCGAGCCGCCCGCCGGCACCGCCGCGCCGTTGAACGCCCACCCCGACCCGCCCAGGCTTGGCTGCGGACCCTCCACCTTGGTCACCAGCGACAGCGCGGGCACCGTGATCGTCAGCGTCCAGCCACCGGAGGCGGTGCCGCCCTTGTTTTCGACGACCACCTCGCCCCGGTAGCCGAGCGCGTTGGTCGAGACGGTGCGGTAGCTGGCGGCCAGCGCGGCAGGCGCGGCGGCCGTGGCCTCGGTGGTCGCCCGGCGCGTGACGGGCGGGGTGGTGGCCGGCCGGCGGGTCGTGGCGGAGACGCTGGGCGACGGCGACGCGGTCGGCGGGCGTTGGGTGGCGCCGGTCGCCGTGGCGGCGGTGACCGTCGCCGACGCGTACGCCGCCGGCTGGCCACTCGACCCGGTCGCCACGGCTTCGGCGGGCGCGCTGGTCTTCGAGGGCAGGTTGGCGAGCAGCGCGGCGACAAGCCCGATCAGGAGCGCGGCCGCCACGATCGCGAGGACCTGGCGGCGCCGGTGCGGCCGCGCCACGACCGGCGCGGGCAGCCGCGGCGCTCCGGGCACGACCGGGTCACCCTTTCCAGCCAACCCATCGAGTACCGCCGGGAGCCGCTCGCCGAACAGTCGGTCGTACGTGGACACCAGCGCCTGGCGGCGGGCGCTGCCCCGCACGCCGAGAAAGCCGGACTGGCTCACCATCAGCAGGCAGCCCTCGGGCTTGGGCTTCAGCTCCCAGGCGACCCGGGCGTGCAGCTGCTCGCCCTTCCACCGCATGACCAGCCGCCGCTCGGCGGAGACCTCCAGCACCTGCCCGGCGATCGGGCCGTCGAAACCCGGCAGCGCGTCCGGAAGCAGCTGGAACTTGCTGCCCTGGATCGGCTGGAAATCGGCCGGCATGAACCAGCGCGCGAGCAGCCGGCGCTCGGTGAGCGCACGCCACACGAGCGCGGGCGGATGGCCGAAGTCGAAGTCGATCCGGATTTCGGTCACCGGGGAACTGTAGAGCCTTGGGCTACTCCATGCCCTTCCCGCGGCGGCCCATCGCTTTGTTGATCTCGCGGTCGGCGTCGCGCTTGGCGAGATCCTGGCGCTTGTCGTAGGCCCTTTTACCTCGGGCGAGTCCGATCTCGACCTTGGCCCAGCCGTCCGAGAAGTACACCGAAAGGGGAATGAGGGTGAGCCCGCTCTCCCGCAGCTTGCCGATCAGCCGGTCGATCTCGATGCGCTTGAGCAGCAGCTTTCGGGTGCGGCGGGGCTCGTGGTTGGTCCAGGTGCCCTGGCTGTACTCCGGGATGTGCATCCCGTGCAGATACAGCTCGCCGCCCCTCTCCTGGGCGAACGCGTCCACGAGGGACGCCCGGCCGGCGCGGAGCGACTTGACCTCGGTGCCGGTGAGCGCCATGCCCGCCTCATAGGTGTCGAGGATGGCGTAGTCATGCCGCGCCTTGCGATTCGACGCGACGACCTTACGACCCTTTTCCCTCGGCACCGCGCAATGGTACAGGCCCCGGCGGCCGGGGCCTTGCGCGCGGAGCGCGCGCCGACAAGCAGGGTCAGCAAAGGCAACCCGGCAGCCATTTGAGCGGCTGCACGGGGGTGCCGGAGAGGCGCACCTCGAAGTGGAGGTGGTAGCCGGTCGACGCGCCGGTCGTGCCGACCCGGCCGATCACCTGGCCGCGCCGTACCTGCTGGCCGGGCCACACGAGGATCCGCGACTGGTGGGCGTAGCAGGTGCTCAACCCGCGCCCCTTGTATCGCCCGTGACTGACGCACGTGTAGTTGCCGTAGCCGCCGTTCCACCCTGCGCGGATCACCCGCCCGTCGGCGGCGGCGAGGATGGGCTGCCCGCCGCCGGCCGCGATGTCCACGCCGGCGTGCAGCTGCCACACCTTGTAGTACGGGTCGTAGCGCATGCCGAAGTCGCTGGACTTCCACCCCTGCACCGGCATGAGCAGGCGGGCGCCGGGGCGAATCGCCGGCACCCGGCCGCCCGGGCGGGTGACCTTCTGCCGGTCCTCCCACTCGCGCAGCTCCTGCTCGACGCGCTCGGCCTCGGCCTTCGCCTCCTCGTACCTGGCCAGGCTCGCGTCGCGCTCCTCCTCGGCGACCGTGAGTGCCTCCTCGCGCTGGTCGGCGAGCGCGGCGACCTCGGCGACCGCCGCGTCGGCCGCGGCCTGGGCCGCACGGGCCTCGGCCAGCGCCCCCTCGGCCGCGAGGCGGGCCGCCTCCGCCCTACGCTGAGCCAGCCCGGCGTCGTTCTCCGCCTGCTTGGCAGCCCGGCGCGCGGTGACGAACCCGTCCAGTGCTTCCTTCTCGGTGCTCATGATCCGCTCGAAGTAGCCGAGCCGCTCGGCCGCGTCGATCGGGGTGCGCGCGTCGACCAGGAGGTTGAAGCTGACCAGGTCGCTCCCCTTGTACGCGGACTCGGCGAACCTGCCCACCCGCTCCCGAGCGACCTCGACCTGCCGTGCGGTCGCCTCGTGCCGATCGCTGGCGGCGGCGAGCGCCAACTCCGCCGCCGCGGCCTCCCGCCGGGCGGTGTTGGCGGCGACCTCCGCGGCCACCACCTCGCCGCGGGCCGCAGCCGCGTGCTCGCGTGCGGCCGGCAGCTCGACGTTTACCGCGGCCAGGCTCTTGGCGGCCTCCCGCGCCCGTTCGGTGGCGCCCTCCAGGATCGATGCGGCGGTGGCGACCGCGGCGTCGACACGCTTCTTGTCGTCGCGCGGGTCACCTTGCGCCGGGCCCGCCGGCAGCAGCAGGAGCACAACGAAAAGGGCAAGCCAGGCACGATGGGGTCTCACGGGCAACTCCCCTCATACGTGGTCTTTACCGTACTCCTGTCACAACGCTCTCAACAGTACAAACGCGAATCGCCGCCCCCCGAGGTGCGGGGAGCGGCGATTACGGAGAGTAGCGGTAGCTAGACCCGCAGGTAGAAGCGGAGCGTGACCCAGGCGGTGACCGCGCTGACCAGGGCACCGGCGCCGGCCATCAGCGGGAACATGAGCAGCACGTCGCCCCAGCCCAACGGCGTCAGCAGCTCGGTCAGGTCGCGTAGCGAGCCGTCGAGTAAGAACCACTTGCCCAGCACCAGGCCGATGAACGCGATGATCGAGCCGATGATGCCGGCGACCACCGCCTCCAGCACGAACGGTGCCTGGATGAACCAGTTGGAGGCGCCGACGAGCTTCATGACGGCGACCTCGCGCCGTTTGCTGTACGCGGCGACTTGGATCGTGTTTCCGACCAGGAGCAGTGCCGCGATCGCCATGATCGACGCGGCCAGCAGCGCCATGTTTTGGACGGCGCCGAGGATGTTGAAGATCTTGTCGAGCAGTCGCTGCTGGTCGACGATCGTCTCGACGCCCTCGTTGTTCTTGTACTTCTCGTTGATCTGCTCGAACTGCTCGGGGTTCTTCAGGCGCACGCGGAAGGACTCGGGCAGCTGGCCCGGCTTGACGGCGTTGACCAGGTCGGGCGCGTCCGCGTACATGGTCTTGAACTTCTCGTACGCCTGTGCCTTCGACTCGTAGATGACCTGGGCCACCAGCGGGTCGCCCTTGAGCGCCTCGTCCACCGCGGTGCGCTGCTGATCGGTCACGTCGTTGTTCAGGAAGATCGCTACTTCGATCTGGTCGTAGTAGAAGTCCTTCATGCTGTTGACCTGGAGGTACATCAACCCACTGGCACCCAGCATGGCCAATGAGACGGCCATCGTGATGATCATGGCGATCGTCATGGTCACGTTGCGCCACAGCCCGACCATGACCTCGGACAGGACGTACTTAGCGCGCTGCATCGGGGGTTCCTTCGCTGGGGGTTAGGTCGGTGGACTAGCCGTAGACGCCGCGCGCCTGGTCGCGGACGATCCGGCCACTCTCGATCTCAACGACCCGGCGCCGCATCTGGTTGACGATGTTGGAGTCGTGGGTGACCATCACGACCGTCGTGCCGGTCCGGTTGATCCGGTCCAGCAGGCGCATGATCTCGATCGACGTGTCAGGGTCAAGGTTTCCGGTCGGCTCGTCCGCCAGCAGGATCAGCGGCCGGTTGACGAAGGCTCGCGCCACCGCCACGCGCTGCTGCTCACCACCGGAGAGCTCGTGGGGGTAGCGGTGCTCCTTGCCGCCGAGGCCGACGAGCTCCAGCACCTCGGGCACCACGCGGCGGGCCACCGCCTTCGTCTTCCCGATCACCTCGAGCGCGAACGCGACGTTCTCGTACGCCGTGCGGTTGGGCAGCAGGCGGAAGTCCTGGAAGACGCAGCCGATCGAGCGGCGGAAGTGGGGGATCTTCCAGGAACGCATCGATGTCACGTCGCGCCCGTTGACGACGACCCGCCCCTGGTTGGGCGTGATCTCGTGCAGCAGGAGCTTGATGATCGTGGACTTGCCGGAGCCGGACGGGCCGATGAAGAAGACGAACTCGCCCTTCTCGATCCCGCACGACACCTCGTCCAGGGACGGCCGGGATGCCTTGGGGTACGTCTTCGTGACGTGCTCGAGCTGAATCACGGGTCAGGAGTCTACGCGGTGTAACCGGATAGCCAAGTCCACCCTGCACCGGTTCGCGCGCATTGCCACAAAAAACCACGCGGCGTTGAACCCACGACATGGGTCCCTAGGCCGACCCTTGCTCGAGCTCCTGCTGCTTACGCCAGCGGATCCCAGCCTCGATGAACTCGTCGAGGTCACCGTCGAAGACCGCGGCCGGGTTGCCCGTCTCCTCCTCGGTGCGCAGATCCTTCACCATCTGATACGGGTGCAGGACATACGACCGCATCTGGTCGCCCCACGAGCCGGCGGCGTCGGTCCTCAGGCCCTCCATCTTGGCCTGCTCTTCCTGCCGCTTTCGCTCCAGCAGGCGGGCCTGGAGCACCCGCAGAGCGGACGCCTTGTTTTGCAGCTGGGACTTTTCGTTTTGGCACGTGACCACGATGCCGGTCGGGATGTGTGTGATCCGCACCGCCGAGTCGGTCGTGTTAACGCTCTGTCCACCAGGCCCGGACGAACGGTAGACGTCGACCCGCATCTCGTTTTCCGGGATGTCGATGTGGTCGGTCTGCTCGACCACCGGGAGCACCTCGACACCCGCGAAGCTCGTCTGCCGCCGCCCCTGGTTGTCGAACGGGCTGATCCGCACCAGACGGTGGGTGCCCGACTCGACACTCAGCGTGCCGTAGGCATACGGCGCCTTGACCGCGAAGGTGGCCGACTTGAGGCCCGCCTCCTCCGCGTACGACGTGTCGTAGACCTCGGTGGGGTAGCCGTGCCGCTCCGCCCACCGCAGATACATCCTCAGGAGCATCTCGGCGAAGTCGGCCGCGTCGACCCCACCGGCGCCCGCCCGGATCGCCACCAGGGCCTCCCGCGCGTCGTACTCACCGGAGAGGAGGGTGCGCACCTCCATCTCCTCGATCGCCTTGTGCAGGCTGGCAAGCTCGGTGCCGACCTCGGCGCGGACGCCGGGGTCGTCTTCGGCTTCGGCCAGCTCCAGCAGCACATGGGCGTCGTCGAGCTGGCGGCGCAACCCCTCCAGCCTTCCGATCTCCCCGTTGACGTACGACAGCTTCGACGTGACCTGCTGCGCCCGCGCCTGGTCATCCCACAGGTCGGGGGCGGACGCCTGCTGCTCAAGCTCTGCCTTCTCCTGGCGCAGCCGGTCGAGGTCGAGAACGGCCTCGATGTTGCGCAAGGTGGCGTCGAGAGTCTTGAGCTGGTCGGCAAACTCGGCAGCGGTCACAACAACCAAGGATAGGCCGTCAGGCTCCCGGTGCCGTCTTCAGCCACGACAGGGCGGCCCGGTGGTACGCCACCGCGAACTCGAGCGCCGCCGAACCGTAGTTGTCGCCGTCCTTTTTGACCTCCTTGGCCTGCTCCCGCGCGGAGGCGAGGGCGTCCGTGTGGTACTTGGTGGCGCCGGCGTAGAGGTCCTTGAGCTGAGCGGCGGAGTGCTGCTCGCCGAACGCCACGCGGAGGGCGATCGGGTTACGCACGGCGTCGCGGCCGGGCTCCTCGGCCAGCCACCGCGTGAAGGCTCGCTTGCCGGAGGCGGTGATCGCGTACGGCTGGCTCGACCGCGGGCCGGGCTTGCCGAGGCGGACGTAGCCGGCGTCGGCCAGGGCGGGCAACTCGCGGTAGACCTGGCTGCGCGTCATCGACCAGAACGGACCGAGCCGTCGCTCAGCCGAGGCCATCAGCTGGCCGCCGGTCATCGGTCCTTCGTGGAGCAGCCCGAGGAGGGCTGCGGCGGTGGGGTTGATTGCAGTTTCTGCCATGCCCTCCACGCTGCCACTTTGTCGCCGCCGCGTCCAGGATTTCGCGTGATCCGCGGGGCGATATCCTCCACTGTGCACTGTCCGTGCCCGACAGTCCGGTGAGGACGCGTAGCTAGTTGATCACAAGAAGTGATCATCCTGCCCGGCGCGGGGTCGGCAGCACATCACCGATGTCTGGCCAGTCTTCCATCCCGGGCGGTAGGTCCATCGTGGATGGGACCACTGTGGAAGGAGTCGTCTCCGGTGCCGGTGTGACGGCAGCGACTGGCGGTGTGGCCGTAGCGGCGGGGCCGGCGGGCGCGGGTCCACGCGAGGATCCGCCGCCGGCGACGAGAAGCGCGCCCATTACGGCGATCGCGGCGATGGCGGCCGCGCCGGCGCCGGCCAGCACGACAGGTCCGCGCCGGCGGCGCTTGGGCGGTGGCGGGACTGTTGGCACGGCAGCGGCCATCGCGGGCACCGGCGCCGGCACCGGCTCGGTGTTGGCGCCCGGCCAAGGGCTCTCGGTGCCGTACGCCGCGCCGAGCTCGATGGCGGAACCCATTCCGGCCACGGGGATCGACACCATCCGCCCCACGTACGCCGAAGCGGGCGAGACCGGGGCGGCGCGGAGCGGCACCCAGGTCACCCTCGCCACCGCGGCGGCGGCTCCGGCGGGACGGGGCCACCACGTGATCTGGTCGGCCGCGAGCGCCGGCAGCGGGGGCGCGCCGTCGAGCGCCGGCTCCACGCCCCGCAGCCGCGCGGCGACGAGCCGGGCGTCCGGACGCTGCGCGGGATCCGGCGCCAGGCACTCCTCGATGACCGGCCACACGACCGGTGGCAGGCCTGGCGGCGGTACGGCGGCGCACATCCCGTGCCGGCGCAACACTTGGAGCGGACCGCCGCCCCGGAACGGACTCCGGCCGCACAGGAGTTCAAAAAGGACGATGCCGAGCGCGTAGATGTCGGCGGTCGGCGAAGGAGTGGCCCCACCGACCACCTCCGGCGCGGCGTACTCCGGGGTGGCGTGGATGGAGGCCGGCGGCGAGTCGTCCACGCGGCGCGCGACGCCGAAGTCGACGACCCGCACGGGCCCGCCGTCCGCCGGCACGACGAGGTTGCCCGGCTTGACGTCGGCGTGGACGATGCCGTGCTCGTGCAGGTACGCGAGCGCGTCGGCCACCTGCGCCACGATGTTCGCCGCGATCGCCGGCGGCACCGGCCCGTCCCGGCGTACCCGCCGGCGCAGGTCCTCCCCCTCCACGAGGTCCATGACGATCGCGAGCGGGCCACCCGTGTCGACGAGCCGGTGCGGGCGCACCACGGACGGGTGGTTGACGGCGGCGAGCAACCCGAACTCGGCCCGGAAACCCCGGACCAGCTCGGGCTGCTCGGCCGCTTCGGGACGCAGCATCTTCACTGCCACCGACCCCCCGGTGACCGTGTCGACAGCCCGCCACACGGAGCCGATCGCGCCCTGAGCGATCTCCCCCTCCAGCCGGTAGCGGCCGTCCAGAACCCCGTCCATGCCTACCCCGCTCCGCCGCTCGGCGCTCGTTCGCCGTCGTAGCCAAGGCCCGTAGCCTCGCGGCTCCCGCTCATGGATGGAACGCTATGGCTGCTGGCGGCACCCGCGGGGCGGCGCGACACGGGTTTGGCACGAACCGGGGACTGGCGACCCGCCGCTCACTGCGAGAGGGTGGACCTCCGTGACGTCACCTCTGGTGCGATGGCTCGCCAGCCTCCCCGCCGACGACCTCGCCGCCGTCCTGGCCCGCCGGCCGGAAGTGCTGGCCGGCCCGCCAGTGTCCAGTTTGACCGGTCTCGCCGGGCGCCTACAGGAGAGCGAGACGGTGATCGCCGCCGCGGGCGCGCTGCCCCTGCCGGCGCTGCAAGTGATCGAGGTGCTCCAGGCCCTCGGCGGCCCGCTGGTCGGGCTCGACCGGGTCGCGGCCGCCATCGGCTGCAAGCCGGACGACGCCGAGCTCGTCGCCACGCTCACCGTGCTCGCCCAGCGGGCCCTCGTCTGGCCCGACGGTGACGAGCTGCGCATGGCCGGCCCGCTGTGGCACGCGTTCGAGCACCCGCTCCAGCTCGGCCTGCCGGCGCGCCACCTCCTGGAGGGCGCATCGGTGACCGAGCTGCACGAGATCGCTTCGGCGCTGGGGCTCCCTCGCGGGCGTACCCGCGCGACGGCTCTCGCCGACGTGTGCGCCGCGCTCGCCGACGGTGAGCGCGTGCGCGCGGTGGTGGCGTCCGCCCCGGTCGCGGCCCGCGATCTGCTCGCCAAGGTCGCCTGGGACGGTCCGCTGGTGGTCATGGGCATCTACGACCGTCCAGGCAACGGACCGCTCGCCTGGGCACTGCGCCACGGCCTGCTGGTGTCGGACGGCTGGCAGCACGCGCAGATGCCCGGCGAGGTCGGGATGGCGTTGCGCGGTCCGGACTGGCGGGCGCCGTTCGACCCGCTGCCGCCGGCGCCCGACCTTGTCGCCGTGTCGCCGGAGGCGGTCGCCCGGGAAGCCGCCGCCGCGGCCACCACCGCGGTCGAGCAGGCCTCCGCGCTGCTCGGCGCCGTCGCCGCGGCGCCCGTCGCGCTGCTCAGGGCCGGCGGTGTCGGCTCCCGCGAGCTGCGCCGGCTGGCCAAGTCGGTCGGCTGCGGCGAGCCCGAGGTTCGGCTGTGGTTGGAGCTGGCGTACGCGGCCGGCCTCGTCGGCGTCTCCGAGATGCGGGTGCTGCCCACCGAGGCGTACGACGGGTGGTGCGCCGCCGAGCCGGCCGGCCGCCTCGTGCCGCTGCTGCGGGCCTGGCCGCACCTGCCTGCCGCCCCGCTCGCCGCCGACGGCGCGGCGCTGACCCGGGACGCGATCGGGGTGGCGGCGTACGACCTGCGCCCCGCCCTGCTCCAAGCCGCCGCCGAGCTGCCCGACGGTAAAGGCGCGGCGGCCGGGCTCGTCGACGTGCTCGGCTGGCGGCTGCCGATGCTCGCCGACGAGCCGGCCCTGCTCGACGGGCTGTGGCGGGAGGCGCATCTGGTCGGCGCGCTGGCGCACGGCGCGCTGACGCCGCTCGGCCGGGCGCTGGTCGCCGGAGCTTCCTTGGACGCCGCGGCCGCGTCACTGCTGCCTTCCGCGGTCGCCGAAGCCGTCTTCCAGAACGACCTCACCGCCGTCGTGCCGGGCACCCCCGCGGCGGCGCTGGCCGGCCTGCTCGACGCGGCGGCCGTGCGCGAGTCCGGTGGCGGCGCGGTCACCTGGCGGTTCTCGGCCGGGTCGGTGCGGGCGGCTCTCGACGCCGGCCACACGCCCGACGGCCTGATCGCCGACCTCCGCGCCGTGGCGGTCGGCGGTGCCGTCCCACAGGTGCTGGAGTACCTCGTCGGCGACGTCGGCCGGCAACACGGGCGGGTGCGCGTGCGGGCGGTCGGGTGCGTGGTGCGCGCCGACGATCCCGCGCTGCTCGCCGAGATCGCCGGCGCGCGGTCGCTGCGCCCGCTCGGGCTGAGCGTGCTGGCGCCGACCGTGCTCGCCAGCGCACGGCCGCTGGCCGAGACACTCACCGCGCTGCGTGCCGCCGGATACGCGCCGTCGGGCGAAGACGCCGACGGGATCACCGCGGTCGAACGCGCGCCCCGCCACCGCGTGCCGACACCGCGCCGGCCGGAGCGCACCCGCCCGCCACGCACCCCCACCGACGCCAAGGCACTCGCGCAGCGGCTACTTTCGTCCTATGTGGACAGCGCCGCCGAGCCCGCCGCTCTCCGCCCTACCCCGATGAGCGTCGCGCGCGACGTACGCGACCACGCGCCGCACCTCTCCACGGCGCAGCGGCTCCTGCTCATCGGCGCGGTCAGCCAGGGCACGCCGGTCGAGATCTCCTACACCGACGGCGAAGGCGAATCCACCCGCCGCGTCATCGAGCCCGCGGAGCTGGACGGACCAAAGCTCTCGGCCTGGTGCCAACTCCGCGACGACGAACGCGTCTTCCTCCTACCCAGGATCGAGTCGGTCTCCGCGATCTAGAGACCTTTCGGCGTCGGGGTGGACTGGCTTTGAATTCCTGTTAGGACGGAGATTGGGCTACCGCGATGTCCGTCGTGGTCCGGGCCGTTGCTCCCGCGGCCTCGCCCCTTCACGGTTGGTCGCGGTCACCCCTCCGGGAGGGGATTTGCCGGCAATGCCTGTTGATGGCAAGGCTTCGTCGCTGACAGTAACGGCCGCAGGGTATGTGAGCAGCCTCCGATGCCAGATCTTGGAGAGTTAGCGCGCCATATCAGCCCTAAGTCTCCTAGATCTCGAAGTCCCGGCCCCTGGGCTGATAGCGCCGTGTCATAACCGGTGCGACCCGCGGGCACCCCCGTCCGACAAGGGTCCGGCCCGGTGGGCTTGCGGCGCGGACCTGGCAGCGCGGGTCGGGGGTTTCGGCGAGCGCCAGCTCGCCGCCGACCCGCGCGGTCTCCGGCGGGAGCAGCGATCCGCAGCTGACGCGGACCCGGGAAATCTCTCGTAGCTATCGCATGTGTGGATACGCGTGGTCGGTTGGGGGGACGAACGTTTCTTTGATGGTTCGCGGTGAGGTCCAGCGGATCAGGTTGTGCCAGGAGCCGGCCTTGTCGTTGGTGCCGCTGGCCCGCGCGCCGCCGAAAGGCTGCTGCCCGACGACGGCGCCGGTGGGCTTGTCGTTGATGTAGAAGTTGCCGGCCGCGTACCGCAACGCCTTCGAGGCCCAGTCGATCGCCCGCCGGTCGGTGGCGAAGACCGCGCCGGTCAACGCGTACGGCGCGACTCCTTCGGCCTGCTTGACCACGTCTTCGAAGCGGGCGTCGTCGTAGACGTGCACGCCGAGGATCGGTCCGAAGTACTCGGTCGTGAAGACCTCGTGCTCGGGATCGGAGCACTCGACCACCGTCGGCCGGACGAACCAGCCCTCGCTGTCGTCGGCCGTGCCGCCGGCGACAACCGTGCACGCGGCGGAGTTTTTCACCAGGTCGAGCGCGGCGGCGTGCTTGGCGAACGCCCGCGCGTCGATGACCGCGCCGCCGAAGTTGGCGAAGTCGGTGACGTCGCCGTACGACAGGGAGTCGGCGGTGGCGGCGAGCTTGTCGCGGACGCCGCCCTCCCACAGCGACCGGGGCACGTACGCCCGCGAGGCCGCCGAACACTTCTGGCCCTGGTACTCGAACGCGCCACGCACCAGCGCGGTTACGAGCGCGTCCGGCTCGGCGCTGGAGTGCGCGATCACGAAGTCTTTGCCGCCGGTCTCGCCGACGAGCCGCGGGTACGTCCGGTAGCCGGCGAGGTTTTGCCCCACGGTCTGCCACAGCGTCTGGAAGGTCTTGGTGGAGCCCGTGAAGTGGATGCCGGCCAGGTCTGGGTCGGTGAGCGCCACTTCGGACACGGCGATGCCGTCGCCGGTCACCATGTTGATGACACCGGGCGGCAGGCCGGCCGCCTCGAAGAGCCGCATCGTGAAGTGCGCGGCGAACTGCTGGGTCGGCGAGGGCTTCCACACCACGGTGTTGCCCATCAGCGCGGGCGCGGCGGGCAGGTTGCCGGCGATCGCGGTGAAGTTGAACGGGGTGACCGCGTACACGAAGCCTTCGAGCGGCCGGTGGTCGAACCTGTTCCACATGCCCGGCGCGGAGAGCGGCTGCTCACCGAGGAGCTTTTGTCCGAAGTGGACGTTGAAGCGGAGGAAGTCGACGAGCTCGCACGCGGCGTCGATCTCCGCCTGCTGCACGGACTTCGACTGGCCGAGGATGGTAGCGCCGTTGAGCGTGTCGCGCCACGGACCGGCGAGAAGGTCAGCCGCGCGCAGGAAGATGGCGGCCCGATCGGCGTAGGACAGGGCGCGCCACATCGGCGCCGCTTTCTTCGCGGCCGTCACCGCCGCCGCGGCATCCGCGTTGGTTGCGTTGTGGGTGACTCCCAGCACATGCCGGTGCCGGTGCGGCTGCACCACGTCGATCGCCGCCCCGCCAGCCATGCGCTGCTCACCGTCGATGGTCATCGTCAGCTCCGCCCGTTCGCCGGAGAGCTCGGCGATGCGGCGCTGGAGGCTCTCGCGCTCCGGGGTGCCGGAGGCGTAGCCACGTACCGGTTCGTTGTGCGGTTCGGGTACGTCGAAGGCGGCGTCCATGATGGGCTCCTGTCAGGATCTCTGCGTTGTTCCATCCTTACATGTCGCGCCGCTCGCGGGGGTCGTCAACGGCCGCCGCGAGCGGTCCTGGCGTGCCGCGTACGCTGATAAGCTGCCTGGCTGCCCGGGTGAAGGGGAGACGATGAGCGACAAGTCCAGCGTCACCGAGGCCGCGCCGCCCGCGCGGGCCGAAGCTCCCGCGCCGGAAGGTCCACCGGCGTTCGGGTCGAGTGTCCTCGCGGTCATCGCGTTGGCCTGGCTCGCCGCGATGATGTGGTCGTCGCACGCCGAGATCACCTCTGGGGAGGGCACGCTCGCGATCACGTCGGCGGCGATGTCGCTGCCCACCGTGATCTCCGCCGGCCTCGTCGCCGGCGCGGCCGCCAGCCTCGCCGTGGGTCACCTGCTCCGCCGTCTGCGCGCGCCGCTGCGCTTCGCCGCGTCGGTCGGCGCCGGCCTGCTCGTGGGTGTCGTCGCGGCCATGGTGGTGGTCGTCAGCTACGGCGGCGGCGAGGCCAGCACGGTGCTCGCCGGCACGGTCGCCGCCGCGGTCACGGCCGGCGGGGCGCTCGCCGCGGTCCGGGCCCGTGCGGTCGTCGGCGCGATCGTCGCCGCCGGGCTGGTGGTCTTCGCGGTCGAGCAGGTGCTCGACAACTTCCAGCCCAACCTCATGTCGCTTTACGGCAGCAAAGACGACCCCTCCTCCCGGCTCAGCGCGTCCGGCTGGTCCGCGCTCACGATCGCGGTCTGCACCGGCCTGGCGGCGGGGCTGGTGGCCTTCTTCTACCTGCGCCGGGCGGCGAGGCGGGCCGGCGACGACGCGGTGCCGCCGAAGTGGCCGGCCTACGCGATCGCCGGCGCGGGTCCGGGCCTGCTGCTGGTGGCCGCCGAGTTCATCATCCGCACGCTCGGCGCGGACGTGCTGGCCCTCGCCGGTTCGGTGAGCGAGGCCGACGCCACGGCACAGCAGATGATGGACAGCTCGCGGGTCAACAACGCGCTGGTGGTGCTCTTCGTGGGCGCGATCGTGGCGATCATCGCCTTCGGTCGCACACTGCCTCGGTCACGCTAGGGTTTCGAGCTCGCTCACGTCGTACCACTCCAGCTGGTGGTCTTCGGCGCTATCCACCGTGAACTGGGCGTCGGGGTCGCCGGCCAGCGCCTCTTCGACCACGCCGGCCGCCGCGGCGATGTCGTCGACCGCGCCTTCGCCGTCGATGTGGATGGCGGCGACCGAGGCGAGCGGCACGGGGCCGGCCAGCCGCACCTCGCTGGAGCCAAGCTCGCGATCTTCCCGGGTGACCGCGCCGGACGGCAGGTCGGCCGAGACCACCACGCGCCGGCGGGGCGCCGCGGGGTCGTGGCGGAGCAGGCGGAGCGCACCCTGGGCGGCTCGGGTGAAGGCGACGTACTCGAGCTCTTCCTCGTCACCTTCCGCGTACCACTCGCGGAGCGCGGGCGTCACGGCGTGCGCCTCCGACCCGAGGATCTCACCCCGCTCCCGCAGCGCGGAGAGCATGGAAAGCGTCGCCGGGAGGTACACCCGGATGAGCTGATCTGGCACGCGCGGACTCCCCCGGGCTCGACCCCCCTGTCGTTTGATGTCCTACACCCTCCGGTTGATCAACGATGAACCGGGGCGGTCAACGGGTCGGCCGGCCGCGTTACCAGGCCCTCGGCGGTCTCCACCGGGAAGCCCTCGCGGATCCAGTACTCGATGCCGCCGATCATCTCCTTGACCGCGTAGCCGCGGCGGGCGAGCTCCAGCGCCGCCTTGGTGGCACCGTCGCAGCCCGGCCCCCAGCAGTACGTCACGACGGGACGCGCGCGGTCGAGGAGGCGGTCACCGCGCACCGGGATCATGGCGCGGGGCAGGTGGACGGCGCCGGGGATGTGCCCCTGCCGCCACGCGGCGAGGTCACGCGTGTCGACGAGCGTGAAGCCGGGGTCGCCGCCGGCCAGGGCCGCCTGTACGTCGGAGACGTCGGTCTGGAAGGCCAGCCGGGCTTCGAACCAGGCGACGGCTTGCTGGGTGTCCATGCCTGTTGACGGTACGGCCTTGATCTTGATCCCTACACCCCCGTCGCACGGCAGCGGGCTTCTCACGCCGTTGCCTCGCCGGTAGTCTCGTCGAATGGCCGTGGAATCACCGGTGCTCGACGCTACCGACTGGCGGATCATCGACGCGCTACAAGACGACGGGCGGATGAGCTTCGCCGACCTCGCCCGCGCGGTCGCGATGTCGCCGAGCGCGGTGGCCGAGCGGGTGCGGCGCCTGGAGGAGTCCGGCGTGATCACGGGCTACCGCGCCACCGTCTCGCCGGAGCGGGTCGGCCTTTCGATCATGGCGTTCGTGCGGCTCCGCTATCCGAACGGCAACTACCGGCCGTTTCACGCCCTGCTCGACTCCACGCCCGAGATCATCGAGGCGCACCACGTCACCGGCGAAGACTGCTTCGTGCTCAAGGTCGTGGCCCGCTCGATGCGCCACCTGGAGGAGGTCGCCGGCCGGATCAGCGGGCTGGGCGCGGTCACGACCAGCGTGGTGTACTCCAGCCCACTCGCGAGCCGCACGGTCGATTCGCAAGCCGTCGATGGCAAACTAAAGCAGTGACCCCCCGTTTCCTGCTGCTCTCCGAGGTGGCGGCCGAGCTCAACGTCTCGGATTCGCAGGTCTACCACATGGTGCGCAGTGGCGAGCTCCCCGCGATCAAGATTGGCGGGCGGGGCCAGTGGCGGGTGGAGAGGGCCAAGCTGGAGGAGTACATCCAGCGCAAGTACACCGAGACCGCCGAGTGGGTGCAGAGCAACCCGCTGGTGGAGTGAGCCCCAATCCGGGTTATCCACAGGTCGTTGACGGGTGGCTGGTTGTTGCCGGAAACTGATGGTATCGGAGGCAAACGAAGGCAAACGCAAGATCGCTGACCCTGATCGGGGTGTTGCATGATCACTAAGGTTCGCCCTGCCATCCGGCTCCGGCCCGCGCCCGCCCTCGACCCGCCCTTCGACGACGAGGCCACCCCTCAGCTCTGGGACCAGCTCCCCCTCCAGCTCGACGGCGCCACCCGCCACCGCCGGCACGCGCCGATCCCGGTGCCGCGGGTCCGCTCCGGCGTCCCCTCGCTCCCCGCCGCCGAGGCCAGCGCCGGCGACACGACGCCCCCACCCGCCTCCGCCCTGGCCGACGCCTCGCCGGAGACCAAGCGCGCCGCCCGCCGCTTCCTCGACGTCTGCCTCGAAATCCTCAACGGCTACCGCCCGGTCGGCCACATCCGCGGGCTCACCGGCTACAACGCGGCGGCCATCATCGAGCAGCTGGCCGCCTGCATAGAGCGCGCCGACGGCCTCCGCCGCCTCCAGGACCCGGCCCGCCTCCTCCCGCGCGAGGCCAAGTTCGTGGTGCTGCGCCACCTCCGTGTCTGCGAGCCCAGAGCCGGCGTCGCGGAGGGCGCCGCCGCGCTCGGGCTGCTCGACCGCACCTGGGCGGTGGCCTTCCGCCTGGAGCGCAAGCGCGGCCGTTGGCAGTGCGCCGCCGTCCGCCTTGTCTGACAAGCCCCGAGCCCTACTCAGTCCCGGCGTGCCGACCCCCAGGGCGCTCATCTGCGAACGTAGGCGGTGGGCGCCCCGGGGCTCCAGCTACCGCGACGCCCGTCGTGTCGCGCGGACCTGGCAGCGGAGCGTCGAGGTTTCGGCGAGCGCCAGCGACGCCGAAGCCGCGACCGGAGCGGTGCCCGCGGGAGCATACGGTCCGCAGCTGGCGCGGACCGGGGCAAATGTGCCTAAAACGAGGGCCCCCACGACGGGGGCCCTCGATCGTTGCCTAGCTGTCAGGCGCCGGCGGTGGGTGCGCCGTGGCAGCGCTTGTACTTCTTGCCGGAGCCACACGGGCAGGGCGCGTTGCGGGATGGGCCGGTGCCGCTCGAGGCCTGGCTCGGCGACGGCGACGGGCGGCGGCCGCTGGCGCGGGGAGGCGTCGGGCCGCCCAGGCCGAGTGCGGGCGCGGAGTCCTGCTCCTGCTCGACGAAGACGGCGCCGTCACCGGCCGCGCCGTCGATGGTCGGGGCGGAGTACTGGAGTGGCTGCTGCGGGCGCTGGCGGCCCAGGCCCTTGGCGCGGATCTCGACCGTGGCGTCGTCGGGCATCGGCAGCGGGGCCGGGCCGGTCGGGGCGGCCGGTGCGGCGGGCGCCGCCTCCTCGACCTGGACCTCCAGGTTGTAGAGGAAGCCGACCGTCTCCTCCTTGATGCCGTCCATCATCGTGGCGAACATCGCGTAACCCTCGCGCTGGTACTCGACCAGCGGGTCGCGCTGCGCGTACGCCCGCAGGCCCACGCCCTCCTGGAGGTAGTCCATCTCGTAGAGGTGCTCGCGCCACTTGCGGTCGATCACCTGGAGCAGCACCATGCGCTCCAGCTGGCGGACCGCCTCGGAGCCCAGCTCTTCCTCGCGCCGCTCGTACGCGGCGTGCGCGTCCTCCTTGAGGCGGGCCGTCAGGAAGTCGGCGTCGAGGTTGTTGCGCTCGCCGCCGGCCTCCTCTTCGAGGTCTTCGATGGTGACGCCGACCGGGTAGAGCTGCTTGAGGCTGGTCCAGAGCTGCTCGAGATCCCAGTCTTCGGCGTAGCCCTCGGAGGTGGCGCCCATGACGTACGCCTCGATGACGTCGTCGATCATGTGGTTGACCTGCTCGCTCAGGTCTTCGCCGTCGAGCACCCGCTTGCGCTCGGCGTAGACCACCTGGCGCTGCTTGTTGAGCACCTCGTCGTACTTGAGGACGTTTTTGCGGATCTCGGCGTTTTGGCCCTCGATCTGGCCCTGCGCGCTCTTGATCTGCCGAGTGACCATCTTGGACTCGATCGGCACGTCTTCGGGGATGTTGAAGCGCTCCATGACGGCCTCGACCGCGCCGGCCCGGAAGCGGCGCATCAGCTCGTCCTGAAGTGAGAGGTAGAAGCGGGACTCGCCGGGGTCGCCCTGCCGGCCGGAGCGGCCGCGCAGCTGGTTGTCGATGCGGCGGGAGTCGTGGCGCTCGGTGCCCAGCACGTACAGCCCACCGGCGGCGGCGACCTCCTCGGCCTCCTCCTCACACGCCTGCTTCCAGCGCGGGAGGATCTCCTCCAGTGCCTTCTGGTAGTCGTCTTCGTGCTCGACCGGGTCGAGGCCGCGCTGGTGCAGCTCGTTTGCCGCCAAGTGCTCAGGGTTGCCGCCGAGCAGGATGTCGGTGCCGCGGCCGGCCATGTTGGTGGCCACGGTCACGCCGCCCTTACGCCCTGCCTGCGCGATGATCTCGGCTTCCTTGGCGTGGAACTTCGCGTTGAGCACCGCGTGCGGGATGCCCCTGCGGCGCAGGAGCTGGGAGAGGATCTCGGAGTTTTCCACCGACACCGTGCCGACCAGGACCGGCTGGCCGATCGCGTGCCGCTCGGCGATGTCTTCGATGACCGCGTTGAACTTGGCCTTCTCGGTCTTGTAGATGACGTCGGGCTTGTCCATGCGGATCATCGGACGGTGGGTCGGGATGGACACCACGCCGACGTTGTAGACCTTGTTGAACTCGCCGGCCTCGGTCTGGGCGGTGCCCGTCATGCCGGAAAGCTTGTCGTACAGCCGGAAGTAGTTTTGCAGCGTCACCGTCGCGAGCGTCTGGTTTTCCTGCTTGATCTCGACGTGCTCCTTGGCCTCGATGGCCTGGTGCATGCCCTCGTTGTAACGGCGACCGTGCAGGATGCGGCCGGTGAACTCGTCGACGATCAGCACCTCGCCGTCGTTGACGATGTAGTCCTTGTCGCGCTTGTACAGCTCCTTCGCCTTGATGGCGTTGTTGAGGTAGCCGACGAGCGGGGTGTTGACCGACTCGTAGAGGTTGTCGATGCCCAGCCGGTCTTCGACCTTGGCGACGCCCCGCTCGGTGATCGCGACCGTGCGCTTGGCGTAGTCGACCTCGTAGTCGCCCTCCCCGTCCTTGCCGGGCTGGAGCCGGGCCACGACGGACGAGAACTCCGTGTACCACCGGGCGGACTGCTCGGCCGGGCCGGAGATGATCAGCGGGGTGCGCGCCTCGTCGATCAGGATCGAGTCGACCTCGTCGACGATCGCGAAGTTGTGCCCGCGCTGCACGAGCTCTTCCTTCGACCAGGCCATGTTGTCGCGCAGGTAGTCGAAGCCGAACTCGTTGTTGGTGCCGTACGTGATGTCGCACTCGTACGCCGCGCGGTGCTCGGCCGAGGGGCGGTTGGGCAGGATCACGCCGACGCTCAGGCCGAGGAACCGGTGCACCCGGCCCATCCACTCGGCATCGCGCTGCGCCAGGTAGTCGTTGACCGTGACCACGTGCACGCCCTTACCGGAGAGCGCGTTGAGGTACGCGGGCAGGACGCAGGTCAGCGTCTTGCCCTCCCCGGTCTTCATCTCGGCGATGTTGCCGAAGTGCAGCGCGGCACCGCCCATCACCTGGACGTCGTAGTGTCGCTGGCCGAGCACGCGGGACGCCGCCTCGCGAGCGGTAGCGAACGCCTCGGGGAGCAGGTCATCGAGGGTCTCGCCGTCGGCGATCCGCTGGCGGTACTGATCGGTCAGCTCCCGCAGCTCCGCGTCGGTGAGGTCGGTGTACTCGTCCTCGAGTGAATTGACAGCGGTGGCGACTGCCTTGAGCCGCCGTAGCATGCGCCCTTCGCCGGCACGAAGGACCTTTTCCAAAATCGTCACGGGTCAACGCTCCCCTGGGGCAGTCTGCCGAACCATCGTAGGCGCACCTTCGGCGCAACTGTCAGCCACGTCTCCGGCGATAGCGCCAAAGCGGACATTTTGCCTCAGAGACGTGGCCGATACGGTTATGCCCGCCGCGAACAGTACGGCAACATGACCGCGTGGGGGCGCGAGCGAACATCCAACCGGAGATCCACGATCAAGGACTGTTTCTTCGGCCGTGGCGGGCGACGGATGCCGACGCGGTCCACCGGGCCTGCCAGGATCCGGCGATCCAGCGCTGGACCCAGGTGCCGTCGCCCTACCTGCCCGAGCACGCCCGCTACTACGTCACCGAGCTTTCGGCCGCGGCGTGGGAGCGGGGCACCGGCGCGCACTTCGCGGTCGTCGACCCGGACAGCGGCGACCTGCTCGCCTCCTGCGGCCTGGTCACCATCGACCGCGTGCTCTCCTCCGCGGAGGTCGGCTACTGGACCGCGCCCTGGGCCCGGGGCCGGGGTGTGGCCACCCGCGCCACGCGGGCGGTCTCCCGGTGGGCCTTCGACGGTCTCGGCATGCGGCGGGTCGTGTGGCAGGCCGCGGTCGGCAACCACGCCTCCCGGCTCGTCGCGCTCCGCGCCGGGTTCCGGATAGAGGGTTATCTGCGGCTGGCCGACGGCGGCGTGGACGCCTGGGTGGGGTCGCTGCTCCCCGGCGCCCCGATGGATCCGGTGCTCGACGAGCTGGTGGTGCGCCGGGCGCGGCTGTTCGACGGGGAGCAGCCGGTGCTCACCGTGAAGGGCGGCCTGCGGCTGCGCCCGCCCGAGGCGCGCGACTTCGACGCGATGGTCGAGGCCTGCCGCGATCCGGAGAGCGTGCGCTGGACCACCGTGCCCGACCCGTACGACCGCACCCACGCCGAAGACTTCGCGTTGCGCATCACGCCCACCAGGTGGGGGCGCGGCGAGGGCGCGATCTACGCGATCGCCGATCCGGACGGCTCCTGGGTCGGCGCGATCGACCTGATCGTCTCGGCGCACGACCCGCTCGTCGCCGAGATCGGCTTCCTGGCGGCGCCCGGGGTGCGCGGCCGCGGATACACCACGGCGGCCCTGTCCGCGATCTGCGAGTGGGGTTTCCGCTCGCTCGGCCTGGCCCGCATCGTGTGGCGGGCGCACGTCGGCAACGTGGCTTCCCGGCGGGTGGCGGAGAAGGCCGGGTTCACCATCGAGGGCACGCAACGCGCCGGCCTCGCCCACCGCGGCGAGCGCAAGGACGCCTGGGTGGGAGGGCTCGTCCCGTGATGGTCATTCACGCGAATGGGGTACGGCTCCGCCCGTTTCGTGAGGCGGACGTCGATGATCTCGCGGCCGGGTACTCGGAGCCGCACGCCAAGGCCTACACGCGAGAGGACGCGGTGCACTGGATCACGCACAGCGTGCCCTCGGCGTGGGCGGCCGGCGGCGCGGCGTACGCCATCGCCGACCCGGCCACCGACCGGCTGATCGGCGGCGCGGGCATCAACCGGATCGTGCCGGAGCGCGGCCAGGGCGAGATCGGCTACTGGGTGGCGCGGTGGGCCCGCCGCCGGGGCGTGGCCACGGCCGCCGCGCGGGCGCTGTCGGCCTGGGCGTTCGACCGCGGGTTCAGCCGCCTGGAGCTGCTCACCGACCCGGCCAACGCGCCGAGCCAGCGGGTCGCGCTCGCCGTGGGATTCCAGCGCGAGGGAGTGCGCCGCGGCGCCGGGCAGGGCATGCACGGCCGGTACGACCTCGTGGTCTGGGCCCGCCTCGCCGGCGATCCGCCGGGCCCGACCCGGCGCCTGCTGCCCGACCTGCCCGGCGGCGCGCTCAGCGACGGTGTCGTGGCCGTGCGGCCGGTCGGCCCGGGCGACGCCGACTTCCTGCACGCCCTGCTGTCACTGCCGGACGTGGCCGGCACCAGCGTGCCGCCGATCGTGCCCGACCGCGAAGAGGTCGAGCTGCGCTGCGCCCGCGCCGAGGGGTGGTGGCTGGCCGGAGAGCGGGCCGACCTCGTCATCGCCGACGCGGCGACGGGCACGCCCGCCGGCACGATCGGCATCTACTACGAGGACCCGCGTACGGCGACGGCCGGTATCGGATACGCCATGCTGCCGGCGTGGCGGGGTCGCGGCATGCCGACCCGCGCGGTGCGCCTGCTCGCTCGCTGGGCGCTCGGCGAAGCCGGCATCGGGCGCCTCACCGCGGGCACCCTGCCGGGCAACGCCGCGTCTCAGCGGGTGCTGGAGAAAGCCGGATTCCGCCGGGAGGGATACCTCCGCGGACGGCTGCCCGGCATCTCCGGCACCCGCGTCGACGACGTTGTGTACGGCCTACTCGCCGGCGACGTGGAGCGGGCTCAGACTGACAGGGCGATGATCCCGTAGTCGTAGCCCTTGCGCCGGTAGACGACGCTCGGCCGGCCGTTTTCCTTGTCGAGGAAGAGATAGAAGTCGTGCCCGACGAGCTCCATCTGGAAGAGCGCGTCATCGATGGTCATCGGCTCGCCCGGGTGCTCCTTCTCCCGGACGATGTGCCAGGGCTGGTCGTCGTCGTGCTCCTCCACCGGAGCCGCGACGGCCGTGGCGGCCTTTGATCCGCTGGGCGCGGCAGCCGTGGATTCGTTGAGCCACGAGGTGGGCAGGCCCGCCGTCGCCGCGGCGACGGAGACGGGCGTGTGGCGGCCGCGGTGCACCCGCCGCCGGTCGGCGGCACGGCGCAGCCTGGTGTCGAGCTTGGCGATCGCGGAGTCGAGTGCGCCGTAGAAGTCCTTGGCGCACGCCTCAGCCCGGATGACCGGCCCCCGAGAGTAGACGGTGATCTCTACGCGCTGGCAGTAGTCCGACTGTCGCCGGTTTCGCTCGTGGAATAGTTCGACGTCGACACGGATGAGCTTCTGGTCATAGCGCTCGATCTTGGCGAGCTTGTCGCCTACATGTACGCGGTAGTGATCGGGCACTTCGACGTTGCGCCCCTTGACGACGATGTCCACGCGTGACCTCCCCCACGATGGTTCTGTGGTGACGTCACCGGCCGGATGCCGGATGACGGTGAAGGATTTGCGCCTCCTCTCCGGCTGCGAGGGGCAGAACGGTTGCGTCTGCCCTTCCGGTGGTTGAACCGATGGTCCTACCCCGGTGAAGACGACGCTAACTCCTATGCGCTCACTAGTCACCCCTCCGCCCAAGACCGTTTCGGGAAGATTCGCCCACCTAGCACGATGGGGTGAAAAGGGCCCTACTACCCGTAACGCAACTGAGTGGCTGCGAGCACCGAGACCGCGTCGACATGCACATCGACGGATTGCAATTCCCGGCTGACCGCGGCCAGGGTGACGCCCGTGGTGACGATGTCGTCGACCACCACGACCGCCCGCCGGGCGGCCGCCCGGCGCAGCGCGGGCACCCGTCCGGCCCGGATCCGGAAGGCCGACTCCGCCGCCGCGGCCCGCTCCGCCGCACCGAGCTCCACCGAGTCGGGCCGAGGCAGCGCACGCAGTGGCCGGGCCACCGCCGCCGGCCAGCCCGCCCGCCGCAGCCGCGCCGCGGCCCGCCGGGCAAGTCGCACCATGTGGTCACCGTGCCGGTCCCGCGCGGCCTTCGCGGTGTCCGGCACCGGCACGAGGAGTACACCTTCGCCGGTGCCGCCGACCGCGGCGGCCACGACGTCCGCGAGCAGCGCGCCCAACGGCACCGCCAAGCCGTGCCGGCCGCGCTCCTTGTACTCGAGCAGCACGTCCCGCAGCACCCCGTCGTAGACGCCGAGCGCGGTGCACGGCGGCAGCCCCGGCGGCACGGGCGTCGGTGCGGTCCGAGCGGGCGGAAGGCTTTCCAGCGCCTCGGCGCACGGTGCGCAGACGCCGTACCGCAGCGGGATCCGCTCCGCGCCACAGCCCGCACAGCCAGCCGGCAGTACGAGGTCGACGAGACCCGCCCAGCCGCCCATCGGGTCAGTCCATCAGGAAGAACGGGGCCGTCACGTCAGCCGGGTCGAACTCGCCCGGCGCACCCACCACCTCGCCCGCCTCGACCTGCTTGTCGCCACCTGCCTGGTCGAACGCGGCGCCCCCGCGGTCGAACATCAGGGCCTGGGCCGGGCCGCCGACGACCGGATCGACGGGGTACGCCACCAGGTGGTTGATCCTGCCCCCGGCGTCCTCGGTGTGCTGGTTTTCGATCGCGCCGTCGGCCGTCACGTGCCACACCGCCGGCTTGAGGTCGACCGTGCCGGCGACGACGAGCCACGTCTCCTCGCCCCAGTCGACCGCGGTCGCGTCACGGACCCGGGTCGGCACCACCCTTGCCTCGCTGGCGAGCTCGATCTGCCTGCCGCGCGCGAGGCCCGCGACGTACACCTTTCCCCCGGCGACAAGCGCGATCCGCCTGCCGTCCGGTGCGGCGGCGACATCGGTGATCGTCCCGTCGAGCTTGGCCACGGGCACCTGCTCCAGCACACCGCCGTCCAGGGTGAACCGGTAGAGGCGCTTGTTGATCACGACGAGCCCCGCGTCCATCGGCATCTTGAGCAGGACCGGCCGGCTCATCTCCGCGTACGGCCCGCTCTTGGTGAACGGGTTGGTGCCGTCGCCCACACGCAGCCGAAACTGCTGGCCCTGCCGCGACACGAGTGCCGCTGCCGTCTGCACGCCGTCGTCGCCGGTCTCCTGGGCCAGCGTGGCGGAGTCGAGCCCTTCGTTGACGCCCTGCTCGAGAAGCAGCTGCGGCAACGGGTCCGTGCCGCCGCCCGCCGAACCCTTGAGCCGGTAGATCTTGCCCTGGTACAGCGCGAACCGCTGCGGAACGGCTTCCTGGCCGGGCGCATTGGACCGCCGGTGCGCCGGGTTGACCGCGAAGAACGCGGCGTCCGGCTCGAACGTGCGCGGCCCCTGCCCCTCGACCCGCAGCTCCAGACCCGCGCTGAGATATGGCCGCAGCGACCACATCAGCTGCTTGCCCAGCTGGTCGAGCACGTCGACGTCCTTCATGGCGGGCATCGGCTGCTCGGCCGCCTCGGCGTTGAGCCCGACCTCGAGCCGCTCGCTCGGGTACGGCACGTTCTGGTTGCCCTGGCTGCCCAGGTTGAGTGGGCTGACCGACTGCTTGATCCAAGCCGACGGACCGGTGGTCAGCCACCGCACGATCTCGGTGGGCTGCTGGCCCTCCTCCAGCTCGCTGGGCATGTACCGGTTGTCGGGCACCAGTGCGGTCCGGTCCTTGTTCCAGAAGTAGATCGTCCGCTGGAGGTAGTAGTCGCGCAGCGCCTCGGTGCTCAACAGCAGGTCCTGCGGGGGCTTCGTGACGAACCAGTCGGTCTTGCCCTCCGTGCCGCCGATGTAGAAGGTGTACGTGTGCTGCCCGGCGGGAAGCACCGCCGGATCGACCGAGCCCACTTCGCTGAGCACGCCGATCTGGTCCACCTTGAGCGTGACCCGCCAGGTGCCGTCTTTCTGCTTGGCGAACACGGGCTCCCCTTGCCGGCGCACCACGTTGATGACGGCGTCTTCGCGCTCCTTGACCTGATCCTGGGCGCTCTCGGTCACGTAGCGCCGGATCCGATCGGTCGGCTTCGTCTTCTTCGGGTCACCGGCCACCGCCGCCAGGAAGTCGGTGACGAAGCCCTCCTTGGTGGTCGCGTTGTCTCGGCTGGGCGGGCCCTGGCCCGGGGTGCCGCCGGTGGCGAACCCGGGAGCCGGACCGGCGCCGATGTCCCGCACCTGTGTCTCGTCCGGTATCCCGCACCCGGCCACGCCGATCGCCACCGCCGCCACGGCCGCGGCGGCCAGGACCGTGCGGCGCCTCACGCGGTCACCTCCAGCGTGGAATTGGTGGGCCGGGCATCCACCGCGTGTCCGGGCACGGCGTCCGGCGGAACGAGCCGCAGCGGTGACGAGGTCAGCCGGTCGCCGGCCCGCACCGGGAGGGTGAGGCGGAACTGAGCGCCCTGGCCCGGGGCGCCCCAGGCCTCCAGCCACCCGCCGTGCAGCCGTGCGTCTTCCAGGCTGATCGAGAGGCCGAGCCCGGTGCCACCGGTCTGCCGCGCCCGTGACGGGTCGGCCCGCCAGAACCGGTTGAACACCAGCTTTTCCTCGCTGGGGCGCAGCCCGATGCCGTGGTCTCGCACGGTCACCGCCACGGCGGACTCGTCGACGCCGAGCGCGATCGAGACCGGGCGCCCCTCGCCGTGCTCCACCGCGTTGCCGACGAGGTTGCGCAGGATCCGCTCCACCCGGCGCGGATCCACCTCGGCGATCACCGGCGTCTCCGGCATGGTCAGCTCGACCCGCACGCCGCAGCGCTCGCTCAGGCTCTCCAGCCGGTCGACCACGCGGCGCACCACCGGCACGAGGTCGGTGGGCTCGGCGTCGAGCATCGCGAACCCGGCGTCGAAACGGCTGATCTCCAGCAGGTCGGTGAGCAGGCTCTCGAACCGGTCGAGCTCGGCCTGGAGAAGCTCGGCCGCGCGGGCGACCGCCGGGTCGAACTCGTCGCGTTCCGTGAAGATCAGGTCGGCTGCCATCCGCACGGTGGTCAGCGGCGTGCGCAGCTCGTGCGAAACGTCCGAGGTGAAGCGCCGCTGAAGCCGGGACATCTCCTCCAGACGCACGATCTGGCGCTGGAGGTTGGTCGCCATCTGGTTGAACGACGCGGCGAGCAGGGCAAGGTCGTCTTCCCCGTGCACGGCCATGCGCTGGTCGAGCAGGCCGGCGGAGAGGCGCTGGGCGGTGCGCGCGGCCACCCGGACGGGCCGCACCACCAGCCGGGTCACCAGCGCGGAGAGCACGCCGAGCAGGATCACCAGCGCCACGCCGGTCAGCAGCACCATCGTGCGGATCTGCACGGCCGTCTGGTTTTCGGTCGACAGCGGGACCATGTAGTAGAGCTCGACCTGCCCGAAGCCGGTCGGCACCGGCGTGCCGGAGACGAGATATTTGGTCGGGCCGGCGCCGAAGTCGTGGGTGCGGATCTGGTACTTGACCCGGCCGTCGACCGCCACCCCGCGCTGGAGCTCGGCACTGATGACCGGGGTGACCTGCACCGGCTTGAGGTTGGGCTGCTCGCGAGCGGTCAACGCGACGATCGCGCCGCCCTGCTCCGGGTCGCCCCGGGAGAGGTTGGTGGCGATCTGGAAGAGGGTGGTCTGCACCTTCGGGTCGTACGCGTTGTTGAAGATGCTCAGCTGCTCACCCGCGTACTCGGCGTCGGCCTCCAGCTGCGTCCGCGCGGCGCTCTGCGTGCGGTCGAGCAGGATCTTGGTGCTCTGCGTGGCCACCAGGTAGGCGAACGCGCCGACCAGCAGGCTGGAGGCGACCAGCGTGATCGCCACGACCCGGAAGTGCAGCGAGCGCCGCCAGGTGTTGTGCAGGGGCGCGGCCACCACCGCACCCCGGCGGGCCGCGCGGCGCCACAGGTCGTGGGCAGCCGCCAGCGCCCGCGCACCCAGCGCGGCTACGGAACGTACATCACTAGCCACGGCGAAACCAGGCTATCCGGTGCCCGCCTTGTAGCCCACGCCTCGCACGGTCAGGATGATCTCCGGACGCTCCGGGTCAGGCTCGATCTTGGCGCGCAGGCGCTGCACGTGCACGTTGACGAGGCGGGTGTCGGCCGCGTGGCGGTAGCCCCAGACCTGCTCCAGCAGCACCTCGCGGGTGAACACCTGGCGCGGCTTGCGGGCCAGGGCCACCAGCAGGTCGAACTCCAGCGGCGTCAGCTTGACCTCGTCGCCGTCGCGGCTGACCGTGTGGGCCGGCACGTCGATCGTGATCTGGTTGCCCGGCGGCCCGATGGTCAGCAGCTCGGGGGCGGCATCCTCGCCCCGGCGGAGCCGGGCCCGCATCCGGGCCACGAGCTCCTTGGGCTTGAACGGCTTGACCACGTAGTCGTCGGCGCCCGACTCCAGGCCGAGCACCACGTCGACGGTGTCGCTCTTGGCCGTGAGCATCACGATCGGGATGCCGGACTCGCCGCGGATCGACCGGCACACGTCGATGCCGCTCATCCCGGGCAGCATGAGGTCGAGCAGCACGATGTCTGGCCGGTTTTCCCGGAAGGCGGCCAGCGCCCGCTCACCGTCGGCGACGAAAGACGGCAAAAAGCCCTCGCTGCGCAGGACGATGCCGAGCATCTCGGCCAGCGCAGGATCGTCGTCGACAACCAGTACCCGTGCCCTCATGCGTTCAATATTCCACCTCGCGTCCGATCCATGGGACCGCCCTCACCAGGGGTTATGACAAATCGGGCGATCTAGCAGCGGAGACCGCACGGGTTCGACCGGTTAGCGGACCCGTGCCAGGATGGCGCAGTGCTGCTGCCGCTGCGCCCGCTCACCGTCGGCGAGCTGCTCGACGCCGCGGTGTCGCTGCTGCGCGCGAACGGGCGGGCGTTACTGCCCGTGGCGGCGGTGCTGGCGGCGGTCGAGCAGGCGCTGCTCGCCCCGCTGCGCCTGGCCGCCGACGCACAGCCCCCGGCCTACCTGCCCGACTTCCCCGAGCTGCGCCACCTGGAGATCTTCTGGGTGCTGCTCGCCGCCGGCGCGGCCACCGAGGTCACGATCATCGCGTTGCTGGGTGGGCTGACCGCCCGGGCCGCCGGCGCCGACCTGCTCGGGCAGCGGCCGCCGGCCCGCCAGCTCCTGCGACCCGCCGGTGGCCGCTTCGGGGCGGTGGCGGTGGTCGCCGTCGTGGTCGGTGCCACGATGTTCGTCGCCGCCATCGCCGGTCCGGCCTGGTTCCTCGTGTACGGGCTGCTCGGGCTCGCCGCTCCCGTCGTCGTACTCGACCGGCTCGGACCCGGTCGGGCGCTGTGGCGCTCCGCGAGGCTGGCGTGCCGGGCGGGCCTGCGCGCCGCCAGCATCCGCGTCCTCGGCTACGTGGCCTGGCTGGCCATCCGGGTGGCCCTGGGTCTGGGCGCCTACGCCGCCCTCGACGCGCTCAGCCTCGGCGGCGCGGAGTGGACCGCACCGATGAGCGCGCTGGCCTGGCTGCTGGTCAACACCGTGGCCTACCCGACGCTGGCCTGCCTCGACGCGGTGCTGCACCTGGAGACCCGGATGCGCACCGAGGGCCTCGACATCCTGCTCTCCCGGGCCGGACGCCGCGGCCAGGTCACCCCGGCCCTGCTGGGAGTGGCGCGGTGAGCCGCTGGTGGACCGAGGGGGTCGCGGCGTTCGGTGACGTGGTCCCGCTGCCGCTGGCCGCGCTGGCCCTGTTGCTGGCGGCGGCCCTCGCCGGTGCCGGCTGGTACTGGTGGCCGCGCTGGGTGCCGCGCCGGTTTCCGCGCCTGCGGATGCCCCGCCTCCGCCGGCCCCGCTTCCACTGGCCGTTCCGCCGCCGCAAGCGGGACGTCCAGGAGCCGGTGCGGCCGGTGCTAGACACGAGCGGCGACGAGCTGCCCGACCTCCCGGCGGCCGCGTTCGTCTCGCTGGCCGACCGGCTCGCCGCCCAGGGCCGGTATGCCGAGGCGGTCCGCGAGCGGCTCCGCGCCATGGTGCGCGAGCTCGTCGACCGGCAGGTGGTCGAGCACCGTCCAGGGTGGACGGTATCCGAGCTGGCCGGCGCGGCCGGTCGAGCCCGGCCGGTCGTCGACGCGCCGCTGCGGGCCGCGGGCGGCGTCTTCTCCGAGGTCTGGTACGGCGAGCGCCCCGCCGGCGCGCAGCACGACCAGCGGATGCGCGAGCTGTCCGACCAGCTACACCGGGCGCTCTCATGAGGCGATGGCACCGGTTCGCGATCCCGTTGGGCGTGGTGGGGCTCGTCTTCGCGGTGACCGGTGTGGCGTACGCGGTGAACGAGCCGGACCCGAGCGACCCCGCGTTCCTCAGCCCGGCGAGCGCGGACGGCATCGGTGGGCAGCGGCTCGCGCGGGCGCTGGCGGCGCGGGGCGTACAGGTACAGCGGATGACCCGCACGTCGGACGCGCTCGTCGCGGCGTACGACGGCGACGCGACCCTCTTCGTGCCGGTGCCGCGGGTGGTGCACCCCGACTACCTCGCGATGCTGCGGCTGATGCCGCCCACCACGCGCATCGTGCTCGTCGACCCGGCCCGCCAGGCGCTCGACAGCGCCGGGATCCCGCTCAGCCCGGGCGGGCGGCGCTGGGCGGCCCAGGCGGTGCTGCCCGACTGCCCGGTCGAGGAGGCGCGCACGGCCGGCCGGGCGGCGGCGCTGCGCCAGCGGTACCAGGGCGAGGGCATCCGCTGCTACGGCGCCGGCGTCGTACGGCTGCCCTGGCAGCGGGCCGACCTCGTGGTGATCGGCGCGAGCGACCCGTTCCGCAACGACCGGATCGGCGAGCACGGCAACGAGGCGCTCGCCACCGGCCTGCTCGCCGCCCGTTCCCGGGTGGTCTGGCTCGACGTGCACAAGCTGGAGCCGCCGCCCGGCGTCGCCGACGAGCCCGGCTCGTCCAGCGGCGCACCGCCCTCGCTCGGCCCTGACCCGAGTGAGAGCGGCTACGGCGAGGGCGAAGGGGAAGGCGACGGCTCCGGTGACGGCACCTCCGGGGAGGGCGACGGCTCCGGCGGTCCGGACGGCGAGGAGTCGTCGGGAGACCCGTCAGCCTCCGATGTGGACGACGAAAACCCCTTGTGGGACGCGTTTCCGCCATGGTTCTGGGCACTGCTGATCCAGCTGGCGCTGGCCGTGGTGCTGCTCGCGCTGTGGCGGGCGCGCCGGCTCGGCCCGCCGGTGACCGAGCCGCTGCCGGTGACGGTGCGGGCGGCGGAGACCGTACACGGCCGGGGCCGGCTCTACCGCCGGGCCAAGGCCCGCGGGCCCACCGCTGACATGCTGCGGGCGGCGGCCCGAGACCGGCTCGCGCAGCTGCTCAACCCCACGCCCGAAGTGTCGCTTGTGGACGCCGCCGCCGCGGCGACCGGGCGAGACCCGGAGCTGATCGAGGGCCTGCTCGACGGCCCCACCCCCGAGAGCGACGATGACCTGCGGCGCCTCCAGGCCGACCTGGACGCACTGGTCGAAGCCGTAAGGAGAGCACGGTGACCCTTCCCGCGGGATCCGACGATGCCCGCGCCGCCCTGCACCGGCTGCGCACCGAGGTGGCCAAGGCCGTGGTCGGCCAGGACGCCATCGTCACCGGCCTGGTGATCGCCCTGCTGTGCCGGGGCCACGTGCTGCTGGAGGGCGTGCCCGGTGTCGCCAAGACGCTCCTCGTGCGCACGATCGCCGCGGCGCTGGACCTGGATGCCAAGCGGCTCCAGTTCACGCCCGACCTCATGCCGGGCGACGTCACCGGCTCACCGGTCTACGACCCGCGCAGCGCGGTCTTCGAGTTTCGCACCGGGCCGGTCTTCACCAACCTCCTGCTCGCGGACGAGATCAACCGCACCCCGCCGAAGACCCAGTCCGCGCTGCTGGAGGTGATGGAGGAGCGCCAGGTCTCCGTCGAGGGCATCCCCCGGCCGCTGCCCGAGCCGTTCATCGTGGCGGCCACCCAGAACCCGATCGAGTACGAGGGCACGTACCCCTTGCCGGAGGCCCAGCTCGACCGGTTCCTCCTCAAGCTGACCGTGCCGCTGCCGGCGCGGGAGGAGGAGATCGGGGTGCTGCGCGCGCACCACGCCGGCTTCGACCCACGTGACCTCAAGGCGGCCGGCGTGCAGCGGGTCGCCACCGCCACCGACCTGGCCGCCGGCCGGGCGAGCATGCAGCGGGTGGGGGTGGCCGAGCAGGTGCTCGCGTACATCGTGGACCTCTGCCGGGCCACCCGCACCTCACCTTCGCTGGAGCTCGGCGCCTCGCCGCGCGGCGGCACCGCGCTGCTGATCACCGCGAAGGCCTGGGCCTGGCTGGCCGGGCGCGACTACGTCACCCCGGACGACATCAAGGCGGTCGCCCGCGCGACGCTCCGGCACCGCGTGCGGCTGCGCCCCGAGGCCGAACTGGAAGGCGTGACCGCCGACTCGGTACTCGACTCGGTGCTCGCGACCGTGCCGACGCCGCGCTGATGGTCACCGGCCGCGCCGCCCTCCTGCTGGCCCTCACCTCGGCCACGCTGCCGCTGTGGCCGTCGCCGTGGCTGGGGCTGGCGGTGCTCGCCGGCGCGGTGCTGGTGCTGTCCACGATGGACCTCGCGCTCGCCGCCCCGCTGCGGGAGATCGAGCTCACCCGCGACGGCGCGCGCACCGTGCGCTCCGGCGAGACTGCGACGGTGTCGCTGCGCGTGGCCAACCGTTCGCCGCGGGTGCTGCACGCCGACATCCGTGACTCGTGGGTGCCCTCGGCCGGCGCAAGTCCTTCGGTGCACCGGGTCGTGGTGGAGCCGGGCAGCGCGGTGACGGTCGAGACCTCGCTGACCCCGACCCGTCGTGGCGACCGGCCGGCGGTCCGGCTGACCCTCCGCTCGTACGGGCCGATGCGGCTCGCCTTCCGCCAGCGCGCCGGCCGCCCCGAGACGCCACAGTGGACGCTCCGGGTGCTGCCCCGCTTCGACTCGCGGCGCTTCCTGCCGGAGAAGACCGCCCGCCTGCGCACGCTCGAAGGCGCCACGGTCACCCGCGGGCGGGGCCAGGGCACCGAGTTCGACGTACTGCGCGAGTACGTGATCGGCGACGACGTGCGCTCGATCGACTGGCGGGCCAGCGCGCGCCGCTCGGATGTGCTCGTGCGCACCTGGCGGCCCGAGCGCGACCGGCGGGTGGTGTGCGTACTCGACACGGGCCGCACCTCGGCTGTGCTCGCCGGTGCCGAGCCGCGGCTCGACGCGGCCATCGACGCCGCCCTGCTGCTCGCCGCGCTCGCCCTCCGCGCCGGCGACCAGGTCGACCTGCTCGCGGTCGACACGGCCGTACGGGCGTCCGCCTCCGGCGGCCGGCACGTGCTGCTGCCCCGGCTCGTCAACGCCCTCGCGCCGCTCCAACCGTCCCTTGTAGAGACCGATTTCGAGCTGGTGGTCGGCGAGGTGCTGCGGCGGGAGCGCAAGCGCGCGCTGGTGGTGCTCTTCACCGCCCTGGAGCCGGGCGCACTCGGCGACGGCCTCCTGCCGGTGCTGCCCCGGCTGGCCACCCGACACAAGGTGCTCGTGGCGGCGGTACACGACCCGCTGCTGGCCGAGGCCCAGGGAGACCCCTACCTGGCGGCCGCCGCGCTGCGCACGCTCGGCGAGCGCGACCGGGTGCGCTCGGCGCTCAGCCGGCACGGTGTCGAGGTGCTCGACGCCCCGGTCGACGCGTTCGCCTCCCGGGTCGCCGACACCTACCTAGCCCTCAAGCAGGCCGGAAAGCTGTAAAAAGCCTTTGGAGTCAGCGTCGCGGTCCGTGGTGGCGTTTCTTCGAGGCATATTTGCCCGTGTCCGCGTCAGCGGCAGACCGTATGCTCCCGCGGGCACCGCTCCCGGCCGGCGGCTCGCAGACCGAGCCGAGATCCCCGGCCGTCCGCTGCCAGGTCCGCGGGACAAGCCCCGTTGGCGGTCTTCGGGGGCCTACCTCCGCCATCGCGCCGCTCACGGCGACGAAACCCCGGTTGCTTTCCCAGATTGCCGATCCGGCAACGGGCATTGTGGACAAACGTCGGCCACCGCCTGGCGCGAGCTCAATCCGCCTGCCCTCATTCTCCTCCCGCCGCTTGCGCGCAGGGGTGAGCGCGACCAGCGGCGGACGGGTGCGGCCGCGGGAGCAGCGGTCTGGACCACGACGGACGTCGCGGTAGCTCGAATCTGGGTCTGGGTGGTCGGTCACTGAGACTGCGCACGGGCCTTGGCCGCCGCGGCGCTGCCCAGGATGACTACGTAGCCGAGGAACGCCAGCCAGACCGCCGCGCCGATGCCGATGCGGAAGACCGTGGGCAGCGGCGACGGTGTCACGAACGCTTCGATCACCGCCGACACCGCGAAGAGACCGACGAGACCGACGGCGACGAGCATGCCGTCTCGGGCCGCTTCGACCACCGCGCGGCCGCGGGTGCGGTGGGGGCCGGGCGCGATCCAGGACCAGCCGATCCGGAGGCCGACGCCGGCCGCCACGTAGATGCCGGTCAGCTCCAGCAGGCCGTGCGGCGTGATCAGGCTGAAGAAGAGGTCACCGCGGCCGTACGAGATCATCACGCCACCGACCACGCCGAGGTTGAGCGCGTTGTTCCACAGCAGCCAGAGGACCGGCACGATCAGCACGCCCGAGGCGAGGCACTGAGCCGCCAGCCAGGCGTTGTGGGTCCACAGGTGAAACGCGAACGTGGACGGGAGGAACTCGGTGTAGTAGCCGGCGAACTCCGACGCGACGAGGTCTTCGGCGGCCTCCTCGCCGATGAACGCGGCCGCGCTCTCCGGATGTCCGGCCACCCACCACATGAGAAAGCCGGTCAGCACCGTGAACGCCACCGCGACCCCGGACCACCACGGCCACGCCCGGTAGACGGCGAGCGGGAAGCCCTCGGTGAAGAAGCGGCCGACCTCCCGCCAGGAGAGTCGGCTGCCGCCGGTGATCGTGGCGCGGGCGGCCAGGACGAGCCGGGACAGCCGCGCGACGAGCGCCGGGTCGGGCGAGCGGCTGCGTACGACCGACAGGTGCGTGGCGGCCCGCTGGTAGAGCGCCACAAGCTCGTCGACCTCGGCCGCGGTCAGCCGCCGGCCGCGGGAAAGCTGCTCGAGCCTCCGCCACTCGGCGTCGTGCTCGGCGACGTACGCGTCGAGGTCCACGCCCGACATGGTGTTCACTTGTCGGGTGACCGCGCAAGTCCACGCCCCCGCCGGCGTACTCGTCAGCGGTGAGGCGGTCGAGCTGGAGGTACGCGTGGCCCGGGTCGGTTCCCGGGTCCTCGCGCTGCTTGTCGACATCGCCGTCCAGCTCGTGCTCGCGGTCGCCCTGCTGATCATCGTGGCGGTGGTGCTGTCCAGCGCGCCGGTCGACGCCGCCCTGGAGGGCGCCCTCTTCACCGTGGGTGCCGTACTGGTGCTCGTGGGTTACCCGACACTTTGCGAGACGCTCACCGGCGGCCGCACCGTCGGAAAGTTCGCGGTCGGCCTCCGGGTGGTCCGCGACGACGGCGGGCCGGTGCGCTTCCGCCACGCGCTGACCCGCAGCCTGGTCGGCGTCGCGGTGGAGTGGCCCGGCCTGGTGTTGCCGCTGGTCACCTGGGTCGCCAGCCTCGCCACGATGCTCGCCAACCCGCGCGGCAAGCGCCTGGGCGACCTCGCCGCGGGCACGATGGTGATCCACGAGCGCACGCCGGCCTCGTGGGGTTGGGTGCCCGGCATGCCGCCGCCGCTGGCGGCCTGGGCGGCCACCCTCGACCTGACCGGGCTCGACGACGACCTCGCGCTGGCCGTGCGCCACTTCCTCGCCCGCGGGCATGGCCTCTCCGAGCCGGAGCGGAGCCGGCTGGGGCAGTCGCTCGCCGGAGAGATCCTGGCCAAGACCACGCCGCCGCCTCCGCCGGGCGTGCCGGGCTGGGCCTACCTGGCGGCCGTGCTCGCCGAGCGCCACCGCCGGGCCGCCCACCGCCTCGCCCGTGCCCGCGCGGCCACCGCGGCGCTCTGGCCGGGCCTCGCGATGCCGTCGCGCCCGGCGACGTCGATGACCCGCCCGCCGGTGCCGGTGCCGCCCGGCGCGCCGCAAGACTGGCCGAGCCACGCCTGGCCGAGGCCGCCGTGGCTGGGCCCCACCGCCGAGCAGCCCGACTGGACCGGCATGCGCCGCCCGCCGGTGGCCAGCACGCTGCGCCGCGCCACACCCGACTGATCATGGGGCGAAGAGCGCTCGGCCTCAGAGGCCAGAGGCGAAGAGGCCGCTGAAGACCCTTTACAGGCCGCGGGAATGCATCAGGGCGGACCCGAAAGGGACCGCCCTGAATGTGTCTGTCTACCTCAGGACCGCGGCTGGTCGAACTCCCCCACTCGAACATCAGCCACGAAGCGCTGCCAGGAAGCGGCAGAGAAGCGTAGGACGGGGCCACGCGGATCCTTGGAGTCGCGCATCGCGATCGCGTCGGACCCCGCCAAAGCCACCTCGACGCAGGCACCATTGCCCGCGCTGCGGCTGCTCTTGAACCAGAGCAGCCCTTCGTCGTTGGACGCAGGGAACATCTCCCCGGTACTTCCTCTCTCGGAATGTTGGTTGATCAGGCTTCGCCCTGCGCGACCGAGTGGATGAAGTCGACCGACTTCCTCGGGCTGAGCGCGGTGGCGCGAAGCGACTCGAAGCTCATCCAGTAGCTCCGGAGCTCGTCCGCGCGGCTGCGGAAGACGCCGCCGGTCATGCCTTCGCTGTAGACGAGCGGATGCTCTCCGTCCCGGCCGAATTCGAGGATGATGAACGATCCCGCCAAGGCACGGTGGGCACCGGTCGAGAAGGGGAGGACCTGGACCGTGACCATCTTGCGCTCGTTGGCCTCCGCCAGGCTGCCGAGCTGGCGGCGCATGACGTCCGGCCCGCCGATCTGACGGCGCAGGACCGCCTCGTCGAGGATCACGGAAAGCTTGGGTGGCGGATCGCGCGTCAGCACAGCCTGACGTGCCATCCGCACAGCCACCCGCTGGCCGTGCACCTCGTCCTCTTCGTAGATGCCATCCGCCTGGATGACGGCGCTCGCGTACTCCGCGGTCTGCAACAACCCGGGCACTATCTGTGCCTCGTAGTTGTAGATGGCGACCGCTTCGGCTTCGAAGCCGATGTACGTCTCGTAGGCGTTGGGGAGCACGTCACCGTAAGCCTCCCACCACGCGCGCTGCCGGGACTGCCCCGCGAGCGCCCGGATTCGTACTCGGGCGTCCTCGGCGACGGCGTACGCCTCGAGCAGCCGGTCCAGGTCTTTGGGCCGGACGCCCGTATGGGCGGTCTCGATGCGGCTCAGCTTGGATTCTGACCAGCCGAGCTCAGCGGCCACGTCCGCCACCGTGCGGTCGGCGCGTAAGCGGCGCAACTCGGCGCCCAATTGCCGTCGCAGTGTGGTCGGGCTTGGCTTCACTGCCATCGTGCATACCGTACACGCAAGTTGAGCTGCGAGGTTGCAACAAGATGGCATCAGATGCACTTGCATCTGTGACGCGCGCCATGCACTCTGGGGATGTACCGCGACAACGAAGTCGACGAGCAGCCACCAAGTCGGGTCGAGACCGTGGGAGGCAGCCGTGTTGGACGAGCAGACGTTGGTCCCCGAGCTTCCTGAGCTGCCCTGGCAGCTGCGACTCGGCTTGGTGTTCGTCGATGAAAAGCCGACCCTTTTCGCGCTCTACCAGCGTGGCGAGGATGGCGCGGGCGGGCGTGTGGTCGCCTGGCTGATGGTTCTCCCTGGCGACCACGCGGTGCTGATCCCGGTCGACGAGACACCCAGCCGCCCGATCGTCACGACGCTGCGTAGCGTCCAGCGGCGGTGGCTCCGAGTGCTCGAGTCAGAACTTGTACAGGTAGTGGGTCCACAGGCCCAACACATGCTCTGATCGAGACGCAGGGACTGGACGGCGGGCCCGGTGGCGGCAAACACCGGCCCGCCGCTCCTTGTCTGTCCCGCGGACACCCCCAGCCAGTAGCGTTGCCGGGGTGAAGGTGCTGCTCCCCTGGCTCGCCGTGCTGGCTGTCGTCCTCCTCCTCGACGCGATGCACCTCAGCTTCCTGGCCACCGCGGTCGCGGTCACCTGGCTGGTCTACTGCGTCTGGACCTGGGTCCGCCCCAAAAACCGAAACCGGGCCGGCTGACCCGCCCCACACCCGAAGCCGGGCCGGCTGATCGCCCAAAAACCGAAATCGGGCCGGCTGAAAAGCCGACCCGATCTCAGATGCCGTAGCTCAGTAGCGGTAGTGGTCCGGCTTGTAGGGGCCCTCGATCGGCACGCCCAGGTACGAGGCCTGCTCCTTGGAGAGCTCGGTCAGCCGGGCACCCAG
>NZ_JBQHDG010000019.1:0-239354 GCF_052068095.1 Phytohabitans sp. LJ34 | reverse complement strand
AGACCGCGCGGGTCGGCGGCGAGCTGGCGCTCGCCGAGATCCCCGACCCGCGCTGCCAGGTCCGCGCCGCAAGCCCGTCGGGGCGGACCTGCGGATGTGGCTCAGCATGTGGGCGGCGCTATGATCGTTCGCCCGGAAACCACACGACACGCCGGGAAGAGTGCGGGTATCGGGCGAACGATCATCGGTGGCGGCGAAGGTTTCGCCCCCGGGGCTTGTCCCGCGGAGCTAGCAGTGGACGGCGGGGATTTCGGCTCGCTCTGCGAGCCGCCGGCCGGGAGCGGTGCCCGCGGGAACGGGCGTCGCGGTAGCTCAAATCGTCAGGCCACGCTCAGAAGTCGGTCGGCCAGTCGCCGCGGATGAACCTCAGGCCGAGCAGGAACACGATCAGTGCGGGAAAGACCGCGAGCGTGACGGCCTGGAGCCGGTACTCGATCTGATGGCGGAGCAGCGCCAGCCCGTTGAGCGCGACGGCCACCGCGGCCGCCATCATGAAGCCGCCCCACCAGTCGGTGTCGCCGAAGTCGACGACGTCGGTATTCATGAGCAGGAAGATCACGCCGAGCGTGGTGCCGCAGAGCGCGAGAGTCGCGACCGTGCGGTGGAACGCCCTCGCGAGGGGGTGGTCCGGGCGCCAGATGTACGTGCCGGCGACCGCCAGCGTCGGCAGCATGATCATCACCGGCCAGCCCTCGGTCATGACGCCGAACATCAGCATCGCGCCGACCGTGAAGACGATCACGCCTACCCAGGCAACCAGGTAGCCCGTCATGGCCCGGCCGCCGCCGCGGGTCAGCAGCGGCGCGCCGGCCGCCGCGATGAAAGCGCCAGGGATCAGCACGAAGCCGGCCCACCAGTGGAAGTGCCCTGTGGCCTGCGCGATCGCCGTCACCGCTGCCGCACCGAACGCCACCGCAGCGGCCGCGAACCACCAGGCTCGCACCGGCCGGACCGCCACCGCCTGGCTCCCCACCCTCGAATGCGTGTCAACACTCACGCTAAAGAACTCTGCCCCGCCAGTGGTGCGAACACCATCCAGCTAGCCCTACCCTGGCCGCTCCGGCTGCCCTGCCCCTGTCCCGTCGATCCAGGGGCGACCCGCCACACGCCCGGCCCGGCGCCGCCTTAGAAGTCGCCGCCGCCGAAGTCGCCGCCACCGAAGCCGGCGTCGCCGCCCCAGTCGCCGCCGCCGTAGTCGCCTCCGTAGTCGCCGCCCGCGTCGCCACCGTCGCCCCCATCGGCGTCGGCGTCCATGCCGTCGCCCTCGGCGTAGCCGGGGTCGGCGAAGGCCGGCGAGAAGAGCGCGTCGAAGATCAGCAGGCCGCCGATCGCGCCGGCGGCACCGGCCAGGGCCGGCTTCCACCACGGCTGCGAGTACCAGCCGGCCGGCACCGGACGGCCCTGCACCCGCCCACCCGGGTAGTAGTACGGCGTGTCGTCGCCCGGCCGCGGCCCCGCCTTGAAGTGCTGGCCCCGCACGTCGACCTCGCGCTCCACGGTCAGCTGCCCGGCGCCCTGCGCGGCGGCCAGTGGCGGCAGGTCGGGGCCCGGGTCCAGCCCGAGCGCCACCCGTGCCGCCCGCGCGTACGCGAGCCCTTCGAGCGAGGTCTCCCGGGCCAGCGCGAACTGCCGCACCGTGCGCGCCTGCTCGAGCTGGCTGCCCGCGGCCGTGTACCGCTCACCCGCGTCGACCAGCGCCTGCCGGACTGCCGGCTCGTCGCCGTGCAGGTTCATGACCTGGCCACCCAGCCGCTCGTACCACCGCTGTGCCTCGGCCCGCGCGTCGCCCAGCTCCCGGGCGTGCCGTGCCGCGCTCGCCCGGCGCAGCCAGAACGCGCCGCCGGCGATCAGCACGACGAGCACGACCAGCAAGAACCACTCCATGTCACGACGGTACCCGGCCGAATTCGTCGTACTCGTTTGGCAAGCTCACGGACGTGGACATTTCGACGCTTGGTGTGGTGATCGTGTGTCTGGCCGCCGGGGGCGCCGTGGGGTGGCTGGCCGCGCGGGCCAGGGCCGGCGCGGAGATCGCCCGCCTCGACGCCACGCTGCACGCCACCCGCGAGGGTGAAGAGCGGCTGGAGCAGTCGATGCGCGCACTGTCCTATGAGGCCACGGCCCAGTCGCAGGAGGCGGTCGCGCGGGCGGTGGCGCCGCTGCACGAGACGCTGCGCCGCTATGAGCTGCGGGTGGCCGAGCTGGAGCGGGAGCGCGTCGACGCCTACGCGGAGCTGCGCGAGCAGGTGCGCTCGATGTCCACGGTCTCCGGCGAGCTGCGCACCGAGACCAAGCAGCTCGTGGCCGCGCTGCGGGCGCCGCAGGTCCGCGGGCGGTGGGGCGAGCACCAGCTGCGGCGCATCGTCGAGGCGGCCGGCATGCTGGAGCACTGCGACTTCGCCGAGCAGGTCACGGCCGCCAACGACATCCAGGGTGTCCGCCCCGACCTGGTCGTCAAGCTCCACGGTGGACGGTCCGTGGTGGTCGACGCCAAGGCGCCCTTCGAGGCCTACCTGGCGGCCATGGAGTCGCGCGACGAGCGCGGCCGCGACACCCACCTCGACCAGCACGCGCGCCACCTGCGCGGCCACGTCGACGCGCTGGCGGCAAAGTCGTACTGGTCGGCGTTCGAGCAGACGCCCGAGTTCGTGGTGCTCTTCATGCCGGCCGACCCGTTTCTCGACGCGGCGCTCCAGCGCGACCCGACCCTCCTGGAGCACGCCTTCGCCCGCAACGTGGTGCTCGCCACCCCCGCCACACTGATGGCGCTGCTGCGCACGGTGGCGTACGTGTGGCGCCAGGAGGCCCTGGCCCGCAACGCGGTGGCGGTGCACACGCTGGCCCGCGAGCTGTACGGGCGGCTTTCCACGCTCGGCGAGCACGTGAGCCGGCTGGGTGGGGCGCTGGGTGGCGCGGTGAGCGCGTACAACCGGGCGGTCGGCTCACTGGAGGCGCGCGTGCTTGTCAGCGCCCGCAAGCTCGCCGAGCTGGGCGTCTCCGACGACGAATTGCCCGTGCCGCCCCAGGTCGAGCTGGCTCCCCGCCAGCCTCAAGCGCCGGAGCTGGTCTCCGACTGAGCGGGCCGCGGTCGCCCGTGATCAAAGTCGTTGGCACGACTTGAGAGAAGCTTTGATCACGCCGTGCGCGACGCGGCCGCCGCCTTCATGTCGCGCTTGAGCTCCTGCGGGAGGGAGAAGATCAGCCGCTCGTCCGCGGTGGTCACCTCGGAGACGTCGGCGAAGCCGCGCGCGGCGAGGTGCTCCAGCACCTGCGTGACAAGCTCGTCGGGCACGCTGGCACCCGACGTGACGCCGACCGTGGTGGCGCCCTCCAGCCACTCGTCGGCGATCTCGTGCGCGTAGTCGACCAGGTGGCCGGCGCGCGCCCCGGCGTCGAGGGCCACCTCGACCAGGCGCACCGAGTTGGACGAGTTGCGCGAGCCGACGACGAGCACCACGTCGCACTCCGGCGCGATCTCCTTGACCACGTGCTGGCGGTTTTGCGTGGCGTAGCAGATGTCGTCGCTGGGCGGTGACTGGAGCAACGGCAGCCGCTGCTTGAGCCGGGCCACGGTCTCCATCGTCTCGTCGACGGAGAGCGTCGTCTGGGAGAGCCACACCACCTTCGAGGGGTCACGCACCGTCACCTTGTCGGCGCCCTCGGGGCCGTCGACGAGCTGGACGTGCGCGGGCGCCTCGCCGGCCGTGCCGATGACCTCCTCGTGGCCCTCGTGGCCGATGAGCAGGATGTCGTAGTCGTCGGCCGCGAACCGCCTGGCCTCGTGGTGCACCTTCGTCACCAGGGGGCAGGTCGCGTCGATGGCCTTGAGCGAACGCGCCTTGGCCTGCTCGTACACCTCCGGGGCGACCCCGTGCGCCGAGAAGATCACGGTGGCCCCCTCGGGGACCTCCTCGTTTTCCTCGACGAAGATGGCGCCCTTGGCCTCGAGCGTCGACACCACGTGCTTGTTGTGCACGATCTGCTTGCGCACGTAGATCGGCGGCCCGTAGAGCTTGAGCGCCTCCTCCACGGTCTGCACCGCGCGGTCGACGCCGGCGCAGTATCCGCGGGGCTTGGCCAGCAGCACGCGCTTGCGGATCTCGGTCACCCGGCCATCGTACGTGCCGCTCCGCCCCACCCGCCGTGGTCGAGACCCGGATTACGCCGTTCGACACATAGGCTGGCCTGCGTGACGCAGCCCGAAGCCCCGAAGAGCACGCCCGAGGAGCCCTGGCCGGTCCGGGTGGTCAGCCAGAAGATCGGCTCGTGGGTATCCAAGCTCGGGTGGGTCTGGGTGGACGGCCAGGTGGCCCAGATCAGCCGGCGCCCGGGCGCGAGCACCGTCTTCCTCACCCTGCGTGACCCGTCCGCCGACCTCAGCCTGACTGTTACGACAAACCGGGATGTACTGGACATCGGCGCCCCGGAGCTCAACGAGGGCGCCCGGGTGGTCCTGCACGCCAAGCCCGAGTTCTACGCCGCGCGGGGCACGCTCAGCCTGCGCGCCGACGAGATCCGCCAGGTGGGGCTGGGTGAGCTGCTGGCCCGCCTGGAAAAGCTGAAGAAGCTGCTGGCCGCCGAGGGACTATTCGCGCGGGAGCGCAAGCGGCGGCCCCCATTCCTGCCGGCGCGCATCGGGCTGATCACCGGACGCTCCTCGGCCGCCGAGCGCGACGTGCTGACCAACGCCCGCCGCCGGTGGCCGGCGGTGGAGTTTCGCGTGGTCAACGTCGCGGTGCAGGGCCCGACCGCCGTACCCCAGATCATCGACGCGCTCAAAGTGCTCGACGGCGACGACACGATCGACGTGATCATCATCGCGCGCGGCGGCGGGAGCGTCGAAGACCTGCTGCCCTTCTCCGACGAGGCGCTGTGCCGCGCGGTCTTCGACTGCCGCACACCGGTGGTCAGCGCGATCGGCCACGAGACGGACATCCCGCTGCTCGACTACGTCGCCGACGTGCGCGCCTCCACGCCCACCGACGCCGCCAAGCGGATCGTGCCCGACCTGGCCGAGGAGCTGCGCCTCATCGGCCTCGCCCGGCAGCGGCTGGGCCGCGCGGTGACCGGCCTGCTCGACCGCGAGCAGCACCGCCTCGACTCGATCCGCTCCCGCCCGGTCCTGGCCCGCCCACAGGTCATGATCGAGCAGCGTGCGACCGAGGTGGCCGCCCTCCGCGACCGCACCGCACGCACGCTCGACCACAAGCTCGCCGCGGCCGCCGGCGACCTCCGCCACACCCTCGCCCGCCTGCGCGCGCTGTCACCCGCCGCGACACTCGAACGCGGATACGCCATCGTCCAGCGCGCCGACGGCCACGTCGTCCGCTCACCCTCCGACGTGGCCAAGGGCGACGACCTGCGGCTACGGCTCGCCGAAGGCGACCTGTCCGCCCAGGTGACCGACTCACCCGCGTAGGGTGACCGACCATGAGCGAGCGGAGCGAGCGAATCATCAGACTCAGTGCGCTTGGAGCCTCGTGGCCGCCCGCAGCGAAGCGAGGACGGCCATGAGCGACACCCAGTTGAGCTACGAGCAGGCCCGCGCCGAGCTGGCCAGCGTGGTCGAGCGGCTGGAGGCCGGCGGCGGTTCGCTGGAAGAGTCGCTCGCGCTGTGGGAGCGCGGCGAGCAGCTGGCCGACATCTGCCAGCGCTGGCTCGACGGCGCCCGCGCCCGCCTCGACGCCGCGAAGGCCGCCCGCGAAGAAAACTGAGCAAGCCCCGGACATCTACCCGGGCCGCGTCAGCGGCGGACCGCCGCTCCCGCCGGAGACCGCGCAGGCCGGCGGCTCGCGGAGCGAGCCGAAACCCCCGACCTCCGCTGCCAGGCCCGCGGTGCAAGACCAACCCGCGCGCCCACAGTGGACAGGTGAGGCCGCGGGACGAGCAGCGGACGGGTGAGGCGCGGGACCAGCGGTCCGGACCCATGCCACTCGTCTCGAACGGATTTTCCTGCCCGCACAGGGTGGGCCGGCCTCGCCGGCCACCGTCTGTGACGCAGCGTCAGCAAGCTGAGGTAGGAACGTCGAGATCTAGGGCAGTTAGGGTTGAAATAGCGCCCAAGCTCTCCAAGATCTCGAATCTCGGGCCGTGCGCACGGCGGCGGCGGTTACTCAGAGCAACGGAGCCCCGTTTCACATCTCCGCCGCCTGTCCGGCAACAGGCATTGTGGACAAACACCGCTGCACCGCGGGCCGCGCACCCGCCGCAGGCAAAGAGTGACCGCGACCAAACGCGGGGGTGAGCGCGACCAGCGGCGGACGGGTGAGGCCGCGGGAGCAGCGGTCCGGACCACGGCGGATATCGCGGTAGCTCAGAATCTCTTCGGTTATCGGTCTGGCCCCACGACCGACGCCGCCGGCTCGGAGACGTGGGCGGCCACGATGCGCCAGCCCGACGGGAGGCGCACCCAGGTCTGCGACTGCCGGCCCACGGCGGTGCCGCCGGGGTAGTCGAACAGCGTGTTGACCACGGCGTAGTCGGCGCCGAACGTGGCGATCCGGGTCTCCCTCAGCCGCCGGCCGGGCGGGAGTGGCGGCTGTGCCCACCGCCAGACCCGCTGCTCCTCGATGCCCACCTGGTGGTCGGCGATGCCGAAGCGGATGGTCTCCGGCGACTGCCAGAAGAAGTCGACGATCCGGTCCGGCTCGCCGGAGACGAGAGCGTCCTCGTACGCGGCGAAGGCGGCGGCGACCTCGGCCACCACGTCGGGCCGGTTGATCTCCATGCGGCGTGTGTCCTCTCGTGGGGATGGGGCGGCGGTCGCGGCGGGCCCCGCGACCGACGCCCCACGTGTGGGTCAGGCGGCCGGTGCCGCGGCCTTTTCCAGGTCCGGAGCTGGCCGGGGTGCGGGCACCTCGGCGCCGACCTCGTCCGGCTCGGGCTCGCGGGGTGGCACCTTGCCGAGCGCGAACACCACGCATACCACCGCCACGAAGAGGTAGCCGAGGGCGACCTGCCCGTTGGCGTTCCACTCGACCTTCTCGCCGTGGATGAGGCCGACGAACGAGAGCACCGTCCCCGAGCCGGCGAAGACAGCCGCGTGCCAGAAGCGCTTGTCGATGACGAACGCGACGATCGCGCCGAGCACGAGGCCCGCCAGGATCGCGCCCTGCCCCAGCACGAGCAGGCCGTGGTAGAAGACGCCGGCGCCCTCCAGCGCCTCGTCGCCGACCTGTGCCGCCGAGGTGCCGGCCGCGGCGAGCGCGTTGTCCATCTGGCCGCTCGCCCAGGAGGCGATGTTGGGGATCAGCGCGGCGACCACCGCGGCCGCGTGCGCCCGGGGTGTGGCCTGGAAAGCCTGCGCGCCGATCAGTAGTCCTATGTAGAGCAGGATGGGCACGATGGCGGGCGTCGGCAAGAGCGCGCCGAGCAACCCGAACATGCCGAGGAAGCAGAGCAGCGCGATGACCACTCCGGTCGCCATCGAGTAGCCGGTGCGGCCGCCCGCCGCCTTCCAGCCTGGGTGTCCAACGTAGACGGCCGGCGGGAAGGGCGAGCCCAGCGCCGATCCGATGACCGCGCCGGCACCGTCCGCGAGCAGCACGCTGCGCAGGTTGTAGTTGTCGCCCGCCGTCGCCGCACTCTCCACATTGGTCATCGCCTCGGTGAAGTTGTAGACGCCCAGCGGGATCGCGGTCGCCAGCAGCGGCGCCATGTCGCCGAGCCCGTCGAAGAGCAGACCGAGCTTGAGATCCGGCACCGCGACGGCGATGTCGCCCGCGGCCGACGAGACGTCCGGCACCGACATCGCGCCGCCGATCCAGCCGATCGCGGTGCCCAGCAACAGCGCGGCGAGGCCGATCGGGATGTTGCCGGGCAGCTTGACGTCGGTGAGCAGGCCGACGAGCAGCAGCGCGAAGACCGGCAGCGCGATCCAGGCCATGTCCCACATCTGCGCGGCCGGGTTCATCGAGATGAACGTGATGGAGATGCCGGCCAGCGTGCCCAGCAGCGCGGCGCGCGGCGCGTACTTGCGGATGTACGGCCCGACGAACGCTCCAATGAGGACGATCACGCCGATGATGAACGCCCATGCCAGCCCTGCCTGCCACGCCCGCAGCGGGTCATTGGTGCGCAGGTAGATCGGCAGCATGATCACGAAGATCACGATGAACATGTGCGGCACGCTCGGCCCGTACGGCATGGCGGTCACGTCCGTGCGCCGCTCCTTCCGGGCCAGCCGCCGCGCCAGGTACGTGTAGTAGATGTTGCCGAAGACGAGCGCGACGCCGAGCGCCGGCAGCACCGTGCCGAAGACGTCGCCCGAAGCCATGTGCACGACGCCGATGCACAAGCCGGTCAGTGTGAGCACGTTGACCAGCACGTTGACGCCGAAACCGAAGAAAGCGTTGGTGTCCCCGCGCACCCAGTACGGAAGTTTCACGACTCCTCCTGAAGAGCCCTGAGCACGTCGGTCGAGTCGGCGACCCAACCGAAGATCCCACCCTGTGCGGCGATCATGTCGAGCCCCACCCGCTGGAACTCCGGGAAGTAGGACCCGACGCAGTCGGCGAGCACGAGGCACTCGTACCCGCGGTCGTTGGCCTCGCGGACCGTGGTGTGCACGCAGACCTCGGTGGTCACGCCGGTGACGACGAGGCTCGCCACCTTGAGCTCCTCCAGCAGCGTGCCGAGGTCGGTGGCGTAGAAGGCGCCCTTGCCGGGCTTGTCGACGACTGGCTCACCCGGCGCGGGCGCGAGCTCGTCCACGATGTCGTGGCCGTACTCGCCGCGTACCAGGATGCGGCCCAGCGGCCCCTCGTCGCCGATGCGCATGCTTGGCGCACCCCGGGCGAGCTTGGCCGGCGGGCAGTCCGAGAGGTCGGGAAGGTGCCCCTCGCGGGTGTGGATGACCGGCAGCCCGGCCGCCCGCCAGCCGGCGAGCAGCGCCGCGAGCGGTGCGATCGTGCGGCGGAGCTGGCCGACGTCGTTGCCGAGCGCCTCGCCGAAGCCGCCCGGCTCCAGGAAGTCGCGCTGCATGTCGATGACCAGCAGGGCGGTGCTGGCCGGGTCGAACGCGAACGGTCCCGGCCGCGCCTCGACCGCGATCACGAGGTGGCCTCGATGACCGCGTCGGAGGTGGCGACGCAGCCGAAGACGCCGCCCTGCATGGTGACCATGTGCAGCGCGGCGGCGTGGTTGCCCGCGTCGGTGGCGCCGGTGCAGTCGGAGAGGATCAGGCACTCGTACCCGCGGTCGTTGGCCTCGCGCATGGTCGTGTGCACGCACACGTCGGTCGTGATGCCGGTGAGGATGAGGTGCGTGATGCCGTGCGTACGCAGCACGAGGTCGAGGTTGGTGGCGTAGAAGGCGCCCTTGCCCGGCTTGTCGATCACCACCTCGCCTGGTGCCGGCGCGACCTCGGGCACGATCTCCCAGCCCGGCTCGCCCTTGACGAGGATGCGCCCGCACGGCCCGGCGGAGCCGATCTCGGCACCGATCTGGGCTGAGCGCCAGCGCTTGTTGGGCGGTAGGTCGGCGAGGTCCGGGTCGTGCCCCTCGCGGGTGTGTATGACCAGCATGCCGAGGTCGCGAACGTGCGACAGCAGCCGCTGGGTCGCGGGCAGTCCGGCCCGCGTGAGGGCGATGTCGTAGCCCATGCTGTCGACGTAGCCACCGGGTCCGCAGAAGTCGGTCTGCCAGTCGATGCAGAGCAGGGCGGTGCGCGCGACCGGAGCCGCGCCGTCGTACGGCCAGAGATAGGGGTCGGCCTTGACGGGCCCGATGGTTGAGCCTGGCATACAGTCGATTGTCGACCGTACCGTTTCCCACCAAAGTCGCTCAGGTAACGGCGCAATTACGCCAGGTAGGAGCGGGCGCCATGGCCGGCCAGCTCGGCGAGCATCGCGTCCGGGTCGCCCGCCGCGGCCGCCGCCAGCAGCCGCTCGTGCCGGTGCACGCCGTCCTCCGGCTGGGCCACCTCGGCCTCGCGGCTCAGGTTTCGGGCCATGTAAAGCTGGAGCTTGACCAGGACCGACTCGTACATCGCGCTGAGCTGCCGGTTTCCGGCGAGCGCCACGACCGCGACGTGAAAGTGGCGGTGTGCCTCGGCGATCCGCAGCCGGTCGCCGGCCCGGGTCGCCTCGCGCATCTGGTCGAGGGCCGCGCGCAGCCCGGCCAGGTCGGCGTCCCGTCGCAGCGGCAGCGCGGCGGCGATCGCGTGGCGCTCCAGCACGTCGCGGACGTCGTAGAGCTCCTGGACGTCGCGGTCGGAGAGCGTGGCCACCCGCACACCCCGGCGTGGCACGTGCTCGACCAGCCCCTGCTCGGCCAGCCGGCGCAGTGCCTCGCGCAGCGGCGCCCGGCTGATCCCGAGGCGGCGGGTGAGCTGCTCCTCGACCAGCCGCTCACCCGGATCGGTGCGGCCGCTGAGGATCTCGCGCCGCAGGCGCAGGACGGCCAGCTCCACGAGGCTGAAGCTCTCCAGCTCGCCGTCGACGGACGCGGCTCCGAGGTCGGTCACGGCATTCAGCGTACGGCCGTGGCCAGCTCGCGCTGCTCCTCCTCATGGGCGCCACCCACGATGACGATCGTCCGATCGCGCTCCAGGAGCACCAGCGCCCGCTCGCCGGGACGCGCCGTGTAGCGCTGCCAGCTCTGCCCGTCGAGCTTGATCGTGCCTGCCGGCCGCCCGCTCTTGGTCAGCTCGGCGGGCAGCAGCTTTTCCGGCGACACGTCGCTCTGGATCAGCTGGAGGCCGGCGCCATCCGGCGTCACGTACCCGAGGCGGAGGATCTGGCCGCCCTCCGTCTTCTGGAAGACGGCGCTGATCGTCCGCCAGTCGTCGCTGAGCCCGGTGGGCTCGGCGACCGGAAACGCGTTGGCCGAGCGCGCCTGCGCCACCGCCGGCGCGGTGTCGACCTCGACCGGCTTGTCGCCGCCCTGGACCACCCGGTAGATCAACACCACCAGCAGCACGGGGACGAGCAGCACGATCAGCGACAGCACCATGTCGCGCGGCGTGCGCGAGTTGGCGACGGGCGGCGGCGTCGGCTGGTCCACGTAACCATCTTCTCAGTACGCCGACCGAACGGGCGTTCAGCCCCCGGCCATGAAAAGATTTGGGCAGCCCAACACCCCGCAGCGTCGCGAGGAGGACCGTCATGGCCCAGGACCGCATCCCCCAGGATCTCGACCGCAACCTCGCCCTCGAGCTGGTCCGGGTCACCGAGGCGGCGGCCATGGCGGCCGGCCGGTGGGTCGGCCGCGGCGACAAGGAAGGCGGCGACGGAGCCGCCGTAGACGCCATGCGCAAGCTGATCAACTCGATCCAGATGCGCGGCGTCGTGGTCATCGGCGAGGGCGAAAAGGACAACGCGCCGATGCTCTTCAACGGCGAGCAGGTCGGCGACGGCAGCGGCCCGGAGGTCGACGTGGCGGTCGACCCGATCGACGGCACCACGCTGATGAGCAAGGGCATGCCCAACGCGATCGCGGTGTTGGCCGTGGCCGAGCGCGGCGCGATGTTCGACCCCAGCGCGGTCTTCTACATGGAAAAGCTGGCCGTCGGCGCCGACTGCGCACATGTGATCGACATCAACGCCGGCGTGACCGAAAACCTCCGCCGCATCGCCAAGGTCAAAAACTCCGGCATGTCCGACGTGACGGTCTGCATCCTCGACCGTCCGCGGCATGAGCATCTGGTACACGAGGTACGCCAGACCGGCGCCCGCATCCGCTTCATCTCCGACGGCGACATCGCCGGCGCCATCTCCGCCGCGAGCGAGCAGTCCGATGTGGACGTGCTGGTCGGCATCGGCGGCACACCCGAGGGCATCACGGCCGCGTGCGCGCTCAAGTGCATGGGCGGTGCGATGCAGGCCAAGCTCTGGCCCCGCGACGACGCCGAGCGCGAGAAGGCGCTCGCCGCCGGCCACGACCTCGACCGCGTGCTCACCACAGACGACCTCGTGACCGGCGACAACTGCTTCTTCGTGGCCACCGGCATCACCACCGGCGACCTCCTCAAGGGCGTGCGCTACCGCGCCGGCGGCGCCTACACCCAGTCGATCGTCATGCGCTCCAAGAGCGGCACGATCCGCGTGATCGACTCATATCACCGCTTGGAGAAGCTAGCCCTCTACTCCGCCGTCGACTTCGACGGCCGCCCACTCGCCGACCTCACCTGAGGCGAGTGGTAGCCGGCCTGGGCCCGCCGCACCTGCTGGCGAGCTTCCGGGGCCTCGAAACATTTTGAGTATTCGAGCTACCGCGATGTCCGCGGTGGTCCATGCCGTTGCTCCCCGATCCACGATGGAAAAACCGCGCGCGTCGCCCGCTGGACGCGTTCTATCGAGCTTTCGGCGTGGAGGTGGCTGCGGCAGGCGCGGCCACGAAACCCCGATTCGAAAGGCAAAGTCGGGCGTCCTCCTTGATCGGCTCTGGCGCCGATCAAGGGATAGCTGGGTAGCGCAAGATCAGGGATCTTGACGGGGCGTGTGGGCTTGTCCCGCGGCCCCGGCAGCGGAGCGTCGGGGTTTCGGCGAGCGCCAGCGACGCCGAAACCCCGACCGGAGCGGTGCCCGCGGGAGCATACGGTCTACAACTGACACGGACGCGGGCAAATCAGCTTGAAACCCTCACGACAAGCGCAACCCCGCATCCAAACCTCTCCGGAGACGGTATGCGCGTCGCGCACGTCACCGGACACGGGTGTCCGTGGCGAAAACATGCCCCCACAGGGGCCAAGAATCGCCACGGACGCCCGTGATGAGGCTAGGCGCGGAGGAAGGCTTCCAGACCTGCCAAGTCGTCGGTGTTGATGTGGTCGACGTCGGCGGCGATCAGCTCGCGCCAGACCGCGTCGCGCTCCGGGCCGGGCAGGTCTGGCGTGGCCCAGAAGCGGACCCGCTGGCCGTTGGCGTGCGCGGCGGCAACGGCCTGGTGCAGGAAGGCGCGCTCGCCGGCCGGCATCGGGCCCACGCCCCGCCAGGTGAAGACGCCGGTCCAGTTTTCGCTGATCAGCGGCATGAACGAGGCTGGCGCGCCGCCGCCGAGGTCCGGGCCGCGACCGTCGTAGAACGCGCGGCGCACGGTCTGGCTCTCCATCAGCTCGCGCGGGCGGTCGCCGCTGATCACGACGGTGACCGCGTCCTGGTGGACCTTGCCGTACGCGTACGTGGTGAGCATGGAACTGTAGCGCCGCAGCACCTTGTCCAGCTGGGTGTAGGTGGCCGCGCCGGTGTTCTTGATGTCGACCAGGAGCTGGAGCTGCTGCTTGCTGCCCCGGAAGACGGTGCCGTGGTTGGCCCGGACGCGGCGGGCCAGCGGGTCGAGGTAGAGCTTTTGCAGCGTGCGGCCCGGCACGATGTCTTCCGGGTCGTGCGCGACGAGCAGCTCGCCGTCGATGAGGAAGATGTCCGCCTCGACGCTGGTGAAGCCGTGGCTCAGCGCGTCGAACAGCGGCCGCTCGTGCTCGTAGTCGTTGTGCGCGTGGGCGCGCGGCAACGGCTTGTCGGGCCGGCCGTGGTGTCCACCGGCCTGTGCGGCCGGCGCCGCGGTGGCGACGAGCGCGCCGGCGACCGCCAGCACGGTGAGTACGCGTCGGAACATCGAGATTCTCCCCCGTTTCGATGGGTGCCAACAAAACAGGACCCTAGTGAACGAAGGTGAATCTGTGGTGACGATCAACCCGCGTCGGACGAATGACCTGGGAAGAGGTGGGCGCCCGGGTCGATGGCGACGGCGGCGTTGTTGACCGCGGTGGCCGCCTCGCCGAAGCCGGTCGCGATCAGCCGCACCTTGCCGGGGTACTCGGCGATGTCACCGGCCGCGAAGACGCGTGGGCGGTTGGTCAGCATGGTGCTGTCGACCTTGATGTGCCGCTTGTCGAGCTCGAGGCCCCACTCGGCGAGCGGGCCGAGGTCGGCGGTGAAGCCGAGCGCCGCGACGACCGTGTCGACCGGGATGGTCTCGGCGCTGCCGCCCTTGACCGTGATGTCGGCGCCGGTCACCCGCTCCTCGCCGTGCAGCTTGCTCACCTCGGCGTTGACCACGATGCGCACCGGCAGCTGCTGCACGCGGGCCACAGTCGCCGCGTGGGCCCGGAACTTTTCCCGGCGGTGTACCAGCGTGATCGACTTGGCCAGGGGCTCCAGCGCGAGCGCCCAGTCGAACGCCGAGTCGCCACCGCCGACGATGAGCACGTCGTGGTCGGCCAGGTCGGCGAGGCGGGGCACGAAGTAGACGAGGCCGCCGCCGGTGAACGCGGCCGCGGCCGGCAGTGGGCGCGGGCTGAAGCTGCCCAGGCCGCCGGTGATGATGATGGCGCCGCATTGCAGCTTTTCTCCGCCGCCGAGCGAGAGGAGCGGGCGCTCGTCTACATAGGACAGCTCTTCGGCGCGGGCGCCCAGGATGTACTCCGGGTTGTAGGGCGCGGCCTGCTCGACGAGGTTTGCCACGAGGTCTCGGCCCTTGATCACGGGAAAGCCGGCGACGTCGTAGATCGCCTTCTCCGGATACATCGCCGTGACTTGGCCGCCCGGCTCGGGCAGCGCGTCGATGACCGCCACCGAGAGCCCGCGGAACCCGGCGTAGTACGCCGCGTAGAGACCCGTGGGTCCGGCTCCCACGATCGCGACATCGACCTCGCGCATGCGTCCACCGTAGCCTTCCGTAGGCACCCAACTGGTCCAGACGGTAGGCACACCCGCCAGCGCCCGGCAAGGACTACATCAGCGGGTAGGACGAGTCGGCCCGCTTTCGCCGGAAGAGGATCGCCGCGACGAGGCCGCCGATGAAGCCGAAGAGGTGCCCTTGCCAGGAGACCTGGGGGTCGGAGGGCAGGATGCCGCCGATCAGCTGCCAGCCGTAGAGCAGGCCGACGAGGAAGACCACCCCGAGGTTCCACCAGCTGCGCTCGACGAGGCCGCGCATGAGCAGCAGGCCGAGGTATCCGAAGATGACCCCGCTCGCGCCCACGACGATCGTGTTGGGGTTGCCGGTGAACCACACGCCGAGGCCGCTGGCGAAGACGATGAACAGGGTCGAGAACAGGAACCGCCTGGCACCCGCGGCCAGCACGAACGTGCCGAGCAGGATCAGCGGCACGCTGTTGCTGTAGAGGTGGTCGAAGCCGTGGTGCAGAAACGGTCCGAAGAAGACGCCGTCGAGACCCTCGATGCGGTGCGGCACGATGCCGACACTGGAGTCGAACGGGTTGCCGAGCCACCCGTCCAGCGCCTCGATCGCGAAAAGCACCGGGATGACCGCGCACATCGCCACGAACGCGCGCCCCAGCGAGGCGTAGAACGCCTCCGTGCCGAAGCGGTTTGGATCGCCGCTTGAGGTGCCGCCGTAAGCCACGCTCCCGTTGCTACCAGGCCGCGGCGGCCACCGCCAAATGAGCGAGCGGTCAGCTCAATTCACGCGTCTTGCGCTCGATCACTTCGGCGAACTTGGAGACCTGCGTGTAGACGCCGGGGTAGTCGCGGCGGGCGCAGCCGATGCCCCAGCTCACGATGCCTACGTGGACCCACTCGCCGGCCGCGTCGCGGCGCACCATCGGCCCGCCCGAGTCGCCCTGGCACGCGTCGACGCCGCCGCGCCGGGTGTCGCCCGCGCAGATCATCTCGCTGGAGACGTACGGGTAGCCGGCGTCCCGGTACGCCCGGCCGCACTGGCGGTCGCTGACGAACGGGACCTCGGCCGTGCGCAGGTAACGCTGCTGGGTCGTCGAGCCCTCCCGGGTCGCGCCCCACCCCATGATCGTGAACATGCCGTGGTCGGACGACCCGTCGGCGGCGCGCGGGAGCAGCGGCAGGTCGATCTCCTGGGCGAGCTGGATCAGCGCCCAGTCGTCGCCCCGGGTGGCGTCCCGGAAGCCGGGCGCGCGGACCACGTACCGCGACTTGACCCGGATCGCGTCCGGCGAGTGCTGGTCGACCGAGCCGGCGATGATCGTGAGGCCGCTGTAGAAGCCGGTGCGCTCGACGCAGTGCGCGGCGGTGAGCACCACCCGCGGGGCGGTCAGTGCGCCGGCGCAGCCGACCGAGAGGCGCACCACCCAGGGAAACTGCCCGTCGTCGGCGAGCTCGCCGCCGACGATCTCGGTATGTGGCGTGGGCGGGGGTACGGGCGCCGCCGCGGCCGCACCGGCCGCCGCGATCGAGCCAACCATCGCGCCGGCGACCAGCGCGCCGAGCCACCCGGCACCACGCATGCGAAACCCTCCGATATAGGCAGTTCGCCCAGTATGGACGGTTGGTCCGCACAATCCTTGTCACGAAACGCCAGAAAGGGTACGCACCGGCGAGGTGCGCACCCTTTCCGCGATCGTCAGCGGGTCAGTACCAGCCCACGTCCTGCGAGTGCGCCCACGCGCCGCAGGGATCGCCGTACCGGCCCTTGATGTAGCCCAGGCCCCACTTGATCTGGGTCGCCGGGTTGGTCTCCCAGTCGTCGCCGGCCGACGACATCTTGCCGGCGGGTAGCGCCTGCGCGATGCCGTACGCCCCGGAGGAGGGGTTGCGGGCCTTGTGGTTCCAGCCGCTTTCCTTCGTCCACAGCTTGTCCAGGCAGGGGAACTGGTCGAGCTTGAAGCCGCTCTGGAGCATGATCGCGCAACCGATCTTGCGGTTGCCGCTGTACTGGTTGCAGGAGGTCGGGATCGGGCCCGTGTACGGCTTCGTCGCCGTGTTGTTCTCCTGCTCCTTCTCTTCCTGCTCCTCGCGCTTTTTGCGGCTCGCCGCCTCGGCGGCCTTCTTGGCCCGCTCGGCCTCGGCCTTCGCCGCGGCGGCCGCCTTCTCGGCGGCGATCCGCTGGGCCTCACGCTGGTGCGCCGTCGCGATCATGTGTTCGCGGTGGCGCTCCTTGACGTACTCGATCTCGTCCTGATCGGCATCGGCGGCCAGCTGAGCGCTGATCCCTTGCTGCTGGGTTTCCTGGTCCTGCGCCAGGTAGTAGCCACCGCCGATGCCCGATGCGAGCAGTGCGAGGGCCAACGCCCGGATGCCGAACCGGCTCCACAGCCGACTCACGAAGTGTCCCTTCGTCGGGGGCAAGGACACGGTGCGGACAGCGGTAAGGGGGACGGCTGTCCGCGCCGTGGGCACCTGCCCCTCGACCGACGAAAGGTGCCGGTGTGGCGCGGGTGCCCGCAGGACACCATTGCGCACAGTGAGACGGTTGGGGAAGCGCGTCAGCTCTTTGTGACTTGCGCCACGCCGTTTACCAGGGCAAATATGGACAGAATCCGAGCCCTACCGCGGGATGTCCTCCAGCAGATCGGTGACCACCTCGGCGATGGGTGACCGCTCCGACCGGTTGAGTGTGACATGCGCGAAGATCGGGTGTCCTTTCAGGGCCTCGATCACGGCGGTGACACCGTCGTGGCGGCCGACCCGCAGGTTGTCGCGCTGGGCCACGTCGTGGGTGAGCACCACCCGCGAGCCCTGGCCGATCCGGGACAGGACGGTCAGCAACACGCCCCGCTCCAGTGACTGCGCCTCGTCGACGATCACGAACGCGTCGTGCAGGCTGCGGCCCCGGATATGGGTCAGCGGCAGCACCTCGAGCATGCCGCGGCCCATGACCTCGTCCATCACGTTTTCGTGGACCACGGCGCCCAGGGTGTCGAACACCGCCTGGGCCCACGGCGACATCTTCTCCGACTCCGAGCCGGGCAGGTAGCCGAGCTCCTGGCCACCCACGGCGTACAGCGGGCGGAAGACGATGACCTTCTTGTGCTTGCGCCGCTCCATCACGGCCTCGAGGCCGGCGCAGAGCGCGAGCGCGGACTTGCCGGTGCCGGCCCGCCCGCCGAGCGACACGATGCCGATCGACTCGTCGAGCAACAGGTCGAGCGCGACCCGCTGCTCGGCCGAACGCCCCCGCAGGCCGAACGCCTCGCGGTCGCCGCGCACCAGGCGCACGGTCTTGTCGGGCAGCACCCGGCCCAGCGCGGAGCCGCGCGAGGAGTGCAGTACGAGGCCGGTGTGGCACGGCAGCCCGGCGGCTTCGTCGACGTCGAGTGCCTCGCCCGCGTACAGCCGGTTGACCTGATCCTCGGTCAGCTCCAGGTCGGCCATGCCGGTCCAGGTCGGATCGCTGGCCTGGCCGTGCCGGTACTCGTCGGCGTCGAGGCCGACCGACGCGGCCTTGACCCGCAGCGGCATGTCTTTGCTCACCAGCGTGACGTCGCGCCCCTCGGCCGCGAGTCCAAGGGCGACGGAGAGGATCCGCGCGTCGTTGGACTCGTTGCGAAAGCCCTGCGGCAGCACGGACGGGTCGGCGTGGTTGAGCTCCACCCGCAGCGTGCCGCCGAGGTCGTTGACCGGCAGCGGTGCGTCCAGGCGGCCGTGCTTGATGCGCAGCTCGTCGAGCATCCGCAGGCACTGCCGGGCGAACCAGCCGAGCTCCGGGTGGTGTCGCTTGCCCTCCAGCTCGGAGATGACGACCAGGGGGAGAACCACCTCGTGCTCGTTGAACCGGTAGAAGGCCGCCGGGTCGGACAGCAGCACCGAGGTGTCCAGCACGTACGACTTTGTGGCCGGCTCCGTAGGAGCGGGCTCGGCCGTAGCGGCGCGGGTGGACTTCGGGCGGCGGTTGGGGGGCGTGGCGGCTGGGTCCTGGTTGGTGGCCCGGGGGTTGGTACGGCGAGTCGTCACAGGCCTGCTCCGGCGAGCGTGCACCCGGAACGCCCGCGATCCGCCTCGTCCGGTGCCCGGAGTCACGGGGTCGGATGCGAGGTCCCGTGGCGCTAAAACGCAAGGTCCCGGGCCGGCCGGATGGCTTGGGATGACCCCGCGCCATGGGTAGAAGCTAACCGGCCAAGGCCAACTTGGGCTAGTACACGCCGGGCGGCGCGCCGTGATGAAACCCCTACAGTGCGCTGGAACCGGGACCACCGGCCCGCCGGTGGTCCCGGGGCTGAGTGCGACCAGCGCCACGTTTTTGGCGCCGGCCCGCCCGACCCGAGGGCGGCTGCAAACCCAGGGTCGGACGGGCCGGCTGGGAGGGGCCGACCAGGATGCGTGCCCCCTGCGCGCATCCCGGTCGGCGAGTCGTACGACCACCGGTCTGGCCGTACGACCCCCTGAGGGAGCCGTTCACCCCACGCGAGTGGAGTGCCTTCCGCCGTTGGACACGGCTCCCACGAATGAGGCGCTGGTGTACGTGGTTCCCTGCCGCACCACCACCGGCCTGTTCAGCGGCTTGCCGTCCGCTGGTGGGGGTTTGGCCGCCTGCGCCTCACGGCGTCGCCGGTTCCAGGCCCCGCGATCGCCGTCCAAATAGCCTTGTCGGTACCCGAACCGGTAGCCGATGCGATAGCTCAGCTGGCCGTGCAGCCGGCCGGCCGCGTAGCTCGAAGATCCCAGAAGCAGCACGAAGAACAGGGCGAAGAAGGGGCTCATGGATCGACCTCGGCATCCAGCAGCCGACTGATGTCCGTCATGCTCACCTCCTCGACGAGCTCCACGCTTATCCGGCACCCGCCGAGTACCACCTCCGCCACCGACGACCGGCGGATGTCGCCTCCCGCGTCGTACACGCGCACGCTCAACTCGGGGCAGCCAAGGTGGGTCCGCCAGGAATCCCACTCCGACCGGTTGCCGACGTTGAGCGACACGTAACGCGAGCCACGGGCCAGGTACAGCCGCCAGGGGGCACTCAGCCCGGCCGCAACGCCTTCGGCGATCAGCCCGAAGGCATCCGCTCGCGTCTCAACCTCGGTCATCCGTCGCCTCCTGCCCCTTGCCTCCCTGTCACGCATACGTGACACCATTGACTACTATTCGTCCCAAGCACGTGACAGAGCGTACGGCGTCTCATACGCGTGACAGCATCATCTTTTCGGCCGATATGTGCGAGACATACAGACGACCTACCCTAACGGCGTGGCACCCCTCAAGAGAAGGAAATACCGGGTACGCGATGTTGATGATGACCCGTCACGCGCACGGGACAGTGCCGGTTCACGAGAAAGTGGGCCGGCGAACTGGCCGTACCGTCACCCGGTGCCGGACAGCACGCCTGGGCGAAAGATCGCTTTCGCCGCATTCGTACGTAAAGCGCTGGCAGACGCGCGCGCGACCCGAGCCTGGACCGGTTCCGAGGTGGCCCGCCGCACCGGCGTGTCCCGCCAGACCATCAACAGATGGGTCCGCGGCGAGTGGGCCAGCGACCCCGAGGCGGAGCGGGTGGTGGCCTTCTGCGAAGGCCTCGGCATCAACCCGACCGTCGCCTTCGGCGTGCTCGGCTGGGCCGACGCCGCCCCCACCCGACCGGCACCGACGGCACCGCCGATGGACCCCGACGTGGAGGCGTTGCTGCGCCGCCTCGTCGACCCCAACGTCTCCGATGCCGAGAAGTTCCACATTAGGGAGACCGTCCGGTACCTCGCCTACCGGCCGCCAGTCCCCTCCGACTCCCGCAAAGGCCGCAAAAGGGCCAGCTAGGCACGCCAAGTCTCCAAATGGCGAAAGAAGGCTGGCCTTGCTGTCGCAAACTGCTGTGCCTGGACGCACGGCGGGTTACCGTCCACTTCGTACTGCTTGGGCTCGTCGTCGGCGGGGGGACGGGACAAGGCCGGACACAGCCCTGCGGGACAAGAGGAGGGGGTCTTCCATGCCCCTGAAATGGAGCGCGGTCGTCGTCGCCACCGTCGCGGTCACCCTGTGCGTGACCGCCAACATTTTGGTCGGAGTGCTGAGCTCGCGACAGGTGCCAATCGTGGTCAACCTGTTCGCTGTCGCCGTTGCCGCAGTGACGACGCTCGTCGCCGTGATGGCCGAGTTCTACCAGCGGGTCAACGACCGGCTGAGCGCGATTAGCGAGTTTCTGGTCGTCCGCTTGGCGGAGCTCGACGACCGCACCGGCGACCGCAACACCGGCTTCGTCGAGGGGTACCTGCTGGGCCAGGGCCACGACAGCGGCCCCATGGGCGCGGGCGGCGAGGGCAGCGTCGTCCAGCTGGGATTCCGCTCCGGCCGGCGGGCCATGACCGGAAGCGACGACTGATCCGTTACTCGACCGTCGAACGCCAGGTCATTCATTCGGTACGCTGACGCCCGTGCGGCCGAACGATGCGGGTAACCAGCGCCCGTCCCGTCCCCTGACCGCGGACCAGGCGTGGCAGATCACCAGCGCCCGGGCCGCGGAGTGCGTGCTCTTCTTCGACTTCGACGGTGTGGTGGCACCGGTTGGCGACGACCCCAACGCGGTCCAGCCGGTGCCTGAGGTCATGGCCGCCATCGCCGGCCTCGCCGAGTCGGTGCAGCGCGTCGCGGTGGTTTCCGCGCGCCCGGTCGACTTCCTGCGCGAGCGCTTCGGCCACCTGACCGACGTAGACCTGTATGGCTTGTACGGCCTCGAGCACAGCCACGGCTCGGGCGAGACGGTCACCGAGCCGGCCGCCCTGCCGTGGGTGCCGATGATGGCCGAGCTCGCCGAGCGGGCCGGGGTCGAGCTGCCCGAGGGCACCCTGGTCGAATACAAGCGGCTGTCCGTCGCCCTGCACTACCGCACCAATCCCCACCTGGCCAAGCAGGTCGACGCGTGGGGCCGGGCGGAGGCCGAGCGGCTGGGGCTGCGCGTGCAGACCGGCCGCATGGTGATCGAGATCAAGCCCCCGGTCGACCGCGACAAGGGCATGGTCATCCGCGACGTCGCGTCCACGGCCGGCTGCGCGTGGTACTTCGGGGACGACGTGTCGGACATCAAGGCGTTCGACGCGCTGCGCGAGCTGGAGGCGGCCGACGACCGCTTCTTCGGCATCCGCGTGGCGGTGGCCAACCCGGAGACCGGGCAAGAGGTGGCCCGCGCCGCCGACCTGACCATCGACTCGCCACAGGCGCTGGGCAAGTTTCTCGCCGAGGCGCTGGAGACGCTGCGCGCCTGACTCACCGGTCAGTCAGGCCGCGCCCTGAGCGACGGCTCAGGCGCCGTAACGGCGCTGGCGCTGCCCGTACGCGCGCAGGGCGCGGAGGAAGTCGATGTGGCGAAAGTCGGGCCAGTTCATGTCGCAGAAGTAGAACTCCGACTGCGCCGACTGCCACAGCAGGAAGCCGGACAGCCGCTGCTCGCCGCTGGTCCGGATGATCAGGTCGGGGTCGGGCTGGCCGCGCGTGTACAGGTGCTCGGCGATGTGCTCCACGTCGAGCACCTCGACCAGCTCTTCGATCGTGCCGCCGGCCTGGGCGTGCTCGGTCAGCAGCGACCGCACCGCGTCGGCGATCTCGCGCCGGCCACCGTATCCGACCGCGAGGTTGACCTGGGCGCCGCCGGTGCGACCAACGGTGCGCTCCTGTGCCGCCTTGAGCACGGTGGCGGTCTCGCCGGGCAACACGTCGAGCGCGCCCACGACCCGCAGCTGCCACGGGTTGCCGTCTTCGGCGAGCTCGGTCACCAGGTCTTCGATGATCCGCAGGAGGGGCTCCAGCTCGCCCGCCGGCCGGCGCAGGTTGTCCGTCGCCAGCAGGTAGAGCGTGATGTGACCGACATTGGCCCGGTCGCACCAGTCGAGCAGATGCTTGATCTTCACGGCGCCCATGCGGTGGCCGTCGTTGGGGTCGATGAACCCCATCTCCTTGGCCCAGCGCCTGTTGCCGTCGCACATCACGCCGACGTGACTGGGCACCGGCTTGCCGATCAGCTTCCGGGTCAGCCGCCGCTCGTACACCGAGTAGACAAGGCTCCGCAGATTCACCTTATGCAGAGTAGGGCTTACCGGACCGATCCACTACCGTGCGGCGAACCCGATCCGTACCAATGTGCGGGCATCCAGCAGTCCCTCGCCGAGCCCCAACTCGGCCAGCGTGCCGAAGACACGGGCGTCCTGGGCGGCCGCGCGCACCGCGGCGTCGACCATCCGCTGGCGGCCGCCGAGCCACGCCGCGGCGCGGCTGTGACGGAAATGACGGCCGAGCCGGCGGCGCAGCGCCGCGGTGTACCGCCCGGCCACGCCCTCGCCCCGCGCGGCGGCCGCACCGGCCAGCGCGCCGGACAGCACCGCGTAGAAGATGCCTTCGCCGGTGAACGGATTTATCAGCGAGAGCGCGTCGCCGGCAAGCACCATCCGGCCCCGCCCCGCCGGTGGCCGCCGCGTGGAGAGCGGCAGGTGGTGTGCGCGCAGCCCGGTCACCCCGGCGGGGTCGAGGCCGGGCAGCAGCGCGGCCATCCGGTCGAGCAGGTGGGCGCGGGTGAGCGGCCGGCCGCGCAGCACCTCGCCGTATCCGATGTTGGCCCGCCCGTCGCCGATCGGAAACGACCACGCGTACGCCGGCCAGCCCGCGCTCGACGTCACGATCAGCTGCTCGACCACCGGCCGGGCCGGCGCGTAGCCGCGCATCGCGATCGCGAGGTGGCCGTCGGGGTTGGGCGCGAACCCCAGCGCCCGCCGCACCACCGACCCGGCGCCGTCCGCGCCGACCAGGGCGCGGGCGGTGAAGGCGCCGTCGACCACCACCTGGCCGTCGCGCTCCGCCAACTCGCGGACGGTATGCCGGCGCAGCTCCGCACCGGCGGCCACCGCGGCCTCCACCAGCCGCGCGTCGAAGACCTTCCGGGGCACCGTGTACGCCGGCCGGGGCAGTGTCCGGGCGACCTCCGCGCCACTCGGACTGACGAGCCGCAGCACGGGCACCGGCGGGTAGCCGTCGACCGGGTCGGGCACGCCGAGCCCGGCGAGCACGTCGACCGCGTGCGGCGCGATCCCGTCACCGCACGGCTTGTCGCGGGGGAAGTCAGCGCGGTCGAGCAGCAGCACACTCGCACCGGCCCGGCGCGCGGCGAGGGCGGCGCTCGCCCCGGCCGGCCCGGCACCCACGACGGCCACGTCATAATCGCTCATGGCCGTCCTCGCTTCGCTGCGGGCTGCCACGAGGCTCCAAGCGCACCGCGCCCGATGATTCGCTCGCTGCGCTCGCTCATCGCGCCCGCCAGATGCCGTAGTGGGTGAGGCCGGCGGCCACGACCAGCGGCGCGCCGTCCCGGATCAGGCCGTCCGCGCCCAGCAGCCACCAGCACAGCGGCAGGTCTACGAGTAACACGAGGGCGGTGATACCCCACATCAGGCCGCGTGCCCATCGGCGGCCGCGCAGCATGAAGAAGGTGGTGGGCAGTACCACGTTGCTCACCCCGAGCGCGACAAGAAACCACAGCACCACGGCCGACAGCGCGAACGGGCCGTGGTCCGGGATCGCGCCGATCGACACGAGGCACGGCACCAGCATCAGCGGCGCGTACGTGAACGCGGCCACCCGCGCGGTCAGCAGCCACCCGGTCGCCTGCGGCCGCCGGGGCGCCGCCTCCTGCCAGGAGACGCCCTTGCGGTCGATCACCAGGCGGCTCGGGTGGCGGACGAGGTAGCCGCCCACCGAAGGCGATCGGTAGAGCAGCAGCACCACGGCCGCGCAGAGGAGGGCGAGGCCGGCGAAGCCCGCGACGCCGGGCAGTGCCGGCAGCCCGTCGCGCGGCACGAGCAGGCGTCCGACCGCGAAGACCGTGGTGACCGCGAGGATCAGGCCGAACGGCTTGGCACCGGCCCGCCCCCGCCGCACGTGCCAGATCAGGATCAGGAAACCGAGCGCGCGGAGCATCGCCCAGCCGGTGCGCACGGCGAGCCCGAAGCCCTGCTCGTCGGTGTACCACCAGTTGAGGGCCTCGGTCGCGACGGTGGCCGCCGCCGTCGCGACGAGCAGGACCACGAGGGCCCGGACCGCCGGCGGCCGCCGGACCGGGGTCACGGCGGCACGCGTGGCGGTCACCCGCCCAGCTTCCCTGGGATCAGGGAGCGGCGTCCAGCCTTGCCTTCAGGGCGTCGAGCTCCGCCCAGAGCACGCCCGGCAGCTTGTCGCCGAACTTCTCGAACCACTCGGTGACCTGCGGAATCTCCGCCTTCCACTCGGCCGGGTCGACGCGCAGCGCGGCCTCGATGTCGGCCCGGCTCACGTCGAGGCCGCTGAGGTCGAGCGCGTCCGGCGCCGGCACGTGGCCGATCGGCGTCTCGACCGCGGCACCCCGGCCCTCCAGCCGCTCGACGATCCACTTGAGCACGCGGGAGTTTTCCCCGAAACCGGGCCAGAGGAAGCGGCCGTCGTCACCCCGGCGGAACCAGTTGACGTAGAAGATCTTTGGAAGTTTTTCGGGGTCGCCGGCTCCGTCTCCAGCGCCCTTGCCCATCTCGATCCAGTGCCGGAAGTAATCGCCGGCGTTGTACCCGATGAAGGGCAGCATGGCCATCGGGTCGCGACGCACGACGCCCACCTTGCCCGTCGCGGCGGCCGTGGTCTCCGAGGAGAGCGTGGCGCCGAGGTAGACGCCGTGCACCCAGTCGCGCGCCTCGGTGACGAGCGGGATCGTGGTCTTGCGCCGCCCGCCGAAGAGGATCGCGTCGATCGGCACGCCGCGCGGGTCGTTGTACTCCGGCGCGAGGATCGGGCACTGCGTGATCGGTGTGCAGAAACGCGAGTTGGGATGCGACGACAGCTCGCCGGAGTCCGGCGTCCAGTCGCCGCCGCGCCAGTCGGTGAGGTGCGCGGGTGGCTCGCCCATGCCCTCCCACCAGATGTCGCCGTCGTCGGTGAGCGCGACGTTGGTGAAGACCGAGTTGCCCACGTCGAGGGTGCGCATGGCGTTCGGGTTGGTCTTCCAGTCGGTGCCGGGCGCGACACCGAAGAGCCCGTACTCCGGGTTGGTGGCGTACAGCCGGCCGTCGTCGCCGAACCGCATCCAGGCGATGTCGTCGCCGATCGTCTCGACCTTCCAGCCCGGGATCGTGGGCTGGAGCATGGCCAGGTTGGTCTTCCCGCAGGCGGACGGGAAGGCGCCGGCCACATACCGCACGGTGCCCTCGGGCGAGGTGAGCTTGAGGATCAGCATGTGCTCGGCGAGCCACCCCTCGTCGCGCGCCATGACGCTCGCGATCCGCAGGGAGTAGCACTTCTTGCCGAGCAGCGAGTTGCCGCCGTAGCCGGAGCCGTACGACCAGATCTCCCGGGTCTCCGGGAAGTGCGAGATGAACTTGGTCTCGTTGCACGGCCAGGACACGTCGTCCTGGCCCGGCTCGAGCGGCGCGCCCACCGAGTGCAGCGCGGGGACGAACCAGGCGTCGTCGCCCATCGCCGCGAGCACCTCGGTGCCCATGCGGGTCATGACGCGCATCGAGGTCACCACGTACGGGCTGTCGGTCAGCTCGACGCCGAACATCGGCTCCGGCACGTCGAGCGAGCCCATGCAGAACGGGATGACGTACATCGTGCGGCCGCGCATGGATCCCCGGTAGAGCGCGGTCATCGTGCGCTTCATCTCGTCCGGCGCCACCCAGTTGTTGGTGGGGCCAGCGTCGGCCTCGTCGACCGAGCAGATGAACGTGCGCTCCTCGACCCGTGCCACGTCGGTCGGGTCGGTGCGCGCCCAGAACGAGTTGGGCTTGCGGTCGTCGGCCAGCCGCACGAACGTGCCCGCCTCGACGAGCTCGTCGGTGAGCCGGCGCCACTCCTCGGCTGAGCCGTCGCACCAGACGACCTCGTCCGGTGTCGTCAGCTCGGCCACCTCGCGGACCCAGGAGAGCAGTTTCCGGTGGTTGGTGGGGGCGTGATCGAGCCCTCGAACGGTCGCCGGTGGGGCCGTCATAACTGTCTCCTTTGGTCGACGTTGACCGGAAATCGGGATGCGCGGAGCGGGCGTGTCGGACGGTCCGACGCGCCGGTTCGAGTCATCGGGATTTCAACTCAGCGTAAGCCGAGGAGCGGGTCGGGGCAGCGTGGACGGTTGTGAAAATCTGCACAAGGTACGGCGTTTGTGACTTCTCACGACGTTTTCCGCGCTCCCACGCGCAGTTTCACGCAAACCTTCCTGCGGGCCCCTCACCCCTTCCGGGTACGACCGAATTGCCCTAAGGTGCTGGTTAGCTCCTGTTACGCCTGATTAATCCCCCGGAGGCGACAGTGACTACCCATGTCGAGTTGAGTGACGCACACCTTCTGGCGGCCGTACGCGACGGCGACAGCACCGCGTACGGCGCGCTCTACGCCCGCCACGCCGACGCCGCCAGACGCCTGGCGTACACGTTGGTGCGATGTCCGGCGGACGCCGACGACCTCGTGGCTGAGACGTTCGCGAAGGTGCTCGCGGTGCTCCGCGCCGGGCGCGGCCCGGACGTGGCGTTCCGCGCGTACCTGCACACCACGCTCCGCCACGTGCGCTACGACCGCGTGCGGCGGGACCAGCGGATCGAGTTCACCGACGACCTCACCCGGTACGAACGGGGCGAGCCGTTTCAGGACACGGCCGTGGTGCAGCTCGAGCGGGCCCAGGCGGCGCGCGCCTTCGCCCAGCTGCCCGAGCGGTGGCGCACGGTGCTGTGGCACACCGAGATCGAGGGTGAGCCGCACGCGCAGGTCGCGCCGAGGTTGGGCCTCACCCCCGGCGGGGTGGCGGCGCTGGCGTACCGGGCGCGCGAGCGGCTGCGTCAGATATATGCACGGGAGGCGTCCCATACGGGATGACCGGAGCCGGTACCCTCGACTGCGTGTCCGCAACCGTGACGGGTGAGCCTCCGGCGTCTTCCGACTCCAGACCGGGGCTCTTGCGCCGGCTCTGGGACCGTTTCGGGCACCTTGTCCATGAGCTGGGTAAGTTCGGCACCGTCGGCATCATCGCGTTCGGCGTCGACCTGGTGCTGTTCAACATCGCGCTGACCGTGCTCGACATGGAGTCGCTGACCGCCAAGGTCTTCTCCACGGCGATCGCCGCGAGCGTCGCCTTCGTCGGCAACCGGTTCTGGACCTGGCGCCACCGCGCGCGGTCCAACCTCGCCCGGGAGTACATCCTCTACTTCGTGCTGAACGCGATCGGCCTGTGCTTCAGCCTGCTCACTCTGGCCATTTCCCACTACGGCCTGGGCAGCGTGTGGCCGGTATTCCAAAACCCGATCGTGGATAACATTTCCGCAAACATCGTCGGCACTGCGATGGGCACCACATTCCGCTTTTGGTCCTACCGGCGCTGGGTATTCCTTAATCCCGATACACAGCCCGTGCCCGCGACAGTTACGGAGAGCAAGTAGCGGGCGTGACCTTCAGCAAACCTCCAGCCGGTCGTGGGGACGCGGCCGCCAGACTGCCGTAAGGTGGCCGAATGCGTCTTGTCCGCCTGCTACCGGAGCGTTGGCAGAAGTTTCTCAAGGAGGCGCTGAAGTTTGGCGCGGTCGGTGGCGCCAACACCGTCCTCAACTACGCACTGTTCAACGCTCTGGTGCTGACCGTTCTCGCGGACGGGCAGCTGAAGGCGACGGTCATAGCGACCGTTGTCGCGACCACGTCGTCCTACTTCATGAACCGGCATTGGACGTTCCGTGACCGGTCCAAGTCGGCGATGCGGCGCGAATACTCGCTCTTCTTCCTCTTCAACGCGGCCGGCCTGGTGATCGAGCTGGGCGTGCTGGCCGTCGCCAAGTACGGGCTGGACATCAACGGCCTGCTGGCGCTCAACCTCGTCAAGACCGTCGGCCTCGTGCTCGGCATGGCGTTCCGGTTCTGGTCCTACCGCACGTTCGTGTTCCGGCCGCAGCCGGCGGGCGTCGCGCACCAGCCCCACCTCGACCCGGTCGCCGAGATCGTCGACGCGCTGGAAGAGCCCACCCCGTCGTCGGCCGCCGTGCCGGCGCAGGCCCGCACCGCGGAGTTCGACGAGCTGACCGAGCCGCTGGAGGCCGAGCTCGCCTCGCCGATCGACGACGTGGCGCTCGACGCCGAGCTCGCGGTCGAGCTCGACGCGGCCCGGAGATCCACGGCCCACTGACACATTGAGGGCGCCCTCGCGGGCGCCCTCAAACTTTGCCCCGGCTTACGGCTGCTGGGCTTCCCGGGCCTCCCGGTTGGACTCCCGCATGATGTCGCGCATCTCCTCGTCGCCGAGGCTGTGCTTGTCGTGGTTGGCCTCGATCAGCTCGTAGAGCGTCGTCTGGACCTTTTCCACGGCGGGCATGTCGCGGAGCAGCGACTGGCCGCGCTCACCGGCGGACTCGATCGTGAGCGTGCCGCAGCCGAGCAGGCGCTCGATGAACGTCTGGCTCATCGAGTGGTCGTTGACCCGGCCGAGCGGGATGTCCCGCCGGTCGCGGGAGAAGACCCCGTGTTGCAGGATCACACGCTCGTTGGTGAAGACGTGGTGTGTCGTCCGCCAGACCAGGATCGGCCAGAGCGTCAGCCACAGCACGGCGACGAGCGCCGCAGCGGCGATGACGTAGAGCGTGATGGTGCCACCACCGCCGTCGGGGAGAAAGATCCAGGCGGCAACCAGGCCGACGAGTGCCAACACCAGCACCAGTACCGGCCGGATCGCCTCCTTCCAGTGGGGGTGCATGTGCAGCACGACGTGCTCGTCCTTGGTGAGCACGTCTTCCGGAAAGGCCACGCCAACCTCCTCATTCACATTCGTGACGGGCTGACGGTAGCGCTTCAACGCACGTGGAGCACGTCCCCCGCGGCAACGGATTGGCTGCCGCCGCCTGTCGTGCGGACGACGAGCTGCCCGTCGGCGTCGATGGTGGTGACCTCGCCGGCCAGCTCCGCGCCGGAGGGTAGCCGCACCCGCACGCTCCGGCCGATCGTGCCGCAGTGGTGCCGGTACGCCTCCAGCAGCCCGCACTCGGCGGCGTCACCAGCGGCGAGGCGCCATCGGGCGTACCAGCCGCCGAGCCCGCGCAGCAGCGCCCGCAGCAGCGGGTCACGGTCGGTCATCGCGGCACCGGCCAGCTGGAGCGAGGTGGCCGGCCGGTCCGCGGGCAGCTCGTTCGCGCGCAGCGTCACGTTGAGGCCGATGCCCACCACGACCGCCGGCGCGCCGCCGCTGTCGGGCACGCCCTCGGCGAGGATGCCGGCGCATTTGAGGTCGCCGACCATCAGGTCGTTGGGCCACTTGAGCACCGCGGGCACCTCGGCCAGCCGGGTCGCGGTCTCGACCAGCGCCACCCCGGCCAGCAGGGGCAGCCACCCGTAGGCCGACGGCGGCGCGGCCGGCCACTCCCGCTCGGGCACGGCGACTCCGGGGCGGAGCAGCACGCTGGTGGTGAGGCCCGCGCGTGGCGGCGAGGTCCAGGTGCGCCCCCGACGGCCGCGTCCCGCGGTCTGCGCCTCGGCGACGACCACCAGGCCCTCCGGCTCACCCGCACGCGCGGCCGCCACCGCGTCCGCGTTGGTGGAGCCGGTCTCCGCACGCAGGTCGAGGCGGGTCCACGGCCCGGTCTCGGTGACCAGCGCCGCCTCCAGCCGCCGGGCGTTGAGCGGTGGCCGGTCCAGGTTTGTGTACGGCGAGGTCACCCGCCGAGCCTAATCGCGGTCGACACCCCGCGACACGTACACCGTGCCGCGCTCCGGTGGCACGTAGATGGGACGCGAGCCGTACTCGCCGACGCCGTCGTCCAGGGGGGTGTCGATCGCGTCGTCCTCGGGGCCGACGTAGTGCACCCGCTCGACCGGCGGCGCCTCCGGTTCCCCGTCTTCTTCCAGCCGCCGCCAGAGCGCACGGCGCAGCGCGTAGAGCACGATCGCCCCGCTCACGATGAGCGCGAGACCAATGACCATCACGTCGACTACAACGAACAGGGCATTTGCCGCGAAACGACTCCGGCGACCTGCCGATCCGCCGATCGTTACCATCCAGTAGTGACCGTTCAGGAGAGCGCCGCCCAGATCGACGTACACACCACCGCGGGCAAGCTCGCGGACCTTTCGCGCCGGGTCGACGAGGCGACGCACGCCGGCTCCGCCCGCGCCGTGGAAAAGCAGCACTCCCGTGGCAAGAAGACCGCCCGCGAGCGGATCGCGATGCTGCTGGACGAGGGCTCGTTCGTCGAGATGGACGAGCTGGCCCGCCACCGCTCGACCAACTTCGGCCTGGACAAGACCCGGCCGTACGGCGACGGCGTGGTAACCGGCTACGGCACGGTCGACGGCCGGCAGGTGTGCGTGTTCGCCCAGGACTTCACGGTCTTCGGCGGCTCGCTGGGCGAGGTCTTCGGCGAGAAGATCGTCAAGGTCATGGACCTGGCGATGAAGACGGGTTGCCCCGTGATCGGCATCAACGACTCCGGCGGCGCCCGCATCCAGGAGGGCGTGGTCAGCCTCGGCCTGTACGGCGAGATCTTCTTCCGCAACGTGCGGGCCAGCGGCGTGATCCCGCAGATCTCGCTGGTGATGGGCCCGTGCGCGGGCGGCGCGGTGTACTCCCCCGCGGTCACCGACTTCACCGTGATGGTCGACCAGACGTCCCACATGTTCATCACCGGCCCCGACGTGATCAAGACGGTCACCGGCGAGGACGTCGGCTTCGAGGAGCTGGGCGGCGCCCGCACGCACAACACCCGCTCCGGCAACGCGCACTACCTCGGCACCGACGAGGAGGACGCGATCGACTACGTCAAGGCGCTGCTGTCCTACCTACCGTCGAACAACATGGACGACGCGCCGACGTTCCCGAATTCGTCCTCTTTGGACGTCAGCGAGGACGACCTCGCCCTCGACACGCTGATCCCCGACTCAGCCAACCAGCCGTACGACATCCACCGCGTCATCGAGCACGTGCTGGACGACGGCGAGTTCCTCGAAGTGCACGCGCTGTTCGCGCAGAACATCGTGGTCGGCTTCGGCCGCGTCGAGGGACACCCGGTCGGCGTGGTGGCCAACCAGCCCATGCACTTCGCCGGGTGCCTCGACATCGCCGCGTCGGAGAAGGCCGCCCGCTTCGTACGCACCTGCGACGCGTTCAACATCCCGGTACTGACCTTTGTGGACGTTCCCGGTTTCCTGCCCGGCACGGGCCAGGAGTGGGAAGGCATCATCCGGCGCGGCGCCAAGCTCATCTACGCGTACGCCGAAGCCACCGTCCCGAAGGTCACTGTCATCACGCGCAAGGCGTACGGCGGTGCGTACGACGTCATGGGCTCCAAGCACCTCGGCGCCGACCTCAACTTCGCATGGCCCACCGCGCAGATCGCGGTGATGGGCGCGCAGGGCGCGGTAAACATCCTGCATCGCGCCGCACTGTCCAATGCGGACGACCCGGCGGCGCTACGGGCGGAGCTCGTCACCGAGTACGAGGACACGCTCGCCAACCCGTACGTCGCCGCCGAGCGAGGCTACGTCGACGCGGTCATCCAACCCTCGCATACGCGCGTCCAGATCGTCCGCGCCCTGCGCGCGCTCCGCACGAAGCGAGAGACCTTGCCGCCGAAGAAACACGGCAACATCCCCCTCTAGCGACCTTTCGGAGTCGGGGTGGCTTCGCCCCTGAACCCCTACTTAGACAGAGATTTGAGCTACCGCGATGTGCGTCGTGGTCCAGACCGTTGCGCCCGCGGCGTCACCCGTCCGCCGCTGGTCGCGCTAACCCTGCGCGCAACCGGCGGGGAGCGGATTGAGCTCGCGCCACGCGGTGGTCGACGTTTGTCCACAATGCCCGTTGCCGGATCGGCGATCCGGGAAAGCGGCGGGGTTTCGTCGCCGCGAGTAACCGCTGCGGCGGTGTGAGCGGCGCGAGATTCCAGATCTAGGAGAGTTAGGGCGCCATTTCAGCCCTAACTCTCCTAGATCTCGACGTCCCAACCCCGGGTTGGTCACGCTGCGTCGACTGCCCGCGAAGACCGCCCAGGTGGGCTTGTCCCGCGGACCCGTGGAGGCGTGGGGGTGGCCACTCTGGGGAAGCAGAGCAAATGCATCCCGCGCGCACCTACCCAGCCGGGGCCGTAAAGGCCCGGCGCAGCCGCCGGGGTGAGCGTGACCAGCGGCGGATGGGTAAGGCCGCGGGAGCAGCGGTCTGGACCACGACGGGCATCGCGGTAGCTCACATCTCTGTCTACGTAGGAAGCTACCCCCGGCTCCGGAAGCTCTCGAGTGCGGTGGGCGGGACGGTGACCTACATCAGGTCATCCACGAAGGGCTTGACGAGGAGGTAGCCGCCGAGGGCGAGCGCGCCCAGGTTGACAAGGCCGAAGAAGCCCACCCAGACGAGCCCGGGCACGTGGGTGATGCCGGCCAGTTGGTCGGCGTCGGAGTCGGGCAGCTGGCCGCGGCCGCGGAGGGTTTGCAGCTCGCCGATCGGGCGGACGCCGCCGAGGAGGAGGAACCACACGCCCGCGTACGCGAAGACCGACTGCACGTCCGGCGACGCGAACCACGACACTCCGAAGACGGCGCCGGTGGTGACCACAATGGACACTATGCCGAACGCGTTGCGGATCATCACGAGCATCGCGAGCAGCAGCACCACGGCCACCCACAGCAGGAGGCGGATGCGGTTGCCGGCCAGCAGCCACGCGCCGGCCAGGCCGATCAGCGACGGGGCTATGTAGCCGGCCAGCAGGGTGAACGCCATGCCCGGCCCGGTCGGGCGGCCCGCGGAGAGAGTTAGGCCCGAGGTGTCCGAGTGCAGCCGGATGCCGCGTAGCTTGCGCCCGGTCAGCAGCGCTATCAGTGCGTGCCCGCCCTCGTGCGCGATGGTGATCGCGTTGCGTGCGATGCGCCATGCCATCCGGGTCAGCACAACGGCGAGCGCCGCCACGCCGGTGAGGATCACCAGCAGCAGCGGCGGGTCGGGCTGGCCGCCGAAGAGCCAGTCCCATGCGTCTGTCAAACCGTCTACCGAAGCCACAGCCGGCGAGCCTAGCCGACGACGCTATGAGTGGGGCGGCGCCGACGGCACCGCCCCAGGAAGGACCACTACGTGTTGTTAGCCAGTGCGATCAGACGGTCACGGGCGCCGTTGAAGTGGTTGCGGTCCACGTTGCCGGAGATGCCGGCGACCGAGCCGGTGCTCGTGTACTGCCAGAAGGTCCAGAACGGTGCGCCCGGGGGGAGCGCGCCCACGGTGCTGGCCCAGCGGGCGACCCACAGTGGACTGGTCGCCCACGGGCCGCTCCAGCTGCCGGTGCAGGTGTTCCAGAAGCTGGTGGTCGTGTAGATGACCGCGTGCCGGCCGGTGCGGGCGCGGTACTGGTCGAGGAAGCTCTGCACCCAGCTGCGCATGCCGGCCGTGCTGAGGCCGTAGCAGTAGGCGCCGTAGGGGTTTGCCTCCAGGTCGAGGGCGGCCGGGAGGGTGCGGCTGTCGGCGGACCAGGCGCCGCCATTGCTGGCCAGGAAGTTGGCCTGCACCGCGCCGCTGCTGCGGTCCGGCAGGGCGAAGTGGTAGGCCCCGCGGATCACGCCGGCGTTGTACGCAGCGACGTAGTTGGTGTCGAAGCGGGGGTCTTGGTACGAGACGCCCTCGGTCGCCTTGATGAACGCGAACTGGATGCCGGCGTTGCGCACGCTCGTCCAGTTGATCGCGCCCTGGTGGTTGGAGACGTCGATGCCGGGGGTCGTCGCGGCCATGGCCGGCGTGGCGGAGACACCCACCACCGTCGCGGTCGCGGCCACCATCGCCAGCGCGGCGCCGGCGAGCCGCCGAAGGCCCGTGCGCGTGCGTCTAGCCATGCCATCTGTGCTGGTGCTGGTCATAGTGCCTCCCCAGGACTAGGGACCAACAAGGATGGATATTTCTTGACATCTTTGAAGGAAACTAACCATGATCGCAATAGATCCTGTGGAAATTTTTCGCGGCCGGTTCATGCACCCAGCTCGGCCGCCACGCGCTGGCGCAGCTCGGGCAGGCGGGCGTAGAAGACGTCACCCGGGCACTGAGTCGCCACGTAGTCGCGGTGGCCGACGATCGCACCGAACGGGTCGAGCGAGTACACGTCACAGAGCCACGCGCAGGTGCGTACCAAGGAGTTGAAGAGCGCGGCCGGCGGCGTGGCCGAGACGTAGATGCCCTCGTTTTCGATGCCGATGGTGTGGTCGTTGTGGTTGGCGGTCTGCGCGCCGCTCACGTGCTGGCGCTCGTTGATGGCGCGGAGGCTGAGCTGCCGCCCCTCCATGACGTAGCCGCCGCGGCTGATGGTGAGCTGCTGGCCCGAGTCGATCCACCCGTTCTGGTCCATGTGCAGGTCCTGGATCCACTTCGAGTGGCGGAACGCGGCCGCCAGCGAGTAGTCCGTGGTGTTGGCGCCGGCGGTGTGGTGCACCACGATGTGGTCCGGCTGGCGGTCGAGGTAGCGGATCGACCCGGTGGCCGGCCGGGCGCCCCACTCCGCCCGGGTGTAGACGCGCGGCGGGGTGGCTGCCGCCTCGGCGCGGCCGGCCACGAATACACCGCCGAGCAAGGCACCGGCGGCGCCCGCGAGCAACGTTCGTCGTTCTGGCACGAGAGACCTCCTTCGATGGATGGCAAAAGTTACCGTAGCCATCCATCGATGTGGAGGAAAGTGCCAGCTTCAACGTGATCAAAGCTCCTCTCAAGCGGTTGGAACTGCTTGAGAGGAGCTTTGATCACGAGCTCAGCCTTCGAGGGTGGCCACCACCGCGGCCAGCCGCGTGAAGGCGGTCATGTAGGTGTCGGGCTGGCGCTCGTCCAGCGAACGGACCAGGTGGAGCATGTCGCGCGCCTGGTCGAGGCCCTCCTCGGGCCGGCCCGCCGCGGACATGTGCGCGGCGCGCTCGCCGACCGCGGCGGCCAGCGGCTCGCCCCACTCGGGCGACACCTGCTCCAGCAGCAGCCGGTACACCGTCACGGCGATCGCGCTCGCGCTCGCCGCCTCTTCGTATTCGGCGCGCCGGGCATGTAGGCGGGCGAGCGTGCGGGCGGTCAGCGCGTAGAAGCCGGCCGCGTCGAGCGGCAGCTGGTCGCGCGCGTCGAGGTCGGCGTACCGGCGAAGCGCGTCGTCCGCCGCCGCCATCGCCTCGTCGGGCCGGTCGTCAGCCTCCAAGGCGGACGCCAGCAGGCTCATCGCCCGCGCGATGCCCCGCTCCACGGCCACGTCAGGCGGGAGCGAGAGGTATGTGCTGACCGCGCGCCGGTGGCAGGCGACGGCCTCCTCGGTGCGGCCCAACCCGGTGTACGTGGCGCCCACCCGGGTCTGCGCGTCGGCGTACAGCGGCTCGAACGCCGGGTCGAGCGCGACGAGCTCCTCGTAGATGCGCGAAGCCTCCTGGACCGCGGCCAGCGCGGCCGCCCGCCGGTCCATGCGGTTGAGGACGACCGCGTGGTTGTAGAGGAGCGAGGCCAGCACCCGCTGATGCTGCGGATCGTCCGGCTCGACGGCCGCCAGGTCCCGGCACAGGGTGATGGCTTCCTCACCCTTGCGCCGGGCCCGGTCGAGGTTACCGCTCCGGTAGAGCTCCAGCGCCTCTCCCATCAGCTGGGAGATCTCGTCCTCCTGTGCGGAGTAGCCACGCTGGAACTGCGTCATCCCGTACCCGCCAATCGTCGGTAGGTCGGGCTCCATGGTTCCCGACTGGAGGCGCGGTCAGCAACTGCCAGTTATCGATTGATGACGTTCGGTTGCCGGCGCGGCCGGGCCCTGCCGACCGCCACGGGATGGGGATGGTGCTGCCGCATTGCCCACCAGGCACCGAAGCCGATCACGACTGCGGAGAGGGTGAGCAGCACGACCACGATGCCAAGGCTGTAGAGCAGCAGCACTCCGGTCATCGCCCAGAGCGCCACGCTCGGCTTCAGTACATGCTGTCGGTAGCTCACGCCGTAAGCAGTACCCCTGTACGGCGGCGGTCATGCCGGTTTAGTCGCTCGCGGGGCGAAAACTCTCCACTACCAGGGAGAAGTACTTCAGGTTGGCCTTCCACGTGGAGTCGAGCGTGGACCAGTAGATCCCGTATGCCTGGTTTGGTGAGGTGATGAAGCCGCGGTTGACGACGTGCAGGCGGTTGTTGTTACGGCTCGTGTACGTCCACTCCCAGTCGGCCGCCTTGTCGAAGTAGTCGACCGGCGCGATCTTCACCCGCTTGTAGCCGTTGTAGCCGTCGCGCCGGTCCGCCTCCTGCGAGGTCCAGTCGGCGACCGGGTCGGGCTTGGGCTGGTCGGTCTGGTCGACGCCGAGCACGCGCCCCTCGCCGCCCTGCTCCCGGAAGAACACCATCGTGCCCTCCCGGCTCACCCTCCACCCCGCGGGCGCCGCGACGGAGAAGCCCGTGCTGTCCTTGTAGATGCGCCAGCCGGCCGGCAGCACCACACCGCTCGGGCTCGGCGGAGAGGCACTCGGCGTGGATGGCGCGCCGGTGGTCGGCTCCGCGGCCGCCGTCGTCGGCGGCGCGGCGCTCGTCGCGGCCGGCGTCGGCTTCGTCGTGGCGCCGCCACCGCCGGCCGGTTCACGGTCACCGTTGTTGAGAGCAAGAATCAAAATCAGCGATAGTACGAGCAGGATGGCGGCCCCCGAGACCACTGCGACTCGGGCCAGGCGGGGAGCCGATGGCGGTATCAGCGCCGGAGCGGCCTCCGCCGCCTTCTCGACCGCCTCGTCGTCCTTGCCCGGCACCACCGGCAGCATGGCGTCACCCGGCGTGCGGGGCGCCGGCACGGCGACCTTGGTCTCCCCCTCGTCCCGCTTCGGCGCCTCCGCCGTCTTGGTAGCCCCCTCGGCCGGCTGTGCGGCCGCGTCGGCTTGTTTCGTGGCCGCGTCGGCTCGTTTCGTGGCTGCGTCGGCTGGGTTGGTGGCTGCGTCGGCTGGGTTGGTGGCGATCTCGGCTTTCGCGGCCGGTGCCGCCGCCGCGGGCGGCTTGGCGAGCGCCTTGGTCGGCGGCTCGGCGGCGGCCACCACCGTCGTCGGCTTCACGTCGGGCAACGGATCCCGGCGCTCGATGGCGGACGGCCGGCGTACCCCATCCAGGAGAGAAAGCGTCGCGCGGGGCCGGCGGCCGGCCGCGCGGCGCAACAGGCGCTCCGCTTCGTCCGCGTTGATCCGTGCGGTGGGATCCTTGCGCAGCAGGCCGTTGAGCACGGGCTTGAGCGCGCCACCATGGCGCGGCGTCGGCACCGGCTCCGTCGCGAGCGCGGCCAGCGTGCCGATCGCCGACGGCCGCGCGAACGGCGACTGCCCCTCCACCGCCGCGTAGAGCGTCGCGCCGAGCGACCAGAGGTCGGCCTCCGGCCCGGCCGTGCCATCGCGCGCCCGCTCCGGCGCGATGTACGCCGGCGAGCCGAGCACCAGCCCGGTACGCGTCACGTTCGGGTCGCCCGGCACGGTCGCCAGCCCGAAGTCGGTGAGCACCACACGCCCGTCTTCGGCGAGCAACACGTTGGCCGGCTTGACATCCCGGTGCACCACGCCCGAGCGGTGGGCCGCCCGCAGCGCCCCGAGCATCCCGATGCCGATCTCCGCCGCCCGCGCCGGCGACACCGGCCCGTCGTGTGCGAGCACATCCTGCAACGAACGCGACGCCACGTACTCCATCACGATCCACGGATCGCCGTCGGTGCGCAGGACGTCGAAGATGCGCACGACGTTGACATTGTTGAGCCGCGCGATCGCCCGCGCCTCCCGCAACGACCGCTCGCGCATCTCCTGCCGCTCTTCGGTCGTCAACCCCGGCGGCGGCACCAGCTCCTTGATCGCGACCTCGCGGTGCAACACCTCGTCGCTAGCCTTCCACACCCGGCCCATACCACCCTGACCGAGCGGCTCGAGCAGCCGGTAGCGGTCAGCGACAAGCTGGGTGGGAGTGGGAGACACCCGAAGAACTTACCCGCCCGAGGTGTGACGCACACCGGCGGATGTGAGGGTTTGTGACTGTGTTCTCTCTTGTACGCTGCCTTCATGTCGGAGGCGGAGCCGTTCTTTCGGGTGGTCAAGGGCACTCCAACAGCCGATGAGCTGGCCGCCCTGGTCGGCGCCGTGCTGCTCCGCCGCCGCGCGGCCGCCACCCCCACAGCGCCGGCCACCCCCAGGTCCGCGTGGGCCCGCAGCGCCCGCCCCAACAGCGGCGGCCGGGTGGGCTGGAGATCGTCACTTCGCTAGGGCTCCTCACGCCCGTCTTCCTTGATCCGCGTGAAGGTCTTTCCTTGATCGGCGTGGGCGTCTTTTCTTGATGGGTGTGGGGGTCGTTCCTTGATCGGCGTGGGGGTCGTTCCTTGATCGGTGTGCGTTGCGGCCGCGCGCGAACAGATCGTGGACGCCTACTGCCCCTATGGGGGCAGCTAAATACCACGATCACGAGGCGGAGCCGTCCCCGTCACGCCGATCAAGGGAACAGCCACGCGGGCACCACATTAGGATGCTTGGCGGGCCGCCGTAACTCGTCGACGTCGACTAACCTCATCGGGTAGGACATAAGCCGTTTCGACAGTTTGTCGGAGGCCCGATGGCACGACCAGCGGATGATTCCGGTCCAGCATGGCTCGGCGGCTACGCACAAATCGACGCCGACATCACCCGGATGGAAGAGCTCGCCGCACAGCTACGCGCCGAGGTGGTCGACAACTATGCTGCCCACCTCCCGTACGTCACCGACGACATGGCAATAGATCTTCCCGAGCCGCCAGAATCGTTCGACGAGCTGACCAGCTTCTTGCACGCCCACCGCACGTCACAGTTCAACACTTCTGATCTCGTCTACTTCTACCAAGAAGCCACCTGGGGCCTTGCCACAGCGGCCGCCGAGGTCAGCAAGATGTACGGCGAGACGGACGCCTTCGCGGCGGCAAAGGCCACCGAAGTCGAGTCCGCCCTGGACCGCACCGCCGCCGCCGCGCCGCCTCCCCCTCCGGAAGCCTGACCATGGCCTGGGACCGCAGCGGCGTGCCAGGCGCGCCAGCCCGCACAAGCTGGTACGACCGTGATCTGCCGGCGATGTGGCGCGTGCTGGAAAACCAACAGAGCGACGACCACTGGCGCCTGGTGATCGGCTGGCGCAAAGCCGCGGAGCTGACCGCGACACATCTGCGTCGCCTGGAGCAATACCGCGCCAACCTCGCCGAAGTCTGGCCCCCAGACCGCAACACGGCTGCCGCCGCGTACGTGGCCCGCCTCGACTTCCTGATCCAAAACGTCCGCACCACCCACGAGGTAGCCGCCGCCAACTACTCGACACTGGCAGCAACGGTGGGAGCTCTGGCGTCCGCGCGACGCGACCTGAAGCCGTTACACGACGAGTATGTGGCGAAGTCGCGCGCCCTCCAGGAGTACACAGACCTGGCCGCCCTGAACGCGGCCGCCGAAGCCCCAACGGTGATCGGCGCGGCGCCAGCCAGCAGCCAAGACCTGGAGCGGTTGAACAGCCGGGGACGCGCGATCATGTACACCCTGAGCCACACCCTGGTCGAGGCCGAAGCAGCCATCCGCCAACCCCCTACGTACGAAGCAGTGACGAACAAGAACGGAGGAGACCCCAACGTTTACGGCACCACCGCGAAAGAACCTAGGCTCGGTCGACATTTAGGAGAAACTGGGAACCTCGCACAAGAAACGGTCGGAGGAGCCCGATCCTCCGCCGCCGCCTCGCCTTCGAAATCAGGCGTTGAGGTCTCCGGCTATTCCGTAGTCGCATCGCGCCAGAATCTTGGCGAAACTCCACGACCACTGAGGACGCTGAGGCCGCCGGACCGCGTGACTCCAGAAGGTAGGACGGAGACTAGGAGAGGGCCACTCATCTCAACGGAAGGAACAATTGGTCCGCGCGCTATGCACACCACACCCGAAGCGCAAATCCGACGAGACGACAGGCGAGTAAATCCCGCTGGAGGTCTGATTAGCGGATCACAAAGAAACAACCTTAATGCTAGTCACATTGGATCCACTCCGCCAATCTTCGGCGCAACCAGCAGCCGCCCGGACCGACAAGGCAAGCACACCTCTCCTCATGGACAAGCGGACACCCATTGGGAGCTCAAGGAGGGCGTTCCACCCGTAATCGAACCCATTCGATGGGAAAGAGAAATAGATACCGGACCAGTAATCGGAATAGATCAGTGATATGGAGTAGGTTTAAGGCTATCATCGTTGCCTCCGCCGCAACAACAGTAATGAGCTCTCACGTCATCGACCTTGACAAGATCCGCGATGACCAGTGGCACCTGCAATACCTAAACGCGGTACAGGCCCACGCACACAGTCGCGGCGAAGGGATAACCGTCGCCGTAATCGACACTGGCGTCGATCCCCATCCAGATCTGCGCAACAACCTTCTACCTGGTACCGATGTACTTTCAGGAAAAAGCAACGGTCAGATAGATTCCGATTCTCACGGCACCGGGATAGCTGGACTCATCGCCGCTCACGGTCAAGCATCGAGCAGCGGAGCATTGGGGATCGCGCCTCGGAGCAACATCCTGCCAGTACGGATCGAAAGCCTGGAAAAGCAAGGAAGCAGCGAGGACCTGGCTTCGGGCGTTGAGTGGGCAACCCAACGCACTGCAGATGTAATCAACGTATCTTCTGGCGGGAGCCCGTCGGTGCGTCTTCGTCAAGCAATTGACGCCGCGATTCGCGCAGATATTGTGGTCGTTGCGTCAGCCGGTAACAAGCCGGGTGACCTTGGTGTCAGTTTTCCCGCGGCTTATGACGGGGTGCTTGCCGTGGGGGCTACTGATCGCGAGGGCAACCACGCCGATATATCCGTTACCGGTAAGCAGGTGGCGATCTCCGCGCCCGGCGTGGAAATCTACAGCACCAGCTATAAAGGCCTCTACCGCAAAGGCACTGGGACCTCCGACGCGGCCGCCATTGTATCCGGAGCTGTCGCGCTCGTGCGGAGTAAATATCCGGACCTCTCGGCGCGCGAGGTCGTCCACCGGCTTACCGCGACGGCCACTGACAAAGGGGCGCCTGGGCGGGATGAGCAGTACGGCTATGGTGTCCTCAATCTCGTCGCTGCCCTTACCGCCGACGTGCCGCCCCTAACCTCGGCCACCAACGATCCGAGCACAACTGCCGCCGCCGCGCCGCCAGACGAACATGGTGGGAGCGACCGTGCCGGGATATGGGCCGCGGTCGTGGTGGCGGCATTGGCCGTTGGGGCGACCGCGACGCTCCTCGCGCTACGAAGGCGCCGTCCGCCCACCAGCTAGGGCCCAAGCGAGCGGACGGCGGTCAGCGCAGCCGCGCCGCCATCGCGTCCGCAATGGCTTTTGCGTCGTCTTCCGGCCCAGTCGGATACATCAGCGTTGCGACCAGATTGCCCACTCGCACTACCACCATGTAGTCGACGCTGGCGCGCTCCACCCGGACCAGCAGCGAATCGTCGCCGGCGAAACGTTCTGCGACCACCGTCTGCCGGATCTCGACGCCGCCCGGGTACTGGAATGCCGGGCACGTCGCGATCGCCCGGCGTACGTCGGTCAGGTTGGCCACGGCATCGGGGTAGCTTTCGACGGCCTCCCAGGCGTTCCACATGCCTTTGGAATAGGCGAGGTGGCGCGCGTCATGGCGCTTAGCGATCGTAGGGTAGTCCTCGGCTCTATAGTCGGGGCATCCGCTTACTACCGTCAGCCATGGCCAGTCGGGGCCGTTCGAGCCGCCGTCGTCGATCTCCCCAGAGCTGACACCGCTGATGGCGGTGAAGGCGTCGGGCTTCAGTAGCCGTGAGTCCGTTATGACCGCGGGTGGTCCCAGAGTGGGTGTTGGGGATGCGGACGGTGACTGCCGCGACGTGGGTGGCACGAGCGAGACCGTCGGGGGTTTTGGGTCCTCGCCGGCTGTGCCCAAGGTCCAGCCCGTACCCAGCCCAGCCACCGCGAGCACGGCCGAGCCCGCGGCCAACGCCTGGCGGTGGCTGCGCTGCCGGCCGCGGCGGCGTACCTGTTCGGGCGGGGCGAAGGGTGCCGGGGGCCGGCTGCCGCGCAGTTGCTCGAAGAGGACGGTGAGTTGCTCAGACATGGGTGTCCTCCGTCGGGTCCAGGGATAGGAGGTCGGCCAGCGTGCGGCGGCCGCGGGCCAGGCGGGCCTTGACGGTGCCGGTGGGTACGCCGGTTTCGCGGGCCACTTCCGCCACTGGTAGGCCGACCAGGTGGTGGAGGACGATCGCGACGCGTTGGGGGGTGGGTAGGCGGGCCAGCGCGGCGACCAGTGCGACCGCGTCGGGGTTCGGGCCGGGGATTGCGGGTGGGGGGCCGTGGCGGCGGTGGGCGAGGAGGGCGGTGCGGGCGCGGCGCCAGCGGCTGATGGCGATGCGTCTGGCTACTGTGCGTACCCATGCTTCGGGGTCGCCGTACTCGCGGACGGTCGACCACCGCTGCCATGCCCGCGCGAAGGCCTCCTGCACCGCGTCCTGTGCCTCGGCCGCGTTGCCGGTGACCGCGTACAGGCAGTCGAAGAGGCGTTGGCGGCTCTCGGCGTAGAACGCGTCGAAGCTGTCGATTTCCGGCACGGGCGGCTCCCAGAGTTGCTCCGCGGCGAGGCCGCGGCATCAGAATCTAGTCACGCCCGACCGTGCCGGGCGGTTGCATCGAAGGAGCGGCAAGTACCGTCATCACCGTGCGTACTCGTTCTCACATCCGGCCGCGGCTCGTCCTCGCCTCGGCCAGCCCGGCCCGGCGCAGGCTGCTTCAGGCCGCTGGCATCGAGCCGGAGGTCCTGGTCAGCGGGGTCGACGAGTCGGGCATCGAGGCCGCCAGCGCCGAGCAGCTCTGCCTCGAGCTTGCGCGCCGCAAGGCGCAGGCCGTGGCCGACCGGGTGCTCGCGGCGATCGTCGCCGGTCATCTGCCGCCCGGAGACACGCTGGTGCTGGGGTGCGACTCGGTGCTGGAGTTCCAGGGCGAGGTCTACGGCAAGCCGGGCGACGCGAGTGAGGCGTTCAAGCGGTGGCAGCGGATGCGGGGGCAGTCGGGCGTGCTGCACACCGGTCATTGCGTGATCAAGGGGGACGCGCGCGCGGCCGCGGTCGCCTCGACCGTCGTGCACTTCGCGGAGGTGACCGACGACGAGATCGCGGCGTACGTGGCGACGGGCGAGCCGCTCAACGTGGCCGGCGCGTTCACGATCGATGGGATCGGTGGGGCGTTCGTGGATCGGATCGAGGGCAACGCGGGGACGGTGATCGGGCTGTCGCTCCCGCTCCTGCGCGCGTTGCTCGCCGACCTCGGCCACTCCATCACCGAGCTCTGGAGTCACCGCGTCGAGGCAGGGCCGGCGATCGGCTGAGCCGTGGCCACGGCCACGCCCGAGAAGCCTAGGCTCAACCCCATGACCGTCAAGACGTTGCCCATGACCGATGAGTTGCACGCGTACGCCGTCGCGCACGGCTCACCGCCCGACCAGATCATGCGGGACCTCATCGAGGAGACCGAGCGGTCGCTGCCTTCCGACGCGCAGATGCAGGTGGCGCCGGAGCAGGCGGCGTTCCTGTCGCTGCTGGCCAAGCTCGTCGGCGCGCGGCACGCGGTGGAGATCGGCACGTTCACCGGGCTGTCGTCGCTGGCGATGGCGCGCGGACTGGCCGATGGCGGCAAGCTTGTGTGCTTCGACATCTCCGACGAGTACACGTCGGTGGCCCGGCGCTACTGGGAGCGGGCCGGCGTGAGCGACCGGATCGACCTGCGCATCGGGCCAGCGGCGGAGCGGCTGCGAGAGCTGCCCGCGGAGCCCCACCTCGACCTGTCCTTCATCGACGCGGACAAGACTGGCTACCCCACTTATTGGGAGGAGCTCGTGCCACGCACCCGGGCGGGCGGGCTGATCGTGGTCGACAACGTGCTGCGTGACGGGCGGGTGCTTGCGCCGGAAAACGAAGGCGACGAGGCGATCGTGCGGTTCAACGACATCGCCGCACGCGACGAGCGGGTCGAGGTCGTCATGCTGCCGATAGCGGATGGACTCACGCTGGCGCGCCGTCGCTGACCGCCTCGCGGACAGCCATGGCGCGACGCAGCCGCACCGCGAGCACCGCGGCCACCGCGATGAAGAGCGGCATCAGCAGGAACGCGCGGTGCGGCCCCACCCCGTCGGACACCCAGCCCAGCGCGACCGGAGCGATGCCGAACCCGATCGCCGACGCGTACATCGCGTAGGCGGACGCGCGGTCGCGCTGCCCGTCGGCCACCGCCAGCGCCATCGACACGCCGAGTGGAAAGTGCATGGCGTTGCCGAGGCCGAGCACCATCAGCCCGGCCGCCGCGACCCACGCCACCGAGGACGCCCAGAAGATGGCGAACCCCACCAGGCTGGTCGCCAGCGCGCCGAGCAGGAGCGGCACCGGGGCTACGCGCCGGGCCAGCGCCGAGCCCACGAGCCGCCCCGCGAACATCCCGCCGACGATCGCCGCCACCGTCGCGGACGCGGCGGCGGGTGACATGCCGGCGTGGGTGCGCAACACGTCCGCCGCCCACAGCGACAGGCAGACCTCCACCGACCCGGTCGCGCTCATCATCGCCCAGGCCAGCCAGTAGGAGCGGGGCAGCGGGCGCCGGCCGGAAACCGTCGACGGCGGGGCCACCACCGCCGGAAGGCGTACCCGGAAAAGGAAACCGGCGGCGAAGAGCAGCGCGATGAGGCCGACCACGACGGCGATCCCGGGACGCCACCCGAAGCCGGCGCTGGCCGACAGGCCGATCACGATGGGCGCCAACACGCCCGCGCCGGCGGCGACCGCGTTCGCCTCGCTGATCGCGGCGGTGGCGCCGGGGCCGTGGTGGTCGGCGAGCGCCGCGTTGACGCCGATGACGATCATCGTCCCGAACGTCGAGGCGAGCACCGCCGCGCCGAGCGTCGCCGGCAGCGGCTCGAACGCGCACAGCACGACGACCGAGCCGGCCACCCCGGCGAGCGCCAGCCACAGCACTCCTCCGCGCCCCAGCCGCCCGACCAGCCACGGAAACGCCGACGCCCCGATCAGGCCGCCCGCCGCGAGGCCGGTGCTGTGCAGGCTGGCGACCGCGGCGGTCGTGCCCTGCTCGTCGCGGAGGAGCGGGACGACGGGGCCGAAGCCGTACAGGAAGAAGCCCCACAACCCCAGCTGGGCATAGACAAGCACCGTTACGCGGTCATGTACTAAATGGGGCACGGTCCTTACGCTAAGCGCGTGGTCCGTGCCCCGGGACAGATGAGACGCAGGTCTCAGCGGACGCTGCGGGCAAACGATCGGGCCGACCAGAGGATCGCCAGCAGGGTGAGCGTGCCCAGGATGAGCAACGCCTGCCAGACGGTGCTGTCACCGGGATCCCCGGCGAAGAGCGCCCGGCTCGCGTCGACCGCCCAGGAGAACGGGTTGAAGTTGGCCACCGTCGCCACCCATCCGGACAGCGGCAGCAGGATGCCGGAAAGCAGCAAGAGCGGCTGAGCCAGCCCGTTCATCAGCGGGGCCAGGGCGTCTTCGGTGCGCAGTTTGAGCGCGAGCGCGTTGGAGAGCGCGGACATCATCACGCCGATAAGGCCGAGCATGAGGTACGCCAGCAGCACGTCGCCGATCCGCACCGTCAACCCGAAGGGGATCGCCAAAACCGTGATGAGCACGGCCTGGAAGAGCAGCGTGGCGACGTCGCGCAGCGCCCGGCCGAGCATCAACGCGACCCGGCTCACCGGCGTGACCCGGCTGCGCTCGATGACACCGGCACGAAGCTCGGCGATGAGCCCGAACCCGGTGAACATCGCACCGAACATCGCCAGCATCACCAGCAGGCCCGGAACGAAGATGCGGTACGCGTCGGCGGCGCTGTCGACCTGGAGCGCGTCCTGGAGCAGCGGGCCGAAGAGCAGCAGGAAGTACAGCGGCTGGAGGACGCCGATGATCAGCCACACCGGGTTGCGCAGCACGAGCAGCATCTGCCGCTGGAAGATCAGCCAGGTGTCACGAAGCAGTTTCATCGGTCAGCTCTCCCGGAGGCTACGGCCGGTCTTCTCCAGGAAGACGTCGTCAAGGCTGGGTCGGTGGAGCTCGATCGTGCCGAGGTGGAGGCCGGCGCCGTCGAGCTTGCGGAGGATCTGCGGGATCGCGGTGGCGCCGTGGTCCACATACAGCCGGAGGCCACCCTCGACGGTCTCCAGCTTGTTGACGAAGCTCTCGGCGTCGAGCAGCTGGGCCGCCTCGGGAGTCGAGCCATTGAGCCCCACGGTCACGACGTCGCCGGCCACCTCGCGCTTGAGCTCGTCGGGCGTGCCCTCGGTGACGATCTCTCCGTGGTCCATGATGGCCAGCCGGTCGCAGAGCGCGTCGGCCTCTTCGAGGTAGTGGGTGGTCACGAAGATCGTCATGCCCTCGGCGCGCAGGCGGCGGATCTCGTCCCACATGTGGGCCCGGCTCTGCGGGTCGAGGCCGGTGGTCGGCTCGTCGAGGAAGACCACCTTGGGGTCGTGGATGACGCCGAGCGCGACGTCGACCCGGCGGCGCTGGCCGCCCGAGTAGGTCTTGCACTTGCGGTCGGCGAACTCGGCCAGCTGGAACGCGTCGAGCGCGCGGACCGCCCGCCGCTGCGCCTCGGCCTTGCCAATCCCGTACATCCTCGCGTGCAGCACCAGCTCCTCGCGGGCGCTCACCTCATCCCACGTGCTGCCGCCCTGGGCGACGTAGCCGATCCGGCGGCGCACCTCGCCCGGGGCGCGGCGCAGGTCGGCGCCGGCGATGGTGGCCTCACCGCCATCGGGCTCGATCAGCGTGGCGAGCATGCGGAGAGTGGTCGTCTTACCCGCCCCGTTGGGGCCCAGGAAGCCGAAGATCTCGCCCTCGGCGACATAGAGGTCGACGCCACGCACGGCCTCGACGATCTTGGCCTCCCGCCCTTGGCGGGAGCGGAACGATTTCCGCAAGCCCTTGGTCTCGATCATGAACGTCGCTCCCCGTCGGACGTGGTTGACTGCCGCCACACGCTAACGCGATATGTCGTCTCTAGTCAAGGTTGATTATTACTCGACGTGCTCCTGCCAGCGCTCCCAGCCGGCCGCCATCGGCGTCGTCTTCTCGGGCAGGTAGGACACGCCGGACTCGACCAGCCCGGCCACCCGCTCACACCACGCGATCTCGCCGTCGTTGCGGGCGGCCATCAGCTCCCACATCCAGGTCACGTTGGCCGGCTTCTCGCGGAGCCAGCCCTTCTCGGCCGCCAGCCCCATGCTTTCGTTGGCCGCGCGCAGCTGGGCCGCCCGATTGCGCAGCGCCGCCGCGGCTTCCTCCCGGGGCAGCGCCGGCAGGAACGCCAGTGCCGCGAAGAACGGATCGGTGGCCGGCTTGATCTCCCACCAGTAGCCACGCAGCAGGTGGTCCAGCTCGTCCAGGCCCTTTTCAGTGATCTCGTACGTGGTGCGGGCCGGCCGCATCCCCACCTGCTCGGTGGTGACCTCGCGCAGCAGCCCTTCCTCGGTCAGCTTGCGGAGTGCATGGTAGATGGAACCGGGCTGCACGTTCGCCCATTTATCGGCGCTCCAGCTGAGCAGCTCGCGCCGCACGTCATAGCCATGGACGGGCTGCATCCAGTTGACCAGGCCGAGGATCATCATGCGGGTTGTCGACACGCGACAAGCGTAATAGACAAGTTTGACTAACCTGCTAGTAACTTCTCGGCTCCTCGGGGTCGTACACTCCCGTTCATGCGCAGGGTCCTCATCGCCAACCGGGGCGAGATCGCCGTACGGGTCATCCGCGCCTGCCGCGACGCCGGCCTGGCCAGCGTCGCCGTGTACGCGGACTCCGACCGGAACGCCCTCCACGTCACGCTCGCCGACGAGGCGTACGCGCTCGGTGGTGACACCGCACCCGAGACCTACCTGCGCATCGACAAGCTCATCGACGTCGCGCGCAAGGCCGAGGCCGACGCCGTCCACCCCGGCTACGGCTTCCTGGCCGAAAACGCCGACTTCGCGGAAGCCGTGATCCAAAGCGGCCTGACCTGGATCGGCCCCACCCCGCAGGCGATCCGCGACCTCGGCGACAAGGTGACCGCGCGGCACATCGCCCAGCGGGCCGGCGCGCCGCTCGTGCCCGGCACCTCCGACCCGGTGTCCGGGCCGGAGGAGGTCGTGGCGTTCGCGCGGGAGCACGGCCTGCCGGTCGCGATCAAGGCGGCGTTCGGCGGCGGTGGGCGCGGGCTCAAGGTCGCCCGCGAGATGGACGAGATTCCGGCGCTGTTCGAGTCGGCGACGCGCGAGGCGGTGGCGGCGTTCGGGCGGGGCGAGTGCTTCGTCGAGCGCTACCTCGACCAGCCCCGCCACGTCGAGGCCCAGGTGCTCGCCGACCAGCACGGCAACGTGATCGTCGTGGGCACCCGCGACTGCTCGCTCCAGCGCCGCCACCAGAAGCTCGTCGAGGAGGCACCGGCGCCCTTCCTCACCGACGACCAGCGCAAGCAGATCCACGAGTCGGCGAAGGCGATCTGCCGCGAGGCCGGCTACCACGGCGCCGGCACCGTCGAATACCTGGTCGGGCGCGACGGCACCATCTCGTTCCTGGAGGTCAACACCCGCCTCCAGGTCGAGCACCCGGTCACCGAGGAGACCGCGGGCATCGACCTGGTACGCGAGCAGTTCCGGGTCGCGGACGGCGAGCGGCTGCGGCTACAAGCTGACCCGGTGCCGCGCGGCCACTCGATCGAGTTCCGGATCAACGGCGAAGACCCCGGCCGCAACTTCCTGCCCGCGCCCGGCGCGGTCACCCGCCTGCGCCTGCCTGAAGGGCCGGGCGTGCGGGTCGACACCGGGATCGAGAGCGGCAGTGTGATCGGCGGCAACTTCGACTCGCTGCTGGCCAAAGTGATCATCACGGGTGAGACCCGCACCGAGGCGCTCGAACGTGCCCGCCGCGCTCTCGACGAGATGGTCGTGGAGGGCATGGCCACCGCGCTGCCGTTTCACCGCCTGATCGTCCGCGACGCCGCGTTCACCGCCGAGCCGTTCACCGTGCACACCCGGTGGATCGAGACGGAGTGGCAAAACACCGTGCCGCCCTTCGCCGGCGGCGCCGCGGCCAGCGAGGCGGCAGAACGCGAGACCATCGTGGTCGAGGTGGGTGGCAAGCGCCTCGAGGTCACCCTCCCCACCACCGCCACTCCTGTCCGGGCAGCTCCGGCTCCGCGGCGGGCCAGGGGCAGCACGGCGGCCGCGACCGCCGGCGGAGACGCGCTCACCTCGCCCATGCAGGGCACGATCGTCAAAATCGCGGTGGCCGACGGGGACACCGTGGCCGAGGGCGACACGGTCGTGGTCCTGGAGGCGATGAAGATGGAACAGCCGCTCAACGCCCACAAGGCCGGCACTGTGACCGGCCTCACCGCCCAGGTGGGCGATGTCGTTACTGCCGGTGCGGCGATATGCGAGCTCAAATAAGCTGCTCAGAGTGCGGTTTCTCAACGGCGCGGCGCCCGCGCACGACTTGACCTACAGCGACGTCTTCATGGCACCGGTCCGCTCGGAGGTCGGTTCACGGCTCGACGTCGACCTGGCGACCACCGACGGCACGGGCACGACCATCCCGCTCGTCGTCTCCAACATGACGGCCGTGGCCGGCCGCCGGATGGCCGAGACCGTGGCCCGCCGCGGCGCGATCGCGGTGATCCCGCAGGACATCCCGTTCGACGTGGTCGCGGATGTCATCTCCTGGGTCAAGCAGCGGCACCTGGTGCACGACACGGCGATCACGCTCGGCCCCACCGACACCGTCGGCGACGCGATCCACCTGCTGCCCAAGCGGGCACACGGCGCGGTCGTGGTGGTCGACGACGACGGTCGCCCGGTCGGCGTGGTCACCGAGGCCGACTGCGAGGGCGTCGACCGGTTCGCGCAGGTGCGGCACGTGATGTCCACGGAGCTGCTGACGGTCCGCGCGGAGGCCGACCCCCGCGAGGGCTTCGACCGGCTCGCGGCCGGGCGGCGCCGGTTCGCGCCCGTGGTCGACATCGACGGGCGGCTGGTCGGCGTGCTGACCCGCCAGGGCGCGCTGCGCGCAACCCTCTACCAGCCGGCGCTCGACGACAAGGGGCGCCTGCGGGTCGCGGCCGCGGTCGGCATCAACGGCGACGTCCGCGGCAAGGCCGCCGCGCTGCTGGAGGCGGGCGTCGACACGCTGGTCGTGGACACGGCGCACGGCCACCAGGAGCGGATGCTCGCCGCGCTGCGGGCGGTGCGCTCGCTCGACCCGGGCGTGCCGATCGCGGCCGGCAACGTGGTTACCGCCGAGGGCGTGCGCGACCTCGTCGACGCGGGTGCCGACATCATCAAGGTCGGCGTCGGGCCGGGTGCGATGTGCACCACCCGCATGATGACCGGCGTGGGGCGGCCGCAGTTCTCCGCCGTGCTCGACTGCTCCGCCGCCGCCCGCGACCTCGGCCGCCACGTGTGGGCCGACGGCGGCGTGCGGCACCCCCGCGACGTGGCTCTCGCGCTCGCCGCCGGCGCCTCCAACGTGATGATCGGGTCGTGGTTCGCCGGCACGTACGAGTCACCCGGCGACCTCTACACCGACGTGGACGGCCGGCGGTACAAGGAGAACTTCGGCATGGCGTCGGCCCGCGCGGTCAGCGCCCGCACCGCCGACGACACCCCGTTCGACCGGGCCCGCAAGGCGGTCTTCGAGGAGGGCATCTCCACCGCCCGGATGTACCTCGACCCGGCCCGCCCCGGCGTCGAAGACGTGATCGACGAGATCGTGGCCGGCGTGCGGAGCGCGTGCACGTACGCCGGCGCCTCGACCCTCCCCGAGCTGGCCGAGCGGGCGCTGGTGGGCGTGCAGAGCGCGGCCGGATACACGGAGGGCATGCCGCTGCCGACAAGCTGGTGATGATCCAAGCTCCTCTCGAGCAGTGAGAACTGCTTGAGAGGAGCTTTGATCACGAGCGCGGGTCAGTCGAAAAGCCTGCGGATTACCGGTCGGGCGGCCTCGCCGGCATCGTCGCCGAGCGGGTCGCGAAGCGCGCCGGCCAGCCACAGCGTGGCGAAGCCGTGCACGATCGCCCAAGCCGCCAGCTCGGTCTCGCGGGCGTCCTCGGGCGACGGCGGCTCGTCCAGTGTGGACACGCCGGCGCTCAGGGCCGCCCCCGCCCGCTGCCCCGCGGCGACGACCTCGGGATCGTCGCGGTCGTAGAGGCTGGGCTGGAACATCACCTCGAAGTGCGCCCGGTTTTCGGTCGCGAAGCGCACGTACGCCACGCCGGACTCGAGCAGGCTGCCGGTCTGCTCGCGACTTTTGTCGAGCGCGTCGGCCAGCCGGTTGAAACCCTCGATGGCGAGCGCGGTGAGCAGCCCGGCCTTGTCGCCGAAGTGGTGTGCCGGCGCCGCGTGTGAGACGCCCGCCCGCCGGGCCAGGTCGCGCAGGCTGAGCGCGGCCGGGCCGGACTCGGCGATCGCGTCCGCCGCCGCCGCGAGCAGCGCGCGCCGCAGGTCGCCGTGGTGGTACGAGCGCTTCTCCGTCATCCCGCCACCTTAACTTGCCACCGACAAGTTAAGCCGGTGGCGAAAATACTTTGGCGCCTAATAATCAGGGGGCTAACATATCGCCCGTGGAACTCGTGACCCTGCACGACGTGCCGATCGGGCGGCTGCTGCTCCTCGCCGGGCAGCGCGTCTCCCAGCGGTGGAACAGGCTGCTCGCGGAGAGATACGGGCTCACCAACTCCGGGATGTCGGTGCTGCTGGCCCTGCACGGGCGCGGCGAGCTGAGCCACGGCGAGCTCGCGGTGCTCTGCTTCGTCAAGCCCCCCACGCTCACCGGCATCGTCGACACGCTGGAAAAGGCCGGCCTGGTCGAGCGGCGGCGCGACGGCACCGACCGGCGCGCGGTGCGGCTCGCGCTGACGCTGGACGGCGCCGTCGCGGCCCAGTCGCTGATCAGCATGATCCGCAATCCCAGGCCGCTCACGTCGATCGACGCCGACCCGGCAAAGGCGCAGGTGATCCGCGAGTTCCTGCTGGAAGTCATCGCCAACATGACCGACACGGAGGCAGCAGAAGTGCCCATCCTGCACGGGGAGGAGAGCTCATGACGCACGCGGTTGAGGTCCGCGACCTCGTCAAGCGATACCCGAAACGCGATGTGAACGCCGTCGACGGGCTGTCGTTCTCGGTGGAGCCCGGCGAGATCTTCGGCCTGCTCGGGCCCAACGGCGCCGGCAAGTCGACGACGATCGGTGTGCTCACCACCCGGGTCAAGGCCACGAGCGGCGAGGCGAGGGTGGCCGGCGTCGACGTGATCCGCGACGCGGTGGCGGCGCGCAAGCTCTTCGCGGTCGTACCACAGCAGACCAACCTCGACCGATCCCTCACGCCGCGGCAAAATCTCGCCTTCCACGCGGCGTACCACGGGATGGGCCGCGCCGAACGCAACGCGAAGGCCGCGGCCATGCTCGACGAATTCGGCCTGGCCGACCAGGCCGACGACAAGGTCGACTGGTATTCGGGCGGCATGGCCCAGCGCCTCATGATCGCGCGGGCGATGATGCACGAGCCGAAGGTGCTCTTCCTGGACGAGCCGACCACCGGCCTCGACCCGCAGTCCCGGCTGTTCATGTGGGAGCGGGTGCGCGACCTGCGATCCCGCGGCGTGACCGTGGTGCTCACCACCCACGACATGGACGAGGCGGCCGAGATGGCCGACCGGGTGGGCATCGTCGACCACGGCAAGCTGCTCGCGCTCGACACGCCCGCGGGGCTGACCCGCAGCCTCGCCGGGCACTCGGTGCTGGAGGTGTCCGTGACGCCGGGCGACGGCGACGACCCCGACAAGCTGGTCGCGGCACTCACCGACGTGCAGGGTGTCGAGCGCGGCGAAGCGGTGGCCAGCGGCCCGATCCGCCTCTACCTGACCACCGATCCCGCCACCGTCCTCGCGCCGGTCATCGCCGTCCTGAATGGACGGTCGGCGACCCTCACCAACGTCCACATGGGAGCGGCGAGCCTCGAGGACGTCTTCATCGAACTCACCGGAAGGGGCCTGCGATGACCACGCTGGACACCGAGGCGCGCCCTTCGGCCGCGAAGGCCTTCCGCGCCATCCTCTGGCGCGACGTCTTCGTGACCGGCAAGGAGTTCTGGGTGTTCCTCGCCCAGGTGGCGCTCCAGCCCCTGTTCATGCTGTTCGTCTTCGCCAAGGTGCTCAACGCCGGCGGATACGTCACCGACAGCTACGCCCACCTGCTGCTGCCCGGCATCGTGGCGCTGACCGCGTTTCTCACCGCGCTCCAGACCGTCTCGTTCCCCCTGATCATGGAGTTCAGCTTCACCCGGGAGATCGAAGACCGGCTGCTCGCGCCGCTGCCCACCTACCTCGTTGCGGTGGAAAAGCTGCTGCTCGCCATCATCCGCGCACTCGCCTCGGCGGTGGTGATGTTTCCGATCGGCGCGCTCGTACTCGGCTCGGCACCATGGCACTCCGACGGCGTACCGCTGCTGATCGCCAGCCTCGTGCTGGGCAGCTGGGTCGGTGCCGGCATCGGCCTCGCCCTGGGCACGATGGTGCCGCCCTCGAAGATCAGCGTCATCTTCGCGGTGATCCTCACGCCGCTGATGTTCACCGGCGCCACGCAGTATCCATGGCAGTCGCTGGACTCGATGCGATGGTTCCAGGTCGTGACCGCGTTGAACCCGCTGACCTACCTGTCCGAGGGCGTGCGGGCCGCGGTGGTCCCCGAGGTCCCGCACATCCCCGCCTGGATCTGCCTGCTGGTGCTCGTCGCGTCGGGAGCCATCTTCACGGCGATCGGGGTGCGTGGCTTCATGCGTCGCGCCATCAACTAAGGGTCGCCGGCTTGGGGGCATTTCAAATATTGGGCTACCGCGATGTCCGCTGTGGTCCGGACCGTCGCTCCCGCGGCCTCACCCGTCCGCTGTTGGTCGCGCTCGCCAGTTGCTGTCGAGCTGCCCCGTTCGTGCGCCCAGGCAGCGGCCGCGTGCGTGGTTGCGGTTGGTTCGGCGCCTCCGGCGGAGCCTCGGGCTTCGCACGCTGGCTGCGGCTTCGGGGGTTGACCGGGCCGCGAAACACAAGGACCCGGCGGATCGCCGGGCGGCGCCATGATCGTTTGCCCCCGGCGGGGGCAAACGATCTACCGCTGACGCGGACGCGGGCCAAGCGCAGACCCCCCTCTAAGGGGTGGCGGCCGCCGCGATCCGGGCCAGCGCCTCGGCCTCGGGCAGGACGGCTTGGTCGCCGCCCTCGCCGCGGGCGCGGAGTGACACCGCGCCGGCGGACGCCTCGCGCTCGCCGATGACCGCTACGTACGGCACCTTGCGGCGGGCGGCGTCGCGGATCCGGGCTCCCAGGGTGCCTTCCGCGGCCACTTCCGCGCGGAGGCCCGCGGCGATGGCGGCGTTGCGGAAGCGCGCGACCGGTACGTCGCCGACCGGCATGATCTCCACCTGTACCGGCGCGTACCAGATCGGGAACGCGCCTTCGTGCACCTCGATGAGGTACGCGAACAGCCGTTCCATGCTCCCCACCACGCTGCGGTGCACGATGACCGGGCGTCGCCGCGCCCCGTCGCGATCTACATAGGACAGCTCGAAGCGGGCCGCTTGGTGGAAGTCGAGCTGTACGGTCGACAGGGTCATCTCGCGGCCGCCCGCGTCGACCACCTGCACGTCGATTTTCGGGCCGTAGAACGCCGCCTCGTCCGCCGCCTCCACATAGGACACGTCCAGGTCCTTGAGCACGCCGCGGAGCAGATCCTCGGTGCGCTCCCACATCGGCGGGTTGTCGACGTACTTGTCACCCGCACCGTGCAGGGAAAGGCGGAAGCCGGCCGGCCGCACGCCGAGCGCGGCATGCGCTCGCTTGATCATCTCTAGGGCCGCGGCGACCTCCTCGCCGGCCTGTTCGAGCGGGCAGAAGTTGTGCCCGTCGTTGAGCCAGATCGAGCGGACCCGGCTCAGGCCGCCGAGCACTCCGGAGCGCTCGGCCCGGTACTGGCCACCCAGCTCGGCTATCCGAAGTGGAAGGTCGCGATAGGACCGTCCGCGCGAGCGGTAGACCAGCGCGTGGTGCGGGCAGAGCGCCGGCCGCAGCGCGAACTCGTCGTCCGCCGACATCCGCATGAGCGGAAACATGTCCTCGGCGAAGTGTGGCAGGTGTCCGGAAAGCTCGTACAGCTGCCGTTTGGCGATCGGCGGCGAGTACACGTGCTGGTAACCCGCACGCCGTTCCTCCTCGCGGATGTACTCCTCGACAGCGTGGCGTGCCGCGGCGCCGGCGGGCAGCCAGATCGGCAGGCCCGCGCCGGCCAGCGGGTCGGAGTGGAAGAGCTCCAGTTCGCGGCCGAGCTTGCGATGGTCGATCATTGTCGTCTCCTTTCGTGGGCGACCCACCGCGGAGACGAGAAAGGCCCCTGGGCGGTCTCGCCCGGGGCCTCAGGATTAGCGCATCACGAGGTCACGCCGGGACGTCCCGGCGTCGTCGTGACTACTGCGCTACGCATGCGGCCCAGGATAGCGGCTAGCGGAGCCTCGTGACAGTGACTTCCACACCCTGCCCGCTGTTTACCGGCCCGGAGTAGACACCCTTGAGCGGTGGCACGTCGCCGTACTCGCGGCCGCGCCCCACCACGACGTGTCGCTCGCCGATCGGGATGCCGTTGGTGGGGTCGAAGGCCGTCCACCGGCCGACCCACCACTCCACCCAGGCGTGGCTCTGGCCGACGACCGCCTCGCCGATGGCGGCGGCCGGCGAGGGGTGCAGGTAGCCGGAGACGTAGCGGGCCGGCATGCCCATGGCCTGCAACAGCCCCACGACAAGGTGGCTGATGTCTTGGCAGACGCCCTTGCGCTGCCGCCACGCCTGCACCGCGTCGGTCTGCACGCCGGTGGCGCCGGGCACGTACTCGACCTCTTCGCGCACCAGCGTGCAGGTGGCCAGCGCGGCGGCGTGCGGGTTGGGATGCTCGCCGCGCACCCGCTCGGCGAGCTTGGTCAGGTCTTCGTCGAGCGCCGTGCGCGGGGTCGGCAACAGCAGCTCGTGCCACCGGTCGACGGTCTCCGGCACGGCGAGCTCGGCCCAACTCGCCCCGCCGTCCGCCGGGATCAGGTCGCCGGCCGGGAGGGTCTCCACCGTCGCGGTCGCGGTCACCTGGAGCGTCTCGTGTGCCGCGTGCACGTCGAAGGCGGTGACCACCGTGCCCCAGTAGTCTTCGTAGCGGTAGGTGCGCGCCGGCGGCCACACCTCGACCCGCGCGTCGAGCACCGCCTGGCGGGCCTCGTTGCGCGGCGACATGCGGGCCTCGTTGTACGAGGCGGCCACCGTCCCCGCGTACGTGAAACCGGTCTTGTGCTGCACGCGCAGCCGCCAGCTCGACGCGCTCATGCCACCGCCCCCGACACCCAGAGCACCGCCGACGTCTGGCGGAAGTAGCGGCGTGACACCGCGTCGTTGACCTGCGAACAGGTGCGCTCAAGCGAGGCGAGCACCGAGCCGAGGTCGGCCATCAGCTCGTCGGCGCCGCGAAACTCCAGGTTGGTGCGGGCACGCCCGACGATCCGCTGCGCGTCGGTGGCGACCCCGGCGCGGCCGTGGTCGGGCTCCAGCTCGCTCAGGCACGCCTCGGCGCTGGAGAGCGCGGCGAAGACCGAGCGCGGGAAGAGGCGGTCGAGCAGCAAGAACTCGGCCGCGTGCCGGTCGGCGAGCGAGCCGCGGTAGGTACGCAGATAGGTCTCCCACGCCCCGCACGACCGGAGCAGCGTCAGCCACGAGGGGATGCTGCCACCGGCCCGCACGTGGGTGGAGAGCAGCCGCGCGGTCATGTCGACGCGCTCCACGCTCCGGCCCAGCACCAGGAAGAGCCACCCCTCGTCGCGGCTCATCGTCGCGTCGGTCAGGCCGGCGAGCACGGAACACCGCTCGCGCACCCACCGGAAGAACGCGTGCACGCCCTGCTGCTCGACCCTCCGCCGGGCGTCGGGCAGGCCGTGCCAGGTCGCGTTGAGCGTCTCCCACATCTCCGAGGAGACGGTCTCGCGCGCGCCGCGGGCGTTTTCCCGGGCGGCGGCCAGCGCGCCGACGACCGAGCTGGGGTTGTGCTCGTCGAGCCCCAGCAGGCCCACCACCCGGGCCGCGGAGACCTGCGCCTCGATCGGAGCTCCACCTGCTTGGGCGCCACTGGCCCCGGCAACGTCCGTCCTCGTCGCTCCGCTCGTCGGACCGGACGTTGCCGGCGCATCCACAGTGGCGACGCCCATGACACCCAGCAGCGAACGGCACGCTGTCTGCTCGTCGACCCACGGGTCGGCCAGCATCCGGTGCAGGTGTACGTCGAGGATGCGGGCGGTGTCTTCGGCGCGCTCGACGTAGCGGCCGATCCAGTAGAGCGACTCGGCGATGCGGCTCAGCACGAGGCGTCCCGGGTGGACTGTTGCTGTTGCTGCTGCTGCACCGCCACCGGACCGGCCCCCGGGCCTGGATCGGGGCTGCGCGGGCTGGGCACGACCACCACCGGCTCCGCCTCCACCGCCTCGGGCTCGACCGGGCTCGCCGCCCCGGTCAGCACCCACGTGTCTTTGGAACCGCCGCCCTGGCTGGAGTTGACCACCAGGGCGCCCTCGGGCAGCGCCACCCGGGTCAGCCCGCCGGGCAGCACCCACACCTTCTCGCCGTCGTTGACCGCGAACGGCCGCAGGTCGACGTGGCGGGCGCGCAACCTGTTGCCCACCAGCGTCGGCACCATCGACAGGGCCACCTCGCGCTGCGCGATCCACCCGCGCGGGTCCTGCTCGATGAGCGAGCGCACCGCGGCCAGCTGCTCGTCGGTGGCCTGCGAGCCGATCACGATGCCCGCGCCGCCGGAGCCGTCGACCGGCTTGAGCACCAGCTCGTCGAGGCGGTCGAGCACGTGCGCGCGGACGTCCGGGTCGTCGTCGAGCCGGTATGTCTCCACATTGGGCAGGATCGGCTCTTCGTCGAGGTAGTAGCGGATGAGGTCGGGCACGTACGTATACAGCAGCTTGTCGTCGGCCACCCCGTTGCCCACCGCGTTGGCGATCGTGACCCGGCCGGCGCGGGCGGCGTTGAGCAGGCCCGCGCATCCGATCACCGAGTCGGCCCGAAAGTGCACAGGGTCGAGGAACTCGTCGTCGATCCGCCGGTAGATGACGTCGACCCGCTGCTCGCCGGCCGTCGTGCGCATGGCCACCTCGTTGCCGACGCAGACCAGGTCGCGCCCCTCGACAAGCTCGACGCCCATCTCGCGGGCCAGCAACGCGTGCTCGAAATAGGCCGAATTGTGCACGCCGGGCGTCAGGACCACCACCGTGGGCTCGCTGACCCCGACCGGCGCGGCCGCGCGCAGGGCCCGCAAGAGCTGACCGGGGTACGACTCGACGGGCTGGATCCGGGTCGCGGCGAACACCTCGGGCAGCACGTGCGCCATCGCCCGCCGGTTTTCCATCACGTAGCTGACCCCGGAGGGCACCCGCACGTTGTCTTCCAGCACCCGGAACGTGCCCTGCTCGTCGCGGATCAGGTCGACACCGGCGACGTGGATACGCACGCCGTTGTGCGGGTTGATCCCGGCCGCCTCGCGGTGGAAGTGTGCGCTGGTGACCACGATCCGCCGGGGCACGACGCCGTCGGCGAGCACCTGACACGCGCCGTACACGTCGTCGAGAAAGGCCTCCAGCGCCCGGATCCGCTGCGCCACACCAACCTCGACCGTGCGCCACTCCTCGGCGGCGATGATCCGCGGCACGATATCGAGCGGAAAGGGGCGCTCCACCCCTTTGAGGGCGAAAGTGATGCCCTGATCGAGGAACGCCCGCGCCAGCACCTCCGCACGGATGCCCAGCTCGGCGCTGGACAGCGGCTGGAGGGTGGCATGCAAGGCCTCGTACGTGGAGCGGGGCATGCCTGGCTCGCCGAACATCTCGTCCCACCCCGGGCCGAGGCGGTAATCCTCGAACAAGTCCGCCATGGCCTGACGCTACGCCGATCTCGTTGCGCCCGGGTAACAGGATCTTACGAGGACCCATCCATGCAGGTCACGCCGTGTTCCTTGGGCCGGTCCGGCGGCACGGGACCTGCCGCCGGACCGATGAGCGCGGCACGCCAGGAACGGGGGACCCGGCGGGGGCTCTGCGCTCATCCGCAACGGTACGCCTACCGGACGCCGGTATCCGGTAAGCCGAGCTGAGATCTCGCTGAGAGCAAATCGCGCCCGGGACGGGCATGCCGGAAACTATCCTGGCGCGGGGGCGCGTAGGGAGGTGGCCGTGGCAGACCTGCTCACCAGCGTCGCCTCGCCCCTGACCGCCTATTTACTGCTGATGGCGCTGCTGGCCATGGACGCCTTCATCCCGGTTGTGCCCACCCAGGCCCTGATGATCACGGGCGGCGCCCTGACCGTCTACGGCGACCTCAGCCTCCCGGTCACGATCGGCGTCGGCGCGCTCGGCGTCTTCGGCGGCGACCTGGTCTGCTACCTGCTGGGCCGCTCGGCCCGCCAGGTGGACGCGACCCGCGCGGTGCCGGCCCGCGGCCGAGCCCGCAAGGCCGTCATCCGCTTCACCCGGGGCCTGCGCCGCCCAGGGCCGATGGTGATCCTGCTGTGCCGCTTCGTGCCCGGCGGGCGGATGGCCGCCTGCTTCCAGGCCGGGCGCGTGCGCTACCCCGCCCGCCTGTTCCTGATCTACGAGGGCGCGGCGGCGCTGCTCTGGGCGACATACGGGGGCGTGGTCGGCCACCTCGGCGGCACCGCGCTCACCCAGTCGGCCTGGCGACTCGTCGCGGTCGCCGCCCTCGCGGCGGGGGTCTTCGCCGCCGCCGGCTGGATCCTCGCCCTGAGCCGCCCCGCACCCACCCCCACCGAGCAGCCAGACCCCGCCAAGGCCTAGTCCGCGCGCCAAGCCCACCGGCCCTGCCCCAAGAGGGCAGCCCTGTCACCGTCTGGGCGGGTACACGGGACCCCTGCCGGGAATTCACGCCCAAGAGGGCTGCCCTCTTGGGGGTGGGTGGGGTGGGCTTGGCGCGCGGACATGGCAGCGGAGGTCGGGGATCTCGGCTCGCCCCGCGAGCCGCCGACCGCCGCGGTCTCCGGCGGGAGCGGCGGCCGCAACCCACGCGGACCCGGGCAAATCAATCGATCTCGTGGAGCATGAGCTGCCGCCCGGCTTCCGCGATCGAGCCGGACAGTGACGGGTAGATGGTGATCGTGTGGGCCAGCTGGTCGACGGTGAGGCGGTTTTCCACCGCCAGCGTGATCGGCAGGATCAGCTCGCTGGCCTTGGGCGCGACCACCACGCCGCCGACCACCTGGCCGGTCGCCGGCCGGCAGAAGAGCTTGACGAAGCCGTCGCGAAGGTCCTGCATCTTGGCGCGGGCGTTGCCGGACAGCGGCAGCATCACCGAGCGGGCCGGCACCTTGCCGGAGTCGACCTCGCCCTGGGAGACGCCGACCGACGCGAGCTCGGGGTCGGTGAAGACGTTGGCGGAGACGGTGCGCAGCCGCAGCGGCTGGACGGCCTCGCCGAGCGCGTGCCACATCGCGATGCGTCCCTGCATCGCGGCGACGCTGGCCAGTGGCAGCACGCCGGTGCAGTCGCCGGCCGCGTAGATGCCGGGCACGTTGGTGCGGGAGACGCGGTCGACCGTGAGGTAGCCGCCCTTGGCCACGGTCACGCCGTAGTCGGCGAGGCCCAGCTCGGCGGTGTTGGGCACCGAGCCGACGGCCATCAGGGCGTGCGAGCCGGCGACCACCCGGCCGTCGGCGAGCTCTACGCGCACGCCGTCGCCGTCGCGGCGGACCGCGTTGGCGCGGGAGTTGCCGAGCACGCTCATGCCGCGTGAGCGGAAGACCTCCTCGATCACCGCGGCGGCGTCGGCGTCTTCGTGGGGCATGACCCGGTCGCGGCTGGAGACGAGCGTGACCTTGACGCCCATGGCCAGGTAGGCGCTGGCGAACTCGGCGCCGGTCACGCCGGAGCCGATCACGATGAGGTGGTCGGGCAGCTCGGGCAGGTCGTACACCTGGCGCCAGGTCAGGATCCGCTCGCCGTCGGGCACCGCGTCGGGCAGCACGCGCGGGGTGGCGCCGGTCGCGACGAGCACGGTGGAGGCGTCGACCGAATACTCCGAGTCACGGCCGTCCGGCGTGATCCTCACCTGGTGGGTGTGACCGAGCGTGTCGTCACCGAGACGCGCCCGACCGTGTACGAAGGTGACGCCCGCCTTGATCAGCTTGGCGTGGATGTCGCCGGACTGGGCCAGGGCGAGCCGCTTGACCCGCGAGTGCACCGCCTCGGCGTCGACCGTCACCGCCTCCAGGCCATCCGAGTGGACGCCGAACTCATCCGTGTCGCGGTAGCCGGTCACCACGTCTGAGCTGGCAATAAAGGTCTTCGATGGCACGCAGTCGGACAGGACGCACGCCCCGCCCGCCCCATCGGCCTCGACGACGGTGACATCGGCGTCGAGCTGGGCGGCGACGAGTGCGGCCTCGTACCCCGCCGGTCCGCCCCCGATGATCACGATGCGACTCATTTTCCCCCCAGAAGGATCCGACACGCTCTGTCGTATTCTCCCCCACCGGTCCGCCGGGCTATCGTCATCGCCGTGCGTCATTACGCCGCGTATGGCTCAAACCTCGATCCCGCACGGATGCGTGCTTACTGTCCGCATTCGCCCATGGTGGGCACCGGCTGGCTGGAAGGCTGGCGCCTCACCTTCGCCGGCGAGGGGGTGCTGGGTTGGGAAGGAGCCGTCACCACGATTGTCGAGTCACCGGGTGATCGGGTCTTCGTCGCGCTCTACGACGTGCACCCCTGGGACGCGTCCCAGCTCGACGAGGTCGAGGGCGTCGTGGCGGGGACATACCGCAAGCTGACCGTCCGAGTGGTCACCCTGGACGGTGAGATGACCGCGTGGGTCTACGTCTTCGACGGGTACGAGGGCGGCATGCCGACGGCGTGGTACCTCTCCGAGATCGCCAACGCGGCGGAGAAGGCGGGCGCGCCCGACGACTACGTGGCCGAGCTGCGCAGCCGCCCCACGAACACCGCGTCCCCCTAGTGCGGTGGCCACAAACCTTCACCGGGTGAGCGGCCGCCTTCGGCCGCGGCTCACCCGGGCCGGCGAAGCCGGCCAACGTTTGTGGCCACCGCACTAGGCCTGGCCGTTGGGTGGCGTGGGCGGCTCGTCGCGAAACAGGCGGAGCGCGCTGTCGAGCAGGCCCACCAGCTCGACCCGCTCGGCCGACTCCAGCACCGAAAACGCGTCCGCGGTGATCCGGTCGGTGACCGCCTCCGCCCACATGCGACGGCGCACGAGCGGGCCGATCGGCGGGTAGGGCGGCTGCCAGCCGAAGGCCACCGCGCCCGCCTCGCCATCCGGCCCGGCGATGATCGCCTCAAGTGGAGTGAGCCCGCTCGCCCGCACCGCGAGCAGGTGGCCGCCGCCCCGAAACTCCCGCAGGAGGTGGAGGAGGACGGCCGCGCGCGCCCCGGGTGCGTCTTCGGGCACGGGCATCGCGCGCCATGCCGCGAACAGGGGCATCCCAGCGGGGTCGGCGGACACCACGATGCGCTGGACCAGCTCTACGATGCGCCCCACGCGCGGGAAGCCCTCCAGGTGCTCGATGCCCCACCGGCAGCACTCGGCCAGCCGCTTGGCGGCCACCTCCATGGGCGGCACGACCCGGCGGGCGGCCTCCCACCCGTCGACCACCGCGTCGGGCGCGATGAAGCCGAGCGCCGCGGCCACGGTGTCGGTGCGCACGTCGCCCAGCGCACCGCCCCGTCCGGCGACGTAGAACGCCCAGCCGGACAGGCCCATCATGCGGGCGCGCCGCAGCGTACGCGGGTCTTCGCTGAATGCCCCACCCAGCTCCAGGACGCCCGCCTTCGCGGCGGCTGCGGCCTGTTCGGGGGTCACTCGCCAGATTGTGCCCTTCCGATGCGGTCCGGGTCGAGAGCCTCCAGTGCGCCCTCCACGTCGCCGGTGTGCCGCCGGGCCGTCGCCACCGCCCGCTCGGCCGCCTTGCGGGCCAGCTTGCGGCGGCTCAGCTCCTCTTCGGCGGCGGCGCGACGGCGCTCCACTTCGGCCAGTTCGGCCTCGATGTCGGCCAGGTCGTCGACGCCCCGCTGCTCGGCCTTGACGGCCCGCTCCAGGTCGGACTCGGCCTTTTTCTGCGCGGTGCGGGCGGCGGCCAGCTCCCTCTCAAGTGGACCGGTCTGGTCTTCGGCGCGCTGGGCCGGCCGCTCCGGCGCCACCGCCTCCTCTCCCGCCGTCACCAGCCGCAGCTGTGGTCGCGGCACCTCGCCGAAACCCGCGTACGCGGCGGCGCGCACCAGCCGGCCGGAGCGCACTTGGGTGGCGACGTCCTCATCGGACAGCGCGGCCGTGAGGGTGTTTTCCACCTCGCCCAGCGGCAGCTTGGCCCGGGACAGCGCCGGATCCGCTTTGAGGGCGAGCTTGCGGGCCTCGTTGACGAGGCTGGTGACCGCCTGCCGCCGCTGCGCCGACAGCTCACGCAGCTGCGGACCCTTGAGGTCGCGCTGGGCGGCGCGGAGCGCGCGGGACAGCTCGACGAGCTCACCCATCAGGTCGGGCCGCTGGATCGCGAGCAGGTTGACGATCCAGGCGGCGACGGTGGGCTTGCGCAGCTTGGCGATCTCGCGCGCGGCATCGAGGTCGCCCGCCTCCTTGGCCGCCGCCACCGCCTCGTCCCGGGCGGCGACGAAGCCCTCCGGAGGTGCGCTGTACAGGCGCTCGCCGACGTCGCCGCGCATCAGTTGATCGTAGTCCCGGGCGGCAGCCAAGCGTAGTCCGTGCCGGAGAGGCGCCCCAGGTGCGTGTTGACGATCTTCAGGCCGCGCTCGTTGAGGACGCCGTCGTGCAGCGCGTACGCCCGGCGGGGTCGCACCGCGCGGGCGAACTCGATCGCCTCGGCCAGCTTGAGCCAGGGCGCGGACACCGGCACGAACAGCGTGCCGACCTCGGCACCGAACGGCGGGTCGAACGAGTCACCCGGGTGGTAGATCTCACCCTCGACGAGGTAGCCGAGGTTGGATACGCGCGGGATCTCCGGGTGGTTGACCGCGTGCAGCCCGCCCCACGCGCTCACCTCGAAGCCGGCCGCCTGAAACGAGTCGCCCGACTCCACAGTGGTCACGGCGGCGCCCAGCCGGTCCAGAGTGGACGCGGTGCCCGCGTGCGCGTAGACCCGGAGGGACGGGTTCTTCTCGCACGCCTCGGCCACCGCCTCCACGTCGACGTGGTCGGGGTGCTCGTGCGTGACCAGCACGGCGTCCGCCCCGTCGAGCGGCTCCCGCCCGCTGAACTCGCCGGGGTCGATGACCAGGACCGCACCGTCGCGCTCGATCCGTACGCAGGAGTGACCGTACTTCGTCAACCGCATCGTGACCTCCTCGTCCTCCAACCGTGACTACCCGCAAGGCAGTCTGCCGGAACCGGCGGACGGTCGGGGCTCGTCCCAGGAAACACCAGTGGCAGACACGGATCCGTCAGGGGGCAGATAGATGTCGCACAGGAAGAAGTTGTGGAGGGTCGCGCTCGCGGCCGGCGTGGTGGCTTTCGTCGCGGCAGGCTGTGGCGGTGAGGGTGGCTCGGATTCGGCCAGTTCGTCCGTCGACGAGGCGGCTCCGGCACCCGCCCAAGGGGCGGATGCGGCTCCGAATGCGGCGGAGAAGCCGGGCGCGGATGCCGACGCGGGCGCTCCGGTGAAGTACCGCCTGGACGACCGGGCGATCATCTACACCGGCTCGATCACGGTGCGGGTGAAGGACGTGGGCGCCGCCGCCGCGCAGGCCACGTCGATCGCCACCGGCTCGGGCGGCTTCGTCGGCGGCGACAAACGGTCGAGCAACGACTCGTACGCCGAGGCCACGATCGTGCTGCGGGTGCCGGCCCCCAAGTTCGGCGCGGTGGTCGACCAGCTCGCCAAGCTCGGCGACCAGCAGCAACGCGACATCACCACCGAAGACGTCACCGAGGAGGCGCTCGATCTGGACGCCCGGATCAGCAGCCAGCGAGCCCGGGTGGACAGCGGCCGGCGGCTGCTCGCACAGGCCAAGTCGCTCAGCGACCTCGTGATGCTGGAGGGCGAGCTGGCCAAGCGGGAGGCCGACCTTGCCTCGCTGGAGGCCAAGAAGCGCCGGATGGACGACCTCACCGCCCTCTCCACGATCACCGTGACGCTGCTGGCCCCACAGGCCGAGGTCGTCACGGAAGACGACGACGAGATCGGCTTCATGACCGGCCTCAAGGCCGGCTGGACCGGCCTGGTGGGAGCGCTGGTCCTGCTGCTGACGATCGTGGGCCTGCTGCTCCCCTGGCTGATCGTGATCGTCCCGGTCGTGCTGGGGACGGTGTGGCTCGCCCGGCGCCACCACCGCCAGCGGCTCCGCGCGATGCCCGCTCCACAAACACCAGCACCGACGCCGCCATCTCCCTAGCCCGCCGACCGAGGGAGCCGGCCAAGCCGCCGGCTCCCGGGCCGTGAAGCCATTTCAAACACTTGAGCGTGGCCACGTGAGTACTGCTCCCCGTTGGTGACGCAACGTCAAAGACGTTGGGATGGCGGTTCTAGAGACCTTTCGGAGTCAGGGTCCCGCCCGGCCTGGCGTTACTTCCAGGGCAGAATTTTCCCACGCCCGCGTCAGCCGCGGACCGTATGCTCCCGCGGGCACCGCTCCCGGCCGGCGGCTCGCGGGCGAGCCGACATCCCCGGCCGTCCACTGCCGGGTCCGCGGGACAAGCCCGGAGGATCTTCGCGGGCGGTGCAGACCCCTACCCTCCGCCGCGCTGACGCACCGTAGCCAGCCCGAGGGCCGGGACTTCGAGATCTAGCGGACTTAGGGCTGAAATAACGCCCAAACTCTCCTGGATCTCAACTGCGCGCTGTTCGCATACCCCCGTGGCCGTTACTGTCCGCGACGAAGTTCCGCTGTCCGCCCTCGCCGTTAAGAGCAGCGGTCCGGACCACGACGAACATCGCGGTAGCCCAAATCTTCGTCCTAACAGAAATCCATAGCCAGGTCCCCCGACTCCGAAAGATCTCTAAAGACCTTCGGCGTCGGGGTGCCTCGCCCTTCGTGAGATGGATGGAGACATATTTGCCCACATCCGCGTCACCTGTAGGCCGTTTGCTCCAGCGGGCACCGCTCCCGGTCGGCGGCTCGTAGCCCGAGCCGAATCCCCCGGCCTTCCACTGCCGGACCCGCGATGCAAGCCCCGGGCAAGACCATGATCGGCAGCGGTTACCACCGGGCCCGCCAGATCTTGGTACGGATTGGCCCCTCCGGGGGCGCATGCGTACCAAGATCTGGCCGTTCGTGACCAGCGGCGGACGGTGCGGCGGCGGGAGCAGCGGTCCGGACCACGACGGACGCCGTGGTAGCCCGAATCTCCTTATCGCACCAACGCTTTGAGATCACAGCGACGGATCTCCTTGGCCAGACGTGATGGGACCGCGATTCCGGTTTGCGTGAAGGGGCTAACCGGGACCAACAGCGAATGGGTGAGGCCGCGGGAGCAACGGCATCGACCACAGCGGACATCGCGGTAGCCCAATTGATCTTCGGCCCCGCGCACAGACAGCCCGCTCGCACAGACAGGCCGCGCCCGCGGAGAGCGGGCGCGGCCTAGGGTGTGATTTGGGTCAGAGCATCGGGGTCGACAGGGCGGCCAGGGCCGTGTGCACCATCACCCGCACGCCGTAGCCGATGCAGCGCTCGTCGACGTCGAAGCCCGACTGGTGGATGTCGAGCGGGGCGTCGGCGCCCGGGATGCCGGTGCCGAGCCGGATCATCGCGCCCGGGACCTGCTCCACATAGAAGGCGAAATCTTCGCCGCCCATGCTGATCTCGGCCTCGACCACCCGGTCGGGACCGAGCGCCGCGCCGGCCGCGCCCGCGATGATCGCGGAGGCCATGCGGTCGTTGATCACCGGCGGGACGCCGCGGGTGTAGATGACCTCGGCGTTCGCGCCGGTGCCGGCGATCACGTCCTGGACGAGCTTTTTGATCAGCTCGGGCGCCTCGCGCCAGGCCTCGCGGTTGAGCACCCGCACGGTGCCCTTGAGGCTGCCCTCGGACGGGATCGCGTTGTATGCCTCGCCGGCGTGCACGCGGCCCCAGACCATGGAGACGCCGGCGCGCGGGTCGACCCGGCGGTCGAGCAGCGACGGCACGTCGACGATCACGCGGCCGAGTGCGTGCACGAGGTCGGCGGTCAGGTGCGGGCGGGCGGTGTGGCCGCCGCGGCCGCTCAGCCGGACCTCGACCGTGTCGGCCGCCGCGGTGAACGGGCCGGAACGCACCCCCACGAGCCCGGTGGGCAGCTGGGGCGCGCAGTGCAGGGCGTAGATGCCCGCCACGTCTTTGAGGCCGCCAGCGGCGATCACGTCGGGCGCGCCGGACGGGATCTGCTCCTCGGCCGGCTGGAAGAGCAGCCGCACGCGGCCGGGCAGCTCGCCGCGCTCGGCGAGCTGGGCCAGCGCGAGGCCGACGCCCAGCAGGATCGTCGTGTGCACATCGTGACCACACGCGTGCGCCACGTTATCCACAGTGGACCGGTACGGAACGTCCTTTGTGTCCATCAGCGGAAGCGCGTCGAGGTCAGCGCGGAGCGCGATCGCCCGGTCACCCTCGCCGATGTCGCAGATCACGCCGTTGCCCTTGGGCAGGAAGCGCGGTGAGAGCCCCGCCACAGCGAGCTCGCGGGCGACCAGCGCGGCGGTCTCGAACTCCTGGTTGGAAAGCTCCGGATGGGCGTGAATGTGACGTCGTACGGCTACCAGCTCGGCGCCCCGGGAGGCGAGCCATCGGTCTAGCTGGCCTGGCAGCGGGTCGGCCCCGGGTGGTGTCTCGGGCCACGACGATGCCAGCGGGCTGCCACTCGAGGACAGCGTCAACGCACTCGTCACGTCGAATTCTCGATCACTGTGGATGGGATAGGACTCGGACAGCCTAGACCCAGAACGGTGACGCTGCGCAACATCGTTCTGGTAGCGGTGGGCTCGCGGAGCGTTACGTAAGCCCAGGTAGGAGCGTTCGGCAAGCTGCGGAACACGGTTTGTGTCGCCTTCTAACGACCCCAAGTGTCCCACACCTCCTACAACGCGTGACGGTCTCGTCGGTCACGTCGGCCAGTTCGCAAACCAGTAAATCCACTCAAATTTGCCCGCCTGGGCGGGCGCGCCACCCACGCGGACGAACGCGATCGGCGGATGGCCAACAGTGGCACGCCGGCGCCCCACCGCCCGCACATCCCGTCCGTCAATCACGGATACCCCGTGAGTACGGCTCACATTCACGGATCGTTCGGCAATCCCGCCGAAAAGATCAAAATCGATCCGACGGGCGGTAGACGCCCCAGACCTCACGAAGTGCTCCGCTGACTTCTCCCACGGTGGCACGCGCGCGCAACGCCTCACGCATCGGATAAAGCACGTTTTCGGTGCCCTTCGCCGCGGCTCGCAGGTCCTCCAGCGCCCGCTCGACCGTGCCGGTGTCGCGCGAACGGCGCAGCTCGGCCAGCCGTGCCGCCTGCGCCTTTTCGATCGTCGGGTCGACCCGCAGCGGCTCGTACGGCTCCTCTTCGTCGAGCGCGAACCTGTTGACGCCAACGACGATCCGCTCGCCCGCGTCGATTTCCCGCGCCACCTTGTACGCCGAGGTCTCGATCTCCCGCTTTTGGAAGCCGGTCTCGATCGCGTCGACCGAGGAGCCGTGCGCGAACACGCGGTCCATCAGCTCCACCACCGCCGTCTCGATTTCGGCGGTCATCGCTTCGACCACATAGGACCCCGCGAACGGATCCACTGTGGACGTCAGGTCGGTCTCGTACGCCAGCACCTGTTGCGTGCGCAGCGCGAGGCGGGCCGCCTTTTCGGTCGGAAGCGCGATCGCTTCGTCGAAACTGTTGGTGTGCAACGACTGCGTGCCACCGAGCACCGCGGCGAGGCCCTGCACCGCGACCCGTACCAGGTTGACCTCGGGCTGCTGCGCGGTCAGCTGCACGCCCGCGGTCTGGGTGTGGAAGCGGAGCATCCACGACTTCGGGTCGCGCGCGCCGAAGTCGTCGCGCATGAGCCGCGCCCAGATCCGCCGGGCGGCGCGAAACTTCGCCACTTCCTCCAGCAGTGTGGTGCGGGCCACGAAGAAGAACGACAGGCGCGGCGCGAAGTGGTCGACGTCGAGGCCGGCGGCGAGGGCGGTGCGCACGTACTCGACGCCGTTGGCGAGCGTGAAGGCGATCTCCTGCACGGGCGTCGCGCCCGCCTCGGCCATGTGGTAGCCGGAGATCGAGATCGTGTTCCACCGCGGCACCTCCGCGCGGCAGTACGCGAACGTGTCGGCGACAAGACGCAGCGAGGGCTTCGGCGGGAAGATGTACGTCCCGCGGGCGATGTACTCCTTCAGGATGTCGTTTTGGATCGTGCCGTTGAGCGCGGGGCCGGGCACGCCCTGCTCCTCGGCCACCAGCTGGTAGAGCAGGAGCAGCAGCGAGGCGGGCGCGTTGATCGTCATCGACGTGGAGACCTTGTCGAGCGGGATCCCGTCGAAGAGCAGCCGCATGTCGTCGAGCGAGTCGATGGCCACGCCGACCTTGCCGACCTCGCCGTGCACCATCGGGTCGTCCGAGTCGTAGCCCATCTGCGTGGGCAGGTCGAACGCGACGGAGAGGCCGGTCGTGCCGGCGGCGAGCAGTTGGTGGTAGCGCGCGTTGGATTCGGCGGCCGTGCCGAATCCGGCGTACTGTCGCATGGTCCACGGCCGGGAGGTGTACATCGTCCCGTAGACGCCGCGGGTGTACGGGTACTCACCCGGCACACCCAGGCGCGACGCGAGCTGATCCGGAAGGTCGCTCTCGTCGTATACGGGTTTGATGGGAAAGCCCGACTCGCTCATTAACGGATCCTAAGGCGACACGGCTCGACGTCGCGTGAGGGATACCACACAAGTTGTACGCTAGGCCGTCAACCAACCACAACCAGTGAACCCGGGCCCCGCGACTTTTCTCCGGGCGAGCTACCCCGCAAGATAGGGGGGTTGGTTCCCCGGCCCCTCGATCCCCCTCGGTGGCATAACCAGTGACTCAGATTCCGACGTGGAGTGGCGGACAAGTCAGCCCCACCAACGGACGCGCGGCACCAGGCACCACCATCGGCGGTCGATACGCGCTGCGTGCGGCCGTGGGGCACGGCGGCATGGGCACCGTCTGGCGCGCCGCCGACACCCTGCTTCGGCGAGACGTGGCGGTCAAGGAGGTCATCCTTCCCCCGGGGATGGCGCCCAGCGACCGCGACGCGATGTACGAGCGGACGCTGCGCGAGGCCCGCGCCGCCGCCGCGCTCCAGCACCCGGCCGTCGTGCAGGTCTACGACGTGGTCCACGAGTCCGGGCGGCCGTGGATCGTGATGGAGCTGCTCGACGCGCGCAGCCTCGCCGACATGATCATCGAGGACGGGCCGGTCGCGCCGCGCGCGGTCGCCAAGATCGGCATCGCGCTGCTCGGCGCGCTGGAGGTCGCGCACGCGATCGGCGTGCTGCACCGCGACGTCAAGCCGGCCAACGTGCTGATCTGCACCGACGGCCGCTGCGTGCTCACCGACTTCGGCGTCGCCCGGATGCCCACCGACGTGCAGCTCACCACGCCGGGCATGGTGCTCGGCTCGCCACACTTCATCTCGCCCGAGCGGGCGATGGGGCAAGACTTCGGGCCGCCCAGTGACCTCTTCTCGCTCGGTGTGACGCTTTACACGGCGGTGGAGGGCCGGCCCCCGTTCGACAAGGGTGACCCGATCGAGACCATGCACGCCGTGGTCGAAGACCCGCCCGCCCCGCCGAGCCGGGCCGGCGCGCTCACCCAGGTGCTCTTCGGCCTGCTGGAGAAGGACCCGTCCCGGCGCTACGACGTGATGCTCTCCCGCAACATGCTCCGCGAGCTGCTCGCCGGCCCGCTGGCCAGCAAGGCGCCGGCGCACATGATGACCGACCCGTACGCGGTGGTGCCCGCCCAGCGCTCCGGCTGGCAGCCACCGGCGCCGGCGCCCGCGCCGCAGCCGAGCGGGCAGATCGGCGGGCGGGCGATGCTCCAGCCCGGCGAGTCGCTCACCGACCGGCTCCGCGAGCTGCAAAAGGGTGGAGCCGCGCCGCAGTCGCCCGCGCCGGTCGGCGCGCCTCGCTACGACGAGCCCACCGGCGTCGCGCCCCGCTACGACGAGTCCACGAGCGCCGCACCGACCGCGCCGATCCCGCCGCACGCACAGGTCCAGTCCGCCGCGCGGTACGACGCGCCCACCGGCGCCCAGCCCGCCTGGGAGCGGCCCGGCTGGGGCCCGCCCGGTGCCAAGCCGGCCGGCCGGGGCGCGGCGCTTGTCGAGACCGCCCGCCGCACCGGCGCGCAGCTGGTCACGACCGTCAAGGGCTGGCCGCGCAACGTGCAGATCGCCGCCGCGGCCGGCGTCGCGGCCGTGGTGCTGCTCGGCAGCATCGTGCTGCTCAGCGGCGGTGGCGGTGACGGCGACAACACGCCGGCCCAGGCGGGCAACGTCTCGTCGGAGCCGGTGGCGCCGTCGTTCGAGACCCAGCAGCACGCCGAGCGCGGCGTAAGCCTCAACGTGCCCAAGGGGTGGAAGAAGACCGGCGGCAGCGGCGTCTTCTTCGACTACACCGACCCGGCCGACAAGGGACGCCGGGTGCGCATCCTGGTGGAAAACTCCAAGGCCGAGCCGGTGCGGTTCCTACAGAGCGCCGGTAACCGGCTCCGCGACAACGTGTCGAAAAACTGCGCGCGGCCCTACGCCGAGCTGGGCCTCACCGAGGTCGAGGTCGCCGGCAAGCCGGCCGCCGAGCTGGAGTACACCTGCGGCTCCGGCGGCGACATGCGGCACGGGGTCTGGCGCGCGGTCGTCGAGGGCGGCAAGGCCTACTCGTTCTACCTGACGGCGCCCGAGAGCAAGTTCGCCGACAGCAAGCAGATCTTCGACGAGATGGTGCGGACCTTCCAGCTCACCGCGTGAGCCGGTCGCGCGGTCTTACCGGACACGTGCTATCAAAGCGGCATGGAGGAAACCTCGGCGGAATTCGGGGCACGCGACGTCGTGGGCGACCGCGGCTCCCAGCCGCAGCATGAGGGCACCCACGTAGGGCGCGCACTCGCATGGCTCGATGACGACCCCGACCCGGCGAGCCGGGACGAGTTACGCGCCGTGCTCGACCAGCTGCCGGCCAGCGCCGCCGACCTGGCCGACCGCTTCGCCGGCACGCTGGAGTTCGGCACCGCCGGGCTGCGCGGCCCGCTGCGCGCCGGCCCCAACGGCATGAACCTCGCCGTCGTCACAAGGGCGGCGGCCGGGCTCGTCGGCTGGCTCGCCGCCCGCGGGGCGCAAGGTCCGCTCGTCATCGGGTACGACGCGCGGTACGGCTCGAAGGCGTTCGCCGAGCAGACCGCCCGGGTGGCCACCGGGGCCGGCCGGGAGGCGCTGGTGCTGCCCCGCCCGCTGCCGACGCCCGTCCTGGCCTACGCGATCCGCACGCTCGGCGCGGCCGCCGGCGTGATGGTGACGGCCAGCCACAACCCGCCCCAGGACAACGGCTACAAGGTCTACCTCGGCGACGGCGCGCAGATCGTGCCGCCCGTCGACCGGGAGATCGAGGCGGCGATCCAGGCGGTCGGCCGGGTCGCGGACGTGCCGCTCGGCGCGCCGGGCGAGGTGCTCGGCGAAGACCTGATCACGTCCTATGTGGATGGCGCGGTGGCGGTGGTCGACCCGGACACCCCGCGCGACCTCGCGGTGGCGTACACGCCGCTGCACGGGGTCGGCGCGGCGGTGCTGGCGGCGGCGTTCGCCCGCGCCGGCTTCGCCCGGCCGGCCGTCGTGGCCGAGCAGGCCGAGCCGGATCCGGCGTTCCCCACCGTGGCGTTCCCCAACCCGGAGGAGCCGGGCGCGATCGACCGGGTCGTCGCGCTGGCCACGGCCAACGGCGCGGACATCGCGATCGCCAACGACCCGGACGCCGACCGGTGCGCGGTGGCCATCCCGGACCCTGTGCGCGGCTGGCGGATGCTCCGCGGCGACGAGGTCGGCGTGCTGATCGCCGACCACCTCATGCGGCAGGGCAAGCGCGGGTTGTACGCCACCACGATCGTGTCGTCTTCCCTGCTCAAGGCGATGTGCGCGGCGCGCGGCGTGCCGTACGCGGAGACGCTCACCGGGTTCAAGTGGATCGTGCGGGCCGGCGAGGGCCTGGTCTTCGGATACGAGGAGGCGCTCGGCTACTGCGTGGCGCCTGACCACGTCCGCGACAAGGACGGCATCACCGCCGCCCTCACCGTGGCCGAGCTCGCGGCGGGGCTGAAGGCCGGGCTGGGCACGCTCGCCGACCGCCTCGACGAGCTGGCCTCGGAGTTTGGCGTGTACGTGACCGACCAGCTCTCGGTGCGCGTCGACGCGCCGCACGAGATCCAGGACATCATGGCCCACCTGCGGCAGAAGACGCCGGACGCGCTCCTCGATGACGCGATCACCTCGGTGGAGGATCTCCAGCCCGACGCCGACGTGGTGATCCTGCGCACCGAGAACGCCCGCGTGGTGGTCCGCCCGTCCGGCACGGAGCCGAAGCTCAAGGCGTACCTGGAAGTGGTCGAGCCGGTCGTGGACGAGGACGTGGCCGGAGCCCGCGAACGCGCCGCGGCGTCGGTGCGGGCCCTACGTACGGAGACGGCGGCCGCGCTCGGGATCTGGTGACCCGGTCAGCCGCCAGCCGGGGTCGCGGGGCGGGGAGTGCCCAGCGCCTGCTGGATGGCCTTGGCCAGCGCCGCGATGACCAGCGCGACGCTCGGGCGGATCGTGGACTCCTCCAGGCTCACGTTGCCGGTGAAGCCGGCGCCGCCGCCGATCTTCTCCAGCTGGTTGTGCGCCTCCAGGGTCTCCTCGACGGACAGGCCCAGCGTCGGCTCCATCCGCACGGCCGCGACGAGCGTGGCCAGGGCCGCCGTGCGCTCCGCGGGCACCCCGTCGCCGTTGAGCGCCTTGCTGAGGCGGTCTCGGACCTCGTTTTCCACCGAGGCGTCGATCGTGGGGTAGCGGTGCAGGTGGACGTAGCCCTCCATCGCCGTCTCGTCGACGTCGCAGATCACGCCGCGGGCGCACAGGTCGGCCAGCACCCGGCCACGCAGCCCGTGACGCAGCCGCTGCACCCAGGAGGCGGGCGTATGCGGGGTGTCGGACGCGATCCGGGCGAGGACGTCGTCGGCGATCGGCTCACCGATCGGCTTGTCGTTGGTGACGATGATCGTGCCGTCTGAGTACGCGATCCGACCGGCGAGTGCCAGCTCCACCAGCACGGCCGCGGCCATGCCCAGGTCGAGACCGATCCGGGAGCCGATGGCCTTGCCGGACTCGTTGTCATACGCGAGCAGCAGCAGTTCCTCGGCCAACGCAACGGAGCTCATGGCCCCGAACGGTATCCCGTTCACGCTATTCACGCACTCACCCTCCCAGCCTGGTCTCAGAAGCGGGGGCTGCCGCTCCTCAGAAGCGGGGCATGCCGCCGAACTGGCGGTCGCCCGCGTCACCCAGGCCGGGGACGATGAACGCCTTGTCGTTGAGGCCTTCGTCGATCGAGGCTGTGACCAGGCGCAACGGCAGGCCGGAGCGCTCGAGGCGCTCGATGCCGGCGGGCGCGGCGAGCACGCACAGCACGATGATGTCGGTGCATCCGCGGTCGGCCAGCAGGCGGCAGCAGTGCTCCAGCGAGCCGCCGGTGGCGAGCATCGGGTCGAGCACGAAGACCGGGCGGCCGGCGAGGTCGACGGGGAGCGACTCCATGTACGCGCGCGGCTCGAAGGTGTGCTCGTCGCGGGCCAGGCCCACGAAGCCCATCGACGACTCGGGCAGCAGCGCCAGCGCCGCGTCGGCCATGCCCAGGCCGGCCCTGAGCACCGGCACGAGCAGCGGCGGGTTGGCCAGGCGGGTGCCCTCGGTCGGCGCGACCGGCGTCTGGATCGAGTAGTGCTCGACGGCCAGGGTGCGGGCGGCCTCGTACACGAGCATGGTGGTGAGCTCGTGGAGCGCGGCGCGGAACGCCGCCGAGTCGGTGCGGGCATCGCGCATCGCGGTCAGGCGCGACTGGGCCAGGGGGTGGTCAACGACGAGTACGTCCACGGCGGTCAACCTACCGTTCTCGTGTCTAGACTCGCGGTATGACGGCGACAGCGACGTCGGCGGCGCTGGCCGACATAGGGCGTTCGGATGCGACATTGCGCGCATTCCTGCACGGACTGCCCGGGGTGGATCAGGTCGGCGCCGAGCAGCGGGCCGCCATGCTCGGGACGCGTTCGATCAAGACGACCGCCAAGGCGTGGGCCATCGACCTCGCGATCCGGATGGTCGACCTGACCACCCTGGAGGGCGCGGACACGCCCGGCAAGGTGCGGGCGCTCTCCGCCAAGGCCCGGCGCCCCGATCCGGCCGACCCGTCGTGCCCGGCCGTCGCCGCGGTGTGCGTCTACCCGGCGATGGTGCCGGTCGCTTTCGACGCCCTGCGCGGCTCCGGCGTGCATCTCGCGAGTGTCGCCACGGCGTTTCCGTCCGGGCAGGCGCCGCTCGACGTCAAGCTCGCCGACACCAAGGCCGCCGTCGCGGCCGGGGCCGACGAGATCGACATGGTGATCAACAGGGGGGCTTTCCTGTCCGGGCGCTACCAGGAGGTGTACGACGAGATCGTCGCCGTGAAGGACGCCTGCGGCAGCGCCCACCTCAAGGTCATCCTGGAGACCGGCGAGCTGGCCACGTACGACAACGTGCGCCGCGCCTCCTGGCTGGCCATGCTGGCCGGCGGCGACTTCATCAAGACCTCGACGGGCAAGGTGCCGGTCGCCGCGACGCTGCCGGTGACGCTGGTCATGCTCGAGGCCGTCCGCGACTTCCGGGCCGCGTCGGGCCGCCAGGTGGGCGTCAAGCCGGCGGGCGGCATCCGCACCACGAAAGACGCGATCAAGTACCTGGTGGTGGTCAACGAGACCGCCGGCGAAGACTGGCTCGACCCGGACTGGTTCCGCTTCGGCGCCTCCACGCTCCTCAACGACCTGCTGATGCAGCGCACCAAGCTGAAGACCGGACACTACTCCGGTCCGGACTACTTCACTGTGGACTGACGATGTTCGAATACGCTCCCGCGCCCGAGTCACGCTCCATTGTAGACATCAAGCCGTCGTACGGCTTGTTCGTCAACGGCAAGTGGGTCGACGGCGAAGTGCGCAACAAGACCGTCAACCCGGCCAACGAAGAGGTGCTCGCCGAGGTCGCCTGGGCGACTGAGTCCGAAGTGGATAGTGCGGTGCGCGCGGCCCGCGCGGCGTACGAGAACGTCTGGTCGAGGATGCCCGGCCGCGAGCGCGCCAAGTACCTCTTCCGGATCGCCCGCATCATCCAGGAGCGCGGCCGCGAGCTGGCGGTGCTGGAGTCGCTCGACAACGGCAAGCCGATCCGCGAGTCGCGCGACGTCGACGTGCCGCTGGTCGCCGCGCACTTCTTCTACTACGCCGGGTGGGCCGACAAGCTGGGGTATGCCGGCTTCGGCACCGACCCCCGCCCTGTCGGTGTGGCCGGGCAGGTCATCCCGTGGAACTTCCCGCTGCTCATGCTCGCGTGGAAGATCGCGCCCGCGCTGGCCTGCGGCAATACGGTCGTGCTCAAGCCGGCCGAGACCACGCCGCTGACCGCGCTCGTGTTCGCGGAGATCTGCCAGGAGGCGGAGCTGCCGCCCGGCGTGGTCAACATCGTGACCGGCGCCGGCGAGACCGGCCACGCGCTCGTCTCGCACCCGGGCGTCGACAAGGTCGCGTTCACCGGCTCCACCGACGTGGGGCGGGCGATCGCGCGCGCGGTGGCCGGCACCCGCAAGAAGGTCACGCTGGAGCTCGGTGGCAAGGCCGCCAACATCGTCTTCGAGGACGCCCCGATCGACCAGGCCGTCGAGGGCATCGTCAACGGCATCTTCTTCAACCAGGGGCATGTGTGCTGCGCCGGCTCGCGGCTGCTGATCCAGGAGTCGGTGTACGACGAGGTGCTCGCCTCGCTCAAGCGGCGGATGGCGCTGCTGCGCGTCGGCGACCCGCTCGACAAGAACACCGACATCGGCGCCATCAACTCGGCCGCCCAGCTGGAGCGCATCCGCACGCTCTCGGAGATCGGCTCCGAGGAGGGCGCTGAGCGGTGGTCGCCGCCGTGCGAGCTGCCGGATCGAGGGTTCTGGTTCGCCCCGACGATCTTCACGGGCGTCACCCAGGCACACCGCATCGCCCGCGAGGAGATCTTCGGGCCGGTGCTGTCGGTGCTCACCTTCCGCACCCCGGCCGAGGCGGTCGAAAAGGCCAACAACACACCGTACGGTCTCTCCGCCGGCGTCTGGACCGACAAGGGCTCGCGGATCCTGTGGATGGCCGACCGGCTGCGCGCCGGCGTGGTGTGGGCCAACACGTTCAACAAGTTCGACCCGGCGTCGCCGTTCGGCGGGTACAAGGAGTCCGGCTACGGTCGCGAGGGCGGCCGGCACGGGTTGGAGGCCTACCTTGACGTCTAGTCGCCTGGCGGTCCGCAAGACGTACAAGCTCTTCATCGGCGGAAAGTTTCCACGCAGCGAGTCGGGGCGGTCGTATCTCGTGCAGGACTCCAACGTCGCACTCGCCTCGCGCAAGGACGTGCGCGACGCGGTGGTCGCCGCCCGCGCGGCGGTGAAGGGCTGGTCAGGCACCACGGCGTACAACCGGGGGCAGATCCTCTACCGGGCCGCGGAGATGCTGGAGGGTCGGCGCGACCAGTTCGTGGCGCTCGGCGAGACCGAGGCGGACGTCGACGCCGCGATCGACCGCTGGGTCTGGTATGCCGGCTGGTCCGACAAGATCGCCCAGGTGTACGGCAACGCCAACCCGGTCGCCGGCCCGTACTTCAACCTCTCCTCGCCCGAGCCCACCGGCGTGGTCGGCGTGGTCGCCCCGCCGGAGTCGCCGCTGCTCGGCCTGGTGAGCGTGGTCGCACCGGCCATCGTCACGGGCAACACGGTGGTGGTGCTCGCCGCCGAGGGCCGCCCGCTCGCCGCGGTCACGCTGGCCGAGGTGCTGGCCACCTCCGACCTGCCCGGCGGCGTGGTCAACATCCTGACCGGCAAGGTGGCCGAGACCGGGCCCTGGCTGGCCGCGCACATGGACGTCAACGCGCTCGACCTGGCCGGGGTCCGGGAGGGGGCGCTGGCGGCTTCGCTGGAGGAGGCCGCGGCCGACAACCTCAAGCGCGTGGTACGCCCGCCGGCGGGCCCGGTGGACTGGACCGCAGACCCGGGCGTCGGCAGGATGACCGCCTTCCTCGAAACCAAGACCGTCTGGCACCCCAAGGGCATTTAGCCGGTAAGCTGAGGCGGCATATGGAGGGAGGCGAGGTGACCATTACCGAGTTCATACCAATCGCCGACGAGTGGACAATTGACGACCTGGAGAACCTCCCACAGGGCGTACGTGCCGAGGTCCACAATGGTAATTTGTATGTCATGTCTCCGGCCCGGCTGTGGCATCAGCACGTTGAGAGCGCGCTACGCGACATATTTGTAAGAGCTGGCCGATTTGCATTTACCCAAGTTGGCGTGCTGCGCACCCGCAAGGACGCTCGTGTGGCAGAAGTCGGCGTCTTCCACGACCGACCAACCGACCCGAATGCCGCATGGCACGATCCGGCCGCTTTGGCCTTGATCGCCGAAGTTCGGTCTCCGTCTTCCGATAAAAAAGATCGCAATCCCACATGGTATGCCGATCGAGGAATACCATAGTATTGGTTGGCCGAGCCAATTGAGGGCGATCCCTGGGGCGCTCAGATAATCATGTACGAGTTGGCACAGAAGCCATCCGACATGAGTGAATACGTCGAGCGGCGGCGGGCCACACTTGCCGAGCTGGAGCGCGACGGTCTGGGCTGAGCTGTCCTCATGATCGCGGGCCGCGAGACAAGCCCGGTAGCATCTATGGCGTGATGCGGCTGGGTGAGTTGGAACGTGCGGTGATGGACGTGCTGTGGGATCGCGGCACGCCGTTGACCGTGCGGGAGGTCGCCGAGGCCCTGCACAACCGCGAGCTGGCATACACGACGGTCATGACCGTGCTGGATCGGCTCGCCGGCAAGGAGATGGTCGAGCGCGAGCGGGCCGGGCGGGCGTGGAGTTACCGGCCGGCCGCGAGCCGTGAGGCGTATATCGCTCAGCTCATGCTCGACGCCCTCGACCTGTCCAGCAGCCGCGACGCGGCGCTGGTGCGCTTCGCCCGTTCCGTGAGCGGCACCGAGGCCGAGGTGCTGCGGGCGGCCCTGGCCGAGGAAGCCGCGGACGGCAAAGCGGACAGGAAAGACTGACCGCCATGGTGTACGCCGTGCATTTCGCCGTCGCCGTGCTGGCGTGCTACCTCACCGCCCAGGTGTTGACGCGGTCGACCTGGACATACGATTCGCCGCGCGTCGCGATCGTCTGCTGGCAGGCGGTGGGGCTCGCGCTCGGGCTGGCGGCCATCGGGCTGCCGCTGGCGGCCGGTCTCGCGCCCTACGACGACGGCGTCGGTGACGCTCTCGTGCGGCTCGCCTCGGGTGAGCTGGTGCCGGGCTTCGGGCTGGCGCACGCGGCGCTGGTCGCGGGTGGGTTCGGCGTGGGCGGGGTGCTGGTCGGCACGACCGTCATCTGTGGACTTCGCGCGCTGAGCGCGCAGCGCCGCCACCGTGACCTGCTCACGCTCGTCGCCCGCGACGACCCGGCCGCTCCCGGCGCGCTGGTGCTCGACCACCCGAGCGCCGCGGCCTACTGCCTGCCGGGTGTGCGGCCGACCGTCGTGGTCAGCGCCGGCACGCTCAGCCTGCTCGACCGGGCCCAGCTCGCGGCCGTGCTCACGCACGAGCGGGCACACGCCGACGAGCGGCACGACTTGGTGCTGCTGCCGTTCACGGCGCTGTGCCGGGCGCTGCCCTGGGCGGCGTGGGTGCGGGCCGCGCGCGACACCGTTGCGCTGCTCGTCGAGATGCGGGCAGACGACCGGGCTCGGCGGCACCACATGGACGATGCGCTGGCCGCGGCGCTCCTGCGCTTCGCCGCCGCGCCGTCCCGGGTGACGCCGGCGGGCGCGCTCGGCATCGCGGAGAGCCGGGCCGCGCGCCCGCTGCCGATCACGCTCAGCATCGCCGACAGCCACCTCGACGCCCGGGTGCGCCGGCTGCGCACCGCCGGTCGCCCGCCGCGCGTGCGGGGTGCGATCGCGCTCGGCGTCACGGCGACCCTCGTGGCCACGACCGTCGCGCTCTTCGTCGGATAACCCGCGCCCCTCACCGCGCTGGGCCGCACTGTACAGTCATCTACTACAGGACGTCGTAGAATTAGGTAGACGTCCTACATGTAGGCTGACTGAAGAGCCGCCGACCCGGGAGGGCCCATGGACCCGCTGCTCCTCGCGCGCCTTCAGTTCGCGACCACCACCTCGATCCACTTTCTCTTCGTGCTCGTCACGCTCGGTCTCGTCACGCTGCTGGTCTACTTCCAGACCGCGTGGTTGGTCACCCGCAAGCCGGTGTACGAGCGGCTCACCCGCTTCTGGGGCACCTTCTACCTGGTCAACTACGCGCTCGGCATCACCACCGGCATCGTGATGGAGTTCCAGTTCGGGCTCAACTGGAGCGGCCTCTCGCGCTACGTCGGTAACGTCTTCGGCGCCCCGCTGGCGATCGAGACGCTGGTGGCGTTCTTCCTCGAGTCGACGCTGCTCGGCATGTGGATCTTCGGGTGGCACCGGCTGCGGCGCGGGGCGCACCTCGCGCTCCTCTACGGCGTCGCGATCACCGCGTACGCCTCGGCGTTCTGGATCCTGGTCGCCAACTCGTGGCTCCAGCACCCGGTCGGATACGAGGAGCGCGACCGCATCGCCCACCTCACCGACTTCGGGGCGCTGCTGCGCAACGAGACGTTCGGCATGGCGCTCGGCCACGTGCTGTCGGCCGCGCTCACGACCGGCGGCTTCCTCGTGGCCGGCATCGCGGCGTGGCAGCTCATCCGCCGAAACCCCGACTACGAGGCATGGCGCAAGTCGCTGCGGATCGGCGTCGTCACGGCCAGCATCGGCATCACGCTGGTGATGGGCTTCGGCTTCGCCCAGTTCGGCTACCTCGGCCGCCTCCAGCCGACCAAACTCGGCGACGAGGCGGACAAGAACGCGGCCGCCGCCGACTTCGCCGCCCGCTTCGGTGGCAGCCCGGCTGACTACCTTCCCCCGGTGGGCGCCAGCGCGGCGCTCGGCTTCATGATCCTCATCGCGTTCGCGCTGATGTGGATCTGGGTGTTCATCCCGTTCTTCTACCGCGACTGGATCATCCGCCTGAAGGTGCCGCTCTACCTGCTGCTCGTCGCCACGCCGCTGCCGTTCGTGGCGGCGATCCTCGGCTGGCTCTTCCGGGAGATCGGCCGCCAGCCCTTCGTCGTGTACGGCCTGCTGCGCACCGAAGACGCGGTCACCGGCACCAGCGGCGCGGTGATGCTCAGCTCGTTCGTCGGCTTCACCGTGCTGCTGCTCGGGCTCGCGGTCGCCGACTGGGTGCTGCTCGCCCGCGTCGCGCACCGCGGCACGGCCGACCCAGCACTCGGCCGCCGGCCGGACGAGCCGCTGCCCGTACCCGCCGACCGGCCCGAGCCGGTCCTGGCCTGACGGAGGCACACCGTGGCGACCATCTGGTACGGCCTGCTCGGCCTCTTCTTCGCCGCCTACTTCGTGCTCGGCGGCTTCGACTACGGGTCCGGCCTCCTACTCGCCCGGGCCCGCACCGGCGAAGATCGGCGGGCGGTGCTCACCGCGCTCGGCCCGTTCTTCCTCGGCAACGAGGTCTGGCTGGTGGCGGCGGTCGGCATCCTCTTCGGAGCGTTCCCGATGCTGGAGGGCGAGCTGCTCTCCGGCCTGTACCCGGCCGTGGTGCTGGCGCTGGCCGGCGTGCTCGTGGTCACCGCCGCGGTGCAGTTACGCAGCCGGCCAGCACACGGCCGCACGGCGTGGGACCGCGCCATCATCGGGGGCAGCGCGCTCGCCGCGCTGGGTTGGGGCGCGGTCCTCGGCGGGCTCCTCCAGGGCGTGCCGCTGCACGAAGACGGTCACGTCGAGGGGGTGGGGCACATCGTCACGCCGTTCGCGGCGGCGTCCGGAGTGACGCTGCTCACTCTTGTGGCGGTGCACGGCGCCGCGTTCCTCGCGCTGCGGCTGCCCGGCGGCGGGCACGCCACCATCGGCCGCCGCCTAGCGCCGTGGGCGCTCGCCGCGGTCACGGCCACCACGGTCGTGGGCCTTCTCTCTCCCCGGGTACGCGACGCGGTGCAGCGCCCGGCGGCGGCGGTACCACTGCTGTGTCTGCTGGTGGCGGCGCTGGTGGTCGCCGGCGGCGCGCTCGCCCGGGGGCGGCCGGGCGTGGGTTTCGCCGCCACGTCGGTGGCGCTGGTCGTGCCGGTGGCGCTGGTCGGCCTTGCCCTCTGGCCCTACGCGCTGGTTTCCACCGTGGATCCGGCGGCCAGCCTGACCGTCGCCGACGCCGCCGCGAGCGGTCCCACGCTGCGACTGCTGAGCTGGCTCGCGGTGCCACTCGTTCCGGCCTTATTAAGCTTCCAGGTGATGTCCTGGTGGATCTTTCGCGGACGGATCGACGGCCGGGCGCCGGTGTACTGGTGAGTCGCCGCCCCTTCGATCCACGCCTGCTGCGCCGGGTCCCCGCGACCCGGCGTCAGTTCGCCGCGCTCGCACTCCTCGGCGTGGCCGCCGCGGTGGTCGTGATCGCCCAGGCCACGACGCTGGCGGCGCTCCTTGCCGCGGCGGCGGGCGGGCGGTTGGACCGGGCGGCGCTGGCCGGGTTCGTGGTGGCGGTGGCCGCGCGGGCGGGCGTGGTGTGGGGGCAGGGCGTCGTCGCGGCCCGCGCGGCGGCCACGGTCAAGGCGGCGCTGCGCGGCGAGCTGCTCGGTGCGGTGGGGCGGCGCGGCCCGCAGTGGGTGGCCGGGCAGCGGGCCGGCGAGATCGCCACCCTGGCCGGGCGCGGGCTCGACGCGCTCGACGCGTACTTCACCGGCTACCTGCCGCAGCTCGTGCTCGGCGTGACCGTGCCGGTCGCGGTGCTCGGGCGGATGGTCTTCGCCGACTGGAGCTCCGCGCTGATCGTGGCGGTGACGCTGCCGCTCATCCCGATCTTCGGGGCGCTGCTGGGTTGGCAGACCGAGGCGGCGACCAAGCGCCAGTGGCGGCGGCTGTCGATGCTGGGCGGCCACTTCCTCGACATGGTGGCGGGGCTTGCCACGCTGCGCGCGTTCGGGCGGGAGCGGGCGCAGGTCGAGGTGGTCCGCCGGATGGCCGACGAGCACCGCACGGCGACGATGCGGACGCTGCGGATCGCGTTCCTCTCCGGCATGGTGCTGGAGCTCGTCGCCACGCTCTCGGTGGCGCTCGTCGCGGTGCCGATCGGCCTGCGGCTGCTGGAGGGCGGCGTGGGGCTGGAGACGGCGCTGCTGGTGCTGCTGCTCGCCCCGGAGGCCTACCTGCCGCTGCGCGCGGCCGGCGCCCGCTTCCACGCGAGCGTGGAAGGGCTGACCGCGCTCGACGCGGCACTGTCCCTCTCCACTGTGGAGTCTCCGGCGACCGCCGGGGTCGCGCCCGGTCCGGTGCGGGAGATCCGGCTGGAGTCGGTCACGGTCGAGTACGACCGGACGGTCGCCCTGCGGGACGTCTCGCTGACCATCCGGGCCGGCGAGCGGGTGGCGATCATCGGGCCGAGCGGCGCCGGCAAGAGCACCCTGCTGGGGCTGCTGCTCGGCTTCGTACGGCCGACCGCCGGGCGGGTCCTGATCGACGGCGTCGACCTGGCCACCCTCGACCTCGACGCCTGGCGGAGGCGGCTGGCGTGGGTGCCGCAGCGGGCCCACCTCTTCGCCGCCTCGCTCGCCGGAAACATCCGGCTCGGCGCGCCCGACGCCTCCGACGAAGCGCTGCGGATGGCAGTCAAGGTCGCCGCGCTGGACGACGTGGTCGAGGCCCTGCCCGACGGGCTCGACACGGTGCTCGGCGAGCGCGGCCACGGCCTGTCCAGCGGGCAGCGGCAGCGGGTGGCGCTGGCCCGGGCGTTCATCCGCGACGCGCCGATCCTGCTCCTCGACGAGCCCACCGCCCGGCTCGACGGCGGCTCGGAGGCGGCCGTGCTCGAGGCGACCCGGCGGCTGGTGGCCGGCCGCACGGCGCTGATGGTAGCCCACCGCCCCGCGCTGCTGGCCGAGGCCGACCGGGTGCTCCGGGTGACGGACGGGCACGTGGTCGCGCTCGCGGAGGCGCCGGCATGAGCGCCGTCCTGCGGCTCGCCCGCCCCTACCTCGGCCGGCTGATCGGCGCGGGGCTGCTCGCCGCCGGCACCGAGGCGGCCGGCGTGGCGCTGATGGCGACCGCCACCTGGCTGCTGATGACGGCCGCGGGCCAGCCGCCGATCAGCGCGCTCACGGTCGCGATCGTCTCGGTACGCGCGCTCGCGATCGGGCGGGGTGTGCTCCGGTACACCGAGCGGCTCACCGGTCACGACGCGGTGCTGCGCATCCTCACGGACGTTCGGGCGCGAGTCTTCGCGACGCTCGCCGCCCGTCCCGGCCCCACCCGCTCCGGTGACGCGCTCAGCCGCGTGGTGTCCGATGTAGACGCGGTGCAGGACCTGCTGCTGCGGGTGCTCGTCCCCGGTGCGGCGGCGGCCGCCGTCGGCGTGCTCGCGGTCGGCGGGGCGGCCCTGATCTCTCCCGCCGCCGCGGCCGCGCTCGCGGTGGGCCTGCTTGTCGCCGGCGCCGCCCTGCCCGCGGCGGCCACCGCACTGACCCGGCGTACCGCCGAGCAGGTCGCACCGCTGCGCGGCGCCCTCGCCAACGACGCGGTCGACCTGACGCACGGGGCGGCTGACCTGGCCGCGTACGGCGCGACCGGCACCGCCCTCGACGCGGCCCGGCGCCGGGCCGGCGAGTTGTCCCGGCTGGAGCGGCGGCTCGCCACGGCCGGCTGGGCGGTGGACGCGGCAGGTGTGCTCGTCTCCGGCGCCACAGCGGGCGCGGTGGCGGCGATCGCGCTGCGGGCGGACGTCGACGGGGTGCTCGTCGGCGTACTGGCCGTCGGCACGCTCGCCGCGGTCGAGACCTGCCTGGCTCTTGTCGCGGCGGCTCGGCAGTGGGTCGCCTTGCGGGCGCCACTGGCACGGGTTTCCTCCCTGCTGGTGGAGGCGCCGCCGTCAGCGCCGTCCTCTGTGGACATTTCAGCTATCACCGTGCGATACCGCCCCGATGGGCCGGCGGCGCTCGACGGGGTCCGTGTCGACCTTCCGCCCGGCCGCCGGCTCGGCGTCGTCGGGCCGAGCGGCGCGGGCAAGAGCACGCTGCTGGCCGCGCTGGCCGAGTGGGGTGGGTCGCCGCGTGAGGTGGGTGGGCTGCTCGCCGAGGCGTACGTCTTCCACGCCACCGTGCGGGAAAACCTGCTCCTCGGCCGCCCCGACGCCACCGACGACGAGCTGGCCGCGGCCTGCGCGGCGGCCGGCCTCCTCGATTGGGTACTGGACCAGCCCGAGAGCTGGGAAACGGTCGTCGGCGAGGACGGCGGCCAGCTGTCTGGCGGGCAGCGGCAGCGGCTGGCGTTGGCCCGCGCGGTGCTACTCGACCCGGCTGTGCTCCTGCTCGACGAGCCCACCGAGGGGCTCGACCCGGCGGCGGCCGACGAGGTGCTGGCCGGGGTGCTCGCAGCGGCCCGCGGCGCGGTGGTGCTCGTCACCCACCGGCTGCGCGGGCTCGAGGGCATGGACGAGGTGCTGGTGCTGGAGGCCGGCCGGGTGGTGGCGCGGGGCACCCATGCCGAGCTGGTGGAGGCACCCGGCTGGTACCGCGACCAGTGGCTCGCCCAAGAGGTGGCCGAGCGCGGCTACCTCGCCGCCGGATAGGCCCTTAGGGCCGCTCCCGGATGCCGTGTACCGCCGGCGCGTGGCACGCTCGGGGCCATGCACGCGCCCATCGACGAGTACGTCCGCGCGCTCGACCGTGCCCTCACCGGACCCGGCCGGCTCAAGGGCGACATGCTCCGCGAGGCCCGGCACGGCCTGGCGGACGCGGCGGAGGCGTACCAGGAGGAGGGCCTGCCCCGCGCGGAGGCCGAGCGGCTCGCGGTGGCCGAGTTCGGCGAGGTCCGCGTGCTCGCCCCGGAGTACCAGGCGGAGCTGGGCCTCGGCGCGGCCCGGCGGCTGGCGCTGACGATGGTGTTGGTGCCGGCGCTCTTCGCCACCCTGGCCGACTTCATGTGGCGCGGCTCGCCGTGGTCGGCCGCGGGCGCCCATCCACCGGAGGGATACCTGCTCATCTCGCGGGCGCAGGATCACCTCGGGTACGTCTGGGCCGGGCTGGCGCTGGCCGTCTACCTGTGGCTGGCGTGGGCCGCCCGGCGCGGCCGCCCGACCGGGCGCCACACCGTGCGGGCGATCGGGCTCGCCGCCCTTTCGATCGTGGGCCTGACCTGGCTTGCCAGCACCGTCATCTACCTCTGGTCGGTGTCGCTCTGGGACACGGCGCTCACCTGGCCGCCGATGATCGTGGGCGGGCTGGTGGTGGCGGCGGCGTACGGCTGGCTCGTCAGGTCGGCGGTGACCTGCGTTACCGCAGCGCCGCGCCGCCGACCGGTCACGTCGTAGCCGGTCCCGTCGTGGTGGGTCCCAGGAATCGGCCCACCGTCGTGCTCAGCTCCTCCCAGCTGGCGCGCTCGCCGGCGAGCGCGCGATGGCCGGAGTCGGTGAGGCGGTAGGTGCGGCGCTCCCGGCCGTTGACCGTGCTCCACTCGCTCTCCACGTGTCCGGCCCGCTCCAGCCGGCGCAGCGCGGGATAGATGGTGCCGGTGGGCAGGTTGAGGGTGCCGCCGCTGCGGGATTTGAGCGCCTCGATGATCGCGTAGCCGTGCAGCGCGCCGCCCTCCAGGACGGAAAGCAGCAGCGCATCGAGGTGTCCGTGCAGGGCCTGCGACTTCATAGGTAGTAAGACTACCGATCTGCGCGGGCTTCTCCAACGGGGTGCGGGCGTTCGTCGCGCAGGACGGGCTACTACTGTGTGCGCAGAGTCGCCGACCCGACAGCCATCGGGCCGGTGCCAGACCTGAGCCCACACGGAGGTCAGCGTGGCCCGCCAGTCGCCCAACCGGCCGGACGCCGACAAGCCCGAGCCCGACCTCGAGATCGACGAGGATCTCGCCGAGGAGCTCGAAGAAGACAGCGACGAGCCAGAGTCGTCGGTCGGTGACTCGTCCTTGTGGGCCGATACGAAGATCGATCCCGTCGAGATCGCGCTGCCTTCCGGCGTGGGCTTCACGCTCCGGGCATACCGCCTCTCCACCTCGCTGACCCCCACCGAGGTCGGCGACCGTGACGACGACGACCCGTTCGAGGCGAGGGCCAAGCACGCCGTGCCGGAAGACGACGAGGACACCGTGGTGATCCTCGACGACGACTTCCCGGACGAAGACGACGAGGACGACGACACCGAGGAGATCGCGCGCCGCGGCAAGCACGCGCGCGACGAAGATTCGGAGGAGCCCTCGGCCGAGGAGTTCGACGACGAGGAAGAGGAGGCGGCGGCCGAGGAGGTGCCGGTCTTCCTCAGCCACCGCGGGCGGCTGCTGCTCTTCAAGAGCCCCGAGTCGCTGGTGACCTTCGTGCGCTCCGGCGCGCCCAACGACCTCGCTCAGGTCGACGGGTGGCCCGAGGTGGTCGAGCGGATCCAGCCGAGCCACGTGGCCCCGTCCGACGAAGACTCGTACGAGCTGGATCTCGTCGTGGAAAACCTGCGTGGTGGCCACGACACCTGGGACGTCAACCTGCTGATCGAGGCCGGCGAGGCGGCCCGCGACCTGGCGTACGCCCTGCGCCTCACGCCGGTCCTTACCGCCCTGTCCCCCGGGTCGCCCCTCGATGACCTTGACGAGGCACTTCGTTCCGCCGCGGGTGGTGGTCTGGGTGCCTTCCGGGGTCGACGGCGGCTCAAGAAAATCGGGGCACAACAGGCAAGTCTCGGCTGGCGCACGATTATCGGCAAGATCTCTGCCGCTGTGGACTGGCGCGACTGACCCCTCACCAGGGAGCATCAGTCCTTGGCACACGCTCAAGTCCGGGGAGGAGGACGACGCCGTGGCGCTCGTGCGCGTGTACTGCGGTCTGGCGTCGGCGGCCGAGTCTCGTTTGACGGTCGCTGTCGTCGATGACGCGGGGCGACTGCTCGACGTCTGCGAGGTCAGCGACGACCCTGGGGGTTATGCCCAGCTGGGCGCGCTGCTCGTGGAGCGTTCCAGCGGGCCGACCGGGGTGGCGATCGCCGCGGACAGCGACGATCACCTGGTCCCGTCGCTCCTCACCGCAGCCGGGCGCCCGCTCGCCATCGCCGACGACGACGCGGTCGACGATTACGCAGAGCGCTTCGCCGATGACGAATCGGTGGAGGAGATGGAGTCTCCCGCCGCCGAGCGGCGTGCGGTCGGCCTCGCGCGCGCCCTCCAGGCCGGTGCCCTCTCCGCGGTCGTCCTGCCCGTCCCGCGTGACCTGTTGGCCTACAAGCCGGTACTCGCCGCACACGCCGCACTCTGCAACGGCCGGCTCTCCGCCGCTGTCGCGCTGCGCGAGGTGCTTCGCGAGCTCTACCCGGCCGCCTTGCGCGCGTACCCCGACCCGGCCGAGCCGGTGTCACTCGCGGTGCTCGATGCCCTGCCCGAGCCGAGCCTGCTCAACGGCACCGCCACCGGCCGGGGGCGCGAGTCCACCTCCGCCACCGACGCCGTGATCAGCCAGCTCGCCGCCGAGGGCATCGCCGACGCCGAGACGGTCTCCGAAAAGATCACGGCGCTGCGGGTGGCCATCGCCGAGACCCCGCGCCGCGGCAGCACGAGCAAGGCGCTGGTGCCGGCGATCTCCGAGACCGTGCGCCAGGCGGTCGCCGCCGTGCGTGCCTGTGACCTCGGCTGCGACGCCCTCATCTCGACGCTGAGCGCCCGCCTGACCGCCCCTCCGGCCACGACGGCCACGCGCCGCACGCTGCGCCGGTCGACGGCTGGCACGGCCCAGTCCGCCGCACCGACCGGCGCCGGCCTGCACGCCGTCCGCCCGCCGGCCGAGGAGCCCGCGCCGACCCGTGTGGGCCGCCGGGCCCGCCCCGAGCCCGCCGCCGCGAGCGCCGCCCCCGCGATCCCGCAGGCGCTGACCACGCCGCCGGTAGCGCCCGCGCCCGTTACCCGCCCGCCGGTCGCGCCCCCGCCGGTCAACCGCCCCGCCGCCGCGCGCGGTGGAGACACCGGCCGCCGTCACGCCGAGCCGCCCGCCCGCCCCGCGGCCGCGCCAGCCTCGGCCCCGCCGATGGCACCGGCGTCCGCGCCGCCGGTCGCTCCGGCCTCCGCGCCGCCACTCGCTCCGGCCGCCTCGGCCGAGCCGGTCGTGCGCCCGCCCGTGGCGCCGCCCCCGGCGAGCCGCCCGATGGCCCCGGCGGCCATCAGCGCGCCCACGCCGCTGCCGATCCGCTCCTCGGCGCCGCCCGCGCGGCCGGCGCCCCCGACGGTGTATGGCAACGGCATGGCCGACACCGCACAGATCGCGATGCCGCTTTCCCGGCCCGAGCCGCCGCGCCCGCCGGAGCCGGCGCACCACCCCGAGCCGGTGAGCAACAGGCCCGTCTCCGCGCCGCCGCCTCCGCCGCCCGGCATCACGCCGATCGCGCCCGCCGCCGTGGTGCCTAGCCAGCGTGGTCTGGCGCCGGCCGACAGCGGCGAGCCGTTCCGCGCGACGCTCACCACCGCCGCGATCAACAACGCGCGCGCCGAGCGCCAGCGCCCCACGCCGATCCCGCCGCGCCCCAACACCCGGCACGACGCACCGCCGCCCGACCAGGGTGTCTCGCCCACTCCCGGTGGTTTTGGTGCTACGGATTTGAGCGTGCCCTTGCCGCGACACGCGCCCGAGCCCGGCTCCCGCGCCGCCTGGCCTTTGGTCAACTCGTCCGACAACGACCGCTCCCGTTTGGACACCGAGCCCTCACGGTCCCGCCTCGACGAGCCGGCGGCCCGGTCCCGCTCCGACGCCGACCTGCCCACCCGGTCGCGCCGAGACGAGCCGGCAGCCCCGTCCCGCCTCGACGCCGAGCTGGCCTCCCGGTCCCGCCTCGACGCCGAGCCGGCAGCGCGATCGCGTCTCGACGCGGAGCCGGCGACCCGATCGCGTCTCGACGCCGAGCCAGCGGCGCGGTCCCGTCTCGACGCCGAGCCAGCGACCCGGTCCCGTCTCGACGCCGAGCCAGCGACCCGGTCCCGTCTCGACGCCGAGCCAGCGGCGCGATCGCGTCTCGACGCTGAGCCGGCGGCCCGCGGAGGGGCCCACCAGCGGGCAAACGGCGACCAACCCTACTCGGGCTACAGCGAGCTCGACCGGCCCGCTCAGCAGGCCGCTACGGACGGCCGCGTAAAGCCGCCGTGGCAGGCGGACGACCTGCCCCAGGAGCCGCCGATGCTGCGCCTGGTGGAGCCGCCACCGCTGGCCGACCGCGCGCTCGACGACCGCCCGCTCACCGGCATGACCGCGCTGGACGCCCCGTCCCTGCGCCTCGTCGACGCCGAGACGAGCGACCGCGGTGCCCGCACCGCCCGCTCCCGGCGCGCGGTGGAGCGCAGCGCCGTGCCAGTGGCCGAAGAGGGCGACGGCGACCTGCTGATCTTCGCGCAGACCCGCTCCGCGTGGTTCGTCGGCCACCCGGAGGACGAAAACCAGATCGACTGGACCTCGTCCGCCGACACCGGCTGGCGCGCCGCCTCACAGGCCGCCACGCCGTCCGTGGGCGCCGAGACCACCTCGGGCCTGCCCCGCCGCGTACCCCAGGCCAACCTGGTGCCCGGCTCCGCCCTACCGCCCCGCGAGGAGCGCCCGCTGCGCATCGTCCGCGACGCGCAGAGCATCGCCGCCCACACGACCGGCTACTTCCGCGGCTGGCGTCGCGGGCAGGAGATCGGCGGGTACGCGGTCGGCGGCCGCCCGGGCCGCGAGTCCGCGGGCGGCTGGGACTTCAGCCGCGACTCGGTAGACCGCGAAGACGAGTACCGCTCCGCCGGCTACCGCTCCTAACCCTCACACCCCCGGCCCCGCGAAGCTCTCGCGGGGTCGAGGTGGCCTCGGCCTGTGCGGCTCCGAGGCGAACCAGAGCTACCGCGATGTCCGTCGTGGTCCAGACCGCTGCTCCCGCGGCCTCACCCGTCCGCCGTTGGTCACGCTCATCCCTGCGCGCAACCGGCCCGGCGAGAAGGGGCGGGGGGATGAGCTTGTGCCAGGCAGTGGTCGACGTTTGTCCACAATGCCTGTTCCCGGATCGGCGATCCGGGAAAGCAACAAGGGTTCCGTCGCCGAGAGTAACCGCTGCGGCGGTGTGAACGGCGCGAGATTCGGGATCTGGGAGAGTAAGGCGCTATTTCAACCCTACGTCTCCAAGATCTCGAAGTCTCGCCCCCATTGGCTGGTTACGCTGCGTCAGGATGGCAGAGTTAGGGCCGCGAAGACCCTTCGGGGCTTGTCCCGCGGACCTGGCAGTGCACGGCCGGGGGTTTCGGCGAGCGCTGGCGAGCCGCCGGCCGGAGCGGTGCCCGCGGGAACATACGGTCCGTCGGTGAGGCGGACGGGGCCCATAGGGGCCGCTCGACTTTGGAGTTTGATCCGCTTCTCCGTTCCTTTCGGGTTGTGGTTGGTGCGCCTCCGGCGGGGGGCCCCAGGCTCCGGACCGGGGGCGCCTCGCCTTGTTTTCGCGTTGTTGGTGGGTGGTTGCGGTGGGAGCACGCTGGCTGCGACTCGGGGGTTGACCGGGCCGCGAACACCATGACCGGCGGTAGCCGGCCCACCCTTCCACTGGTGGGGGATGCGGCTCGGCGTGTGGGCGGCGTCATGATCGTTCGCCCGGAAACGACGCGACACGCCGGCAAGAGTGTGGGTATCGGGCGAACGATCATCGGGGAAAGCAGCAAGGGCACGGCTCGACGCACAACCGCCGGACTAGCCGCCGATCATGGCCTTGCCTGCGGGCTTGTGCCGCGGACATGGCAGCGGAGGCCGGGGTTTCGGCGAGCGCTGGCGAGCCGCCGGCCGGAGCGGTGCCCGCGGGAGCATGCGGTCCGCAGGTGACGCGGACCGGGGTATATCCACATGGCACGCAGCCGCCGACGGGCATCGGCCCGCCGGCGGCGAGGTGTGGCGAGCCCTCAGGCGGGTGCTACCGCCCGGGAGCGGCGCATGCTCAGCACGTACTCCACAAGGGAGATGAGCACGTGCTTTGTGGACTCGCGGTTGCGGGCGTCGCAGCTGACCACGGGGATCTCGCTGGAGATGGCGAGCGCGTCGCGCACGTCCTGCGGGTCGTGGTACTGCATGCCGTCGAAGCAGTTGATGGCGACCAGGTACGGCAGCCGCCGGTGCTCGAAGAAGTCGATCGCCGCGAAGCAGTCGGCGAGTCGGCGCGTGTCGACGAGCACGACCGCGCCGATGGCCCCGCGTACCAGCTCGTCCCACATGAACCAGAAACGGGTCTGGCCGGGGGTGCCGAACAGGTAGAGGATCAGGTCGCGGTCGATCGAGATGCGGCCGAAGTCCATGGCCACCGTGGTGGTTGTCTTGCCCGGCACCTGCCGGGTGTCATCCACGCCGACGCCGGCAGACGTCATGATCGCCTCGGTGGTCAACGGCGTGATCTCCGAAACCGAGCCGACCAGTGTCGTCTTGCCAACGCCGAACCCACCGGCGATGACGATCTTCGCCGACGTCACGCGCCCCGTCAGCGGCGGGCGTTGCGACATGTCAGAGCCTGCGAAGTCCACTCAGCACCCTCTCCAGCAATTCAGTGCCCACCGCGTCGTTGGCGTCGTCGAGGGACGTCGGCTCGTACACCGCGAGCAGGCCGTCGGCGGCCATGTCGGCGATGAGGACCCGGGCCACCCCGAGCGGTAGCTGCATCCGCGCCGCGATCTCCGCGAGCGATTGCAGCCGGCCGTCACAGAGCGCGGCGATGTATTGATGCTCCCGGCCCTGACCGCCCTTCGTATTGCCCGCGGACCGTCCTCTTACGGTGGTCTCCACGAGCGCCTCGAGCGCGATCTCAAGCCTGGGACGGGTCCGGCCGCGGGTAACGGCATATGGTCGCACCAGCGCACCGGTCGGCTCGTCGCGTTCCGCCATCATCGCCGTTCACCCCCTCCTGTCGACCCGAACAAATCTCGAACAGAATCCGTGCATCAGCGGCCCCCCGTGTCGGACCGCTTGTGCGCTCAACCCAACATGCCCGCGGTCGTACGCGGAGCGGGCGTCAGCGCGTCGCCCACGCGGTCGACGAGCAGCGCCATCTCGTAGCCGACCTGGCCGACGTCGGAGCTGCGCGCTGCCAACACGGCGAAGGAGGAGCCGTCCGAGATCGACATCAGGAACAGGAAGCCGTTGTCCATCTCGACCACTGTCTGGAGCACCGCGCCGCCCTCGAAGCACCGCGCCGCTCCCTGGGTGAGGCTGACGAGCCCTGACGCGATGGCCGCGAGCTGGTCTGCCCGGTCGCGCGGAAGATCACGCGACGCTGCCAGCAGCAGACCGTCGGCGGACACCGCGACCGCGTGGGCCACGCCCGGCACCCGATCGGCGAAGTTGGCGAGTAGCCAGCCGAGATCCTGCGTTGTTGTCATCCCTCATGCTCCTTCTGGCCGCTCCCGGCCGCGGGGCCCAAACCGGTCTGCGGGGTCTCCCCCGAAGGTGTCGGCTGGTCGTCCTTGGGGTGCGTGCGACCACGCTGCACCCCTCGGTGGTACGCGGACAGCAGACCGCGCACCGCCTCTGGTGTACGACGCTGCACGGCAGCGGCGCCCTTGTCCACCCCACCGGGCACGAGCTGAGCCATCGGCACCCGCTTGGGGAGCCCGGCCTGGGTGGTCTCGGCGGCCGGCCGCTCAGCCGCGGCGCTGGCGGCGCGCCAGCCGTCGTCAGCGGCGGTCTGCCAGCCGCCCGCTGGCTCCCGGCGCGCGCCGTTGCCGTTGCCACCGGAGGGTGGCGGGACGGACGGGCGCGTGGCCGCGGCGGGCACCGGTGTGGCGGTGGGCGCGCTGGCCGTCGGGGTGCCCTGTGGGGCGGGGCTGGCCGGTCGTGCGGCGTCGACGGTGACGAAGTCACCGTTTGGCGCGGACGGTGTGCGCGGCTCCTCTGGCGCAGCACGCCGCCCGGTGCGGAACCAGGCCGACTCCAACTCGCGGAAGATCGGCAGCTCCATGGTCTCGTCTGCGAACCGCGGCTTGGCCGCCTGCCCGGCCTGTGCGGCGGTCGTCGGCCCCGTGGCCGCGGCCGGCGCCGGGGCGGTCGCCTCGGACGCGGGCGTGGCAGCGGCCGGCGGAGTGGTCGCGCTCGGGTCGTTTCGGCTGGTGACCTTGGGCAGCTCGGCGGTCATGTCGAGCGCCGCGGCGAGCTTTTCCGGGACCGGTGGCGTGGTCGTCGGGCCCGTCTCCGCCGCGCTGACCGGCGGCCAGGCCGGCGGCGCCGAAGAGGCCGGCACGACCGGCGGCGTGGCCTGGGTGGGCCGGGACGGGGTCACCGGTGGCGCCGACGCGGGCGGCGGCACCTGAGCCTGCGGCGGGACCGGCGGCGCGGAAACCGGCGGCACGGGCGGAGCGGACACCGGCGGCACCGGCGGGAAGCCGCCGCGCGTCTCCGGATTGGCCGGGATCTGGCGCGGGATGCCCGGCGCCGGAGGGGCGCTGGTCACCTCGCCGTCGACGGTCCAGTGGTCCTGCTGGCCCCGACGCTGCGGCAGCGGGTCGCCCGGCTGGCCGTTCGTCGGCGTACGCGGGCTGAACATCGTGCCCGAGCCGTTGGTGGTGCCGTTGGGCGCCGAGGCCGCGCCGGTGAGGTCGGACCAGGCGGGCATCGACCGCTGCGGCGGACCCGAGGGGCCGACCATGCGGCCACCGTTGAGCGGGGCGGGGTCGAACGGCCGCCCGGGCGGGACGGAGGGCGGACCACTTTCCAGGGCCAGCGGCGTGGGGCCCAGTGGCGGGCGCTGCACCGGCACCGGCATCGGCGTCGGCGGTGCGGTATGCGGGGTGCCCTGGAACTGCGGCACACCCGGCTCGTTGCGCCCGGAGAGCGCGCGCGGCACGAGCACCGATGTCGGCAGGGTCACGTCGGCAACGGTGCCACGCTCGCTAGCCGGCCGCAGCTCGACCTTGACGCCGTGGCGGGCGGCCAGCCGCGCGACCACGACGAGGCCCATCATCCGGGAAACGGCGACGTCGACCAACGGCGGCGTGGCGAGCCGCTCGTTGAGGTCGTGCATCTGGTCGGGCGTGATGCCGATGCCGCGGTCCTCGACGTACAGCACGGCGCGGTCGCCGACCCGGCGCGCCTCGACCATGACGTGCGAGTCGGGCGGCGAGAACGCGGTGGCGTTGTCGAACAGCTCGGCGACCAGGTGGACGAGGTCGTTGACCGCGCTGGAGGCGACCTCGATGTCGCGGTCGATCACGCCGAACTCGATGCGCGTGTAGTGCTCGACCTCGGACTGGGCGGCCCGCAGCACGTCGATGAGGGCGGCCGGCTCGCGCTGGACGCGGGTGGAGTCGGCACCGGCGAGGACCAGGAGGTTTTCGTCGTTGCGGCGCATCCGGGTGGCCAGGTGGTCGAGCTGGAAGAGCTCGGCCAGGCGGTCCGGGTCTTCCTCACCGCGCTCCAGCCGGTCGAGGTGGCCGATCAGCCGGTCGACCAGGATCTGCGAACGGCGGGCCAGGTTGACGAACATCGTCGCGACGGAGGCGCGCAGCGCGGCCTGCTCGGCGGCGGTGCGGACGGCCTCGAGGTGGACGGCGTTGAACGCCTCGGTCACCTGCCCGAACTCGTCCTTGCTCCGGACCGGCAGCGGCTCGGCGATCTGGTTGGCCACCTGCACCGGCGAGAGCTGGCTGGACAGGGCCGGGTCGCGGAGGCGGGAGACGGCCTGCGGCAGCCCGTACTGGGCGACGGAGAGCGCGCCGTGCCGCAGCTCGCGCAGCGACCGGGCCATCGAGCGGGCGACCGCCCAGGCGAAGAGGATCGCGAGCAGGAGGACGCCGAGCAGCACGCCGGCCTCGACGAGCAGCTGCTCGTACTCCTGGTCACGCAGCGTGGTGGCGCGGTCGACGATCTCGCCGTCGACGGAGGTCTCGACCTCGCGGACCAGGTCGGCCTTCGCCAGCAGCGCCGTATCCCAGCTCGCCGCGTCGAACGGCCGGTCACTCGTGTCGGAGCCGGCGAGGCTTTGCAGGTAGCCCGCGTAGCCCTCGACCTTGCGCAGGTCGGAGCCGGCGACCGTCTGGTCGAAGAACTCGCCGTCGGTGCTGGTGGCGACCGCCTTGAACGCCTGCACCGCCTGCTCCTGCCCGGTCTGCGTCTCGATGTACTCCCTACGCAGGTTGGGCGTGAACGCGCCGGTGCTGATGATGCTGAGGCCGACGATCCGCTCCTGGGAGATGAACTCCTTGTAGCGGGCGAGCGCGGCCCCGGCGCGCATCTGGTCGCCGAGGGTCGTGTCGCCGGCGAGCTGTGCCGCCGAGTCGCGCACCGAGATCAGGCTCGTGAGCAGCGTCGTGTAGTTGTTGGTGGTCTGGCTGAGCTGGAGCTTGGCGTTGGTCACCTGGCTGCGGATCGCGGGCAGGTCCGCGAGGCGCTGGTCGATCGTGGTGAGCGTGTCCCGGAAGTTGGCCGGGAGGTCGTCGGCGTTGAGCGCGTTGCGCTCCTGCTGGTAGGGCCGCTTGGTCTCGTCGACCGTCGGCTGCACCTTCGTGTACGCCTCGTTGTACCTCTGCTTGCCGGCCTGATCGGTGGCGCCGAGCAGCATCGCCGCGGCGGCCCGCTCGTTTTGCAGGTTGTGCACCAGAGCGCCGGATGCCTCGGAAAGCTGTGAGAGCGTGCGCGCTCGGTCGGCGTCGTTTGCCGTGCCGAGGTGCTCGATGAGGCCGTTGGTGCCGACCCCGATCGTCGCCAGCGTGGGCACGATCATGATCAGGCCAAGCTTGGACCAAATCGGGAGATCGCGAAGCCGGCCCAGCGGCCGGCGGAGACGCGACATGACAGAGTCCGCCGTCTTCGGCTGCTTACTCACGTCACCGCCCTCTCCAGCTCCGGCACCCGGCCCGTCAAACTGGGCACCGCTCATCGACCGACCCGGTCGGGTCGAACCCCCGAGATTCCATCACGACCCGTGTCAAAGAGAAAGGCCAGGTTCGCCCTAACCGTCCCCGCAATCGGGCGAAGGTAGCTATTGATAGCAATGCGTCCGCGCTCAATTACTGACTGTGACCGCACGTGCTGTCCAACTTGTCCCGCCTAGATCTGGGCCGTGATGACCACCTCGCCAAGGATGGCGACGCTGCCGCGTTGCCGACCATTGCCCGACCGGCCAACGACGGCAAGGCCGAAGTGCCGGTTTACGCACTGCGTGCATACCGCCAAGCAACCACTCGGTGCGCCCCGCCTGACCGAATCGCCACAGTTGAGGACCGGGCGGAGGCACCGTTCTACAACAACTTCGCGTAAGCGGGCTTGATGATCTCGTTGATGATCGCGAGGCGCTCGTCAAAGGGGATAAAAGCGCTCTTCATCGCATTGATCGTAAACCACTGCATTTCGGCCCAGCCGTAGCCGAACGCCTCCACCAGCAGCGCCATCTCCCGAGACATGGACGTGCCGCTCATCAGGCGGTTGTCGGTGTTGACCGTGACCCGGAAGCGCAGGTCGCGCAGCAGGCCGATCGGGTGCTCGGCGATCGACGGCGCCGCGCCGGTCTGCACGTTGGAGGACGGGCACAGCTCCAGCGGGATGCGCTTGTCGCGCACGTACGCCGCGAGACGCCCCAGCACGTCACCGGTGATGTCGTCGACGATCCGCACGCCGTGGCCCAGCCGGTCGGCGCCGCACCACTGGATCGCCTGCCAGATCGACGGCAGCCCGAAGGCCTCGCCGGCGTGGATGGTGAAGTGGAAATTTTCCCGCTGGAGGTACTCGAACGCGTCGAGGTGCCGGGTGGGCGGGAAGCCGGCCTCCGCGCCCGCGATGTCGAAGCCGACCACCCCGGTGTCCCGGTAGCGGACGGCGAGCTCCGCGATCTCCTGCGAGCGGGCCGCGTGGCGCATCGCGGTGAGCAGCGTGCCGATGCGGATCGGCCGGCCCGCGGCAGCCGCACGCGTCGCGCCATCGGCGAACCCGGCGAGCACCGCCTCGACCACCTGCTCCAGGGTGAGCCCGCGGGACAGGTGCTGCTCGGGGGCGAAGCGCACCTCGGCGTACACCACACCGTCGTCGGCCAGGTCGAGCGCGCACTCGGCGGCTACCCGGTGCAGCGCCGCCTCGGTCTGCATCACCGCGACCGTGTGCTCGAACGTCGCGATGTAACGCTCCAGGGACCTGGAGTCGCAGGCTGACACGAACCAGCTGGCCAGCTCGCCCGGGTCGGTGGCCGGGAGCGGATGGCCCACGTCGGCCGCCAGCTCGATGATCGTCGCCGGGCGGAGCCCGCCGTCGAGGTGGTCATGCAACAGGGCCTTCGGGGCCTTGACGATGTCCTCGTACGCGATTGCGACCATGGAAAGATTATGGACGCTGACGTGGTCGCAGAGCTGCGGTGCCCGGTTTGCGGCGAGCCGCTCGAGACCGCGCCCGGAGCGCTGCGCTGCCCGCACGGCCACAGCTTCGACATCGCCCGCCAGGGCTACGTCAACCTGAGCGCCGGGCGCTCCCCGCACCCGGGCGACACCGCCGACATGGTGGCGGCACGCGCCGAGTTCCTGGCCGCCGGGCACTACGACTTCATCTCGGCCGCCTTGGCGGAGGCGGCGTGCGCCGCGTACCAAGGCGGTCTGGTCCTGGACGCCGGAGCGGGCACCGGCCGGCACCTGGCGGCGGTGCTGGACGCCCTGCCGGCCGCGCCCGGTCTGGCCCTGGACGTCTCGAAGCCGGCGCTGCGCCGCGCGGCGCGCGCCCACCCGCGGGCCGGCGCCGCCCTCTGCGACACCTGGGGCCGGCTGCCGGTGGCGGACGGGGCGGCCGGGGTGGTGCTGGACGTGTTCGCGCCGCGCAACGGCCCGGAGTTTCGCCGCGTGCTGCGGCCGGGCGGGGCACTGCTGGTCGTGACGCCCGGTCCGGACCACCTCGCCGAGCTCGTCCAGCGGCTGTCGCTGCTCCAGGTCGACCCGGACAAGGCCGAGCGGGTGGCGGCCAGCCTCGACGGCCACTTCGCCCTCGCCGGCGAGACCGCGCTCACCCGCACCCTGACGCTCAGCCCACAGGAGGCGGCCACCCTGGTCGGGATGGGACCGAGCGCGTGGCACACCACCCCTGTGGCGCTGGACGGCCCGGTCACCGTGACCGCCTCGGTGCGGCTGGGCGTCTACGTGGAGAGGTCGACCTCTTCCCAGCCGGCCGGCGGATCGTGATAAGGCCCCCGGAAGATCACCGCCCACTCCAGGGCCCACCTCCGCTGGCCGATCGCGTTGGCGTCGATCTCGCCGGGCAGCGGCGCGCCGATCCGCTCGGCCTCGAGGTAGCCCCAGTCGAGGCAGTAGTAGAAGTCGAGCACGGTGGCGGCGTCGAGCGCCGAGCGGGGCGCGGCCAGCGTGCGCGAGCGCCACTCCGCGAACGTCTCCCCCGCGGGCAGGTTGGGCAGCAGCTCCACCAGCCGGTCGTCGGCGACCTGCTCCGGGTCGAGGTGCTTGGAGAGGCCGAGGAGCCAGGCCAGCGCGTACACGGCGTCGTGGTGCAGCACGAACGAGCGGTGGTCGCCACGCCCGCCCATCACGAACTGCCACTCCGGTGGCGTCACCTGGTCGACCAGGTGCGAGCCGAGCAGCCAGCTCATCGCCGCCTGGGGCGGCATACCGAAGCAGCGGGCGAGCACCACGTGCAAGATCGCGGCGCGCGCTTCGATCTCCGCGGTCGGCCGCAGCTCGACCTCGTCACCGGGCTCCCAGACCAGCGGAAAGTGCGGCGGCGGCTGCGGCAGCCGCAGGCGGCGCATCTCCTCGACGCTGGCCAAGCGCACGTGCCGCGGGTCGGGAGCCGGAACAGCCACTGGTCTACGTCCCTGCCAATCGTCGCAGCGCCCCCTGGCCTGGGAGAATAGCCGTTTCGGCCGAGCCGCACCACGCCCACTTCCCGATGGATCTCGGCAGCGGCGTTAGCGGTGGTCAGGGCCCGCGTCGCCGCACTCTGTGGGTGGCTTCGGCGGGCACCCCCCACCCAAAAGACAGATCTGAGCTACCGCGATGCCCGTCGTGGTCCGTGCCGTTGCTCCCGCGGCCGCACCCGTCCGCCGCTGGCCGCGCTCACCCCTTTTACCTCCAGTGTGATGGCCACAAACCCTTGGCTGGCTTCGCCGGCCTGGGTGAAGGTGGCCACCGCACTAGCTGCCTTCGTGGTCCGGGGCGGCGTCTCCATCTGGGACCTAGGCGATGCGTTCCATGACCAGGGCGCGCGGGCCCGGGGCGACGTCCGCGACCTCGACCGCGCTGGCCGCCTCCGCCAAGGCGGCGGGGATGCGGCTGGCGTCGTCGGCGCGCAGCTCGAAGAGGGCCTCGCCGGCGCGCACCGGGTCGCCGGGCCGCTTGTGCAGCACCACGCCGGCCGCGGCGCTCACCGGGTCTTCCTTGCGCGCCCGGCCGGCGCCGAGCCGCCAAGCGGCCACGCCGATCCCGAGTGCGTCCACTGTGGAGACGTAGCCGTCGCGGTCGGCGCGCACCGTCTCGGTCTCCCGCGCGACCGGCAGCGGCGCGGCCGGGTCGCCGCCCTGAGCGCGGATCATCGCGCGCCACGAGTCCATCGCCTTGCCGCTCGCCAGCACCTGCGACGGGTCGACGTGCAGCCCGGCGGCGGCGACCATCTCGTCGGCCAGCGCGAGCGTCAGCTCGACCACATCGGACGGTCCGCCGCCGGCCAGCACCTCGACCGACTCGGCCACCTCCACCGCGTTGCCGATCGCGAACCCGAGCGGCGTCGACATGTCGGTGAGCAGCGCGACCGTCGCGACGCCGTGTGCCTTTCCCAGATCCACCATCGTGCGGGCCAGCTCGCGGGCGTCGGCCGCCGACTTCATGAACGCCCCGGAGCCGACCTTGACGTCCAGCACGAGCGCACCGGTGCCCTCGGCGATCTTCTTGCTCATGATCGAGCTGGCGATGAGCGGGATCGCCTCGACGGTGGCGGTGACGTCGCGGAGCGCGTACAGCTTGCGGTCGGCGGGCGCCAGACCCTCGCCGGCCGCGCAGACGACCGCGCCCACGTCGCGCAACTGGGCGACGAACTCCTCGTTGGTCAGGCTCGCCCGCCACCCCGGGATGGCCTCCAGCTTGTCGAGCGTGCCGCCGGTGTGGCCGAGCCCGCGCCCGGACAGCTGCGGCACCGCGGCACCGCAGGCGGCCACCAGCGGCGTCAGCGGCAGCGTGATCTTGTCGCCCACGCCGCCGGTGGAGTGCTTGTCGACGGTCGGGCGGGACACCGCGGAGAGGTCGAGCCGCTCGCCGCTGGCGATCATCGCGGCCGTCCACCGGGCGATCTCCGCCGGCGTCATGCCGCGCAGGAGGATCGCCATGGCGAGCGCGGACATCTGCTCGTCGGCGACCTCGCCCCGGGTGTACGCGTCGACCACCCAGTCGATCTGCGCGTCGGACAGTGCTCCGCCGTCGCGCTTGGTGCGGATCACGTCAACCGCGGCGAAGCCCATCTCACTCTCCATTCGCCGGCGGGTCACCCTCGCCGACCCAGCGCATCTTGCCCTCTTCGTCGATCAGCACCACCCGAGGTGTACGCACCCGGCCCCACGCGATGGCGTCGTCGACGTTGCCCCAGGAGGGTGCCTCCTCCAGGATGCCGGTCTCCTTGCTGTCGGTGCCGGTGGAGCGGTCCCAGTAACCGGTCCAGACCCGCTGCCCGGCGGCCAGGTCGGGGTGCACGAAGACGGTGCCGCGCCCGCGCCACCGCAGCAGCCGGCTGGGTACCTTCGGCCCCTTCGACGCCTCGGCCGCGACGAGATCCTGCGGGCCGAACGCGTACGGCAGCAGCTCGTCGACCCGCAGCGGCCGGGGCACCGCCTCGACCAGGCACTCCGGGCCGCCGTGCTCGAACAGCAACTGCCGGCAGCGGCCGCACGGCATCAGCGGCTCGCCGTCACCGCCGACACACGAGACGGCGACGAGCCGGCCGCCGCCGGTCGCGTGCAGCGAGGACACCATGCCGCATTCGGCACAGAGCGTCACGCCGTACGACGCGTTCTCCACATTGCAGCCCACGACCACCCGCCCGTCGTCGACAAGCCCGGCCACCCCGACCGGGTAGTTCGAGTACGGCGCGTAGGCGTTGCGCATTGCTTCCACAGCCGCCACGCGCAGCTGCTCCCAGTCGATCTCCACGCGTCTTTCTTACCCCTTTATGTACGGCTTGCCATCAGCGGCAGGCGCGCGGACCCGGCCGACCAGGCCGGCGACAGCGAGGATCGTCGCCAGGTACGGCAGCATCGCGAGGAACTGGCTCGGGATCACGCTGTTGATCGCGCCGAGGTAGACGCCGAGCTGGTCGGCGAAGCCGAAGAAGAGCGCGGCCAGCAGCGCGCCCGTCGGGCTCCACCGGCCGAAGATCAGCGCGGCGAGCGCGATGAAGCCCTTGCCGCCGATCATGTTCTTGGTGAACGAGTAGAGCAGCAGCGTGTACGACGCGCCACCGATCCCGGCCACCACGCCGGCGAGCAGCACGTTGCGGTAGCGCAGCCCCAGCACCCGCACGCCGAGCGTGTCGGCCGCCGTCGGGTGCTCGCCCACCGACCGGGTGCGCAAACCCCAGCGGGTGCGGAACAGCCCGACGTGGATGACGAGCACGAGAACCAGCGCGAGGTACAGGAACATGTTGCTCTGGAAGAGCGCCGGCCCCAGCACCGGGATCTCCTTGAGCAGCGGGATGTCCCACTGGCCGAAGTGCGGCGGCTGGTTGTACTTGGCCTGGTCGGTCTGCATCAGCCGCTCGTAGAGGAAGCCGGTGAGGCCGAGCGCGAACAGGTTGAGCACGATGCCCATCACGACCTGGTCGACCAGGTAGCGGATCGTGAAGATCGCCAGCAGCAGCGAGATCAACGCGCCGCCGAGCGCCGCCGCGACGAGGCCGACCCAGGCGTTGGCCGCCATCGTGCCGACCAGCGCGCCGGCGAACGCGCCCATCAGCAGCTGGCCCTCGATCGCGACGTTGACCACACCGGAGCGCTCGCACAGCACGCCGGCGAGGGCGCCGAAGATCAGCGGTACGGCCAGCAGGAACGTGCCGCGCACGATGTTGACCAGCGGCATGAAGTTTTGCCCGGTGGGCGCGTCGCTGATCTGCCAGCACAGGAACGACAGGACCAGGCCGACGAGGCCGATGCCGAGCAGCCACGGAAACCACCGGTCGGCGAACATGGCGGCGCCCGCGGCGGCGGCGATCAGCCCGAAGAGGATCGCACCGACGATGCCGCCGATCGACAGCGCGGCGCCCTGAGCGTCGTCGCTCAGCGTGAACCGCACGGTCTGTGACGTGGCGAGCGAGCCGAACAGCACAGCGGCCAGCACACCGGCGGCGGCGAGGCCCGCGCCGACCTTTCGGGCGCGGGTCCAGAAGCCGGTCGCGACCGGTGCGACGACCGTGTCGTCGGCGGTGATCGTGGACACCGGGGTCACCAGCCCTTCGCCAAGCTCGTCGACAGGCGCGCGGCGCGGGCGGCCCGCAGCCGGAAGATCGCCTTCACCAGGGCCGGCGCGGCGATGAAGATGACGATCAGCGCCTGGAGCACGGTCACCAACTCCAGCGAGATGCTCGACACCGACTGCATCGTGTTGCCACCCGCGCGCAGCGCCCCGAAGAGCAGCGCGGCGAGCGCGACACCCCAGGGTTTGACCCGCCCGAGCAGCGCGACGAGGATGCCGTCGAAGCCGATCTGGGCCACCACCAGCGGGGTGAGCGCGTCGGCCGTGGAGCCGATGACCATGTTGGCCCCGCCGAGGCCGGCCAGTGCGCCGGAGATGACCATGACCGCGACATACGTGGCGGTCACGCTGATGCCGGCGGTCCGGGACGCGTCCGGGTTGTTGCCCACCGCCCGCAGCTCGAAGCCGAGCGTCGATCGGTCGAGCAGCCAGGCAACCGCCCAGACGGCCGCGACCGCGAGGACGATGCCGAGATGCACCCGCAGGTCGTCGCCGAGCAGCCGGGGCAGCTGGGCGGAGGAGTCGACCGGCTTGCTGATCGCGTCGGTGCGGCCCGGGTTCTGGACGCCCTTCTGGACGATGATCCAGGTCAGGAAGTAGATCGCGACGTAGTTGAGCATGATCGTGTTGATCACCTCGTGGGCGCCGGTGCGCGCCTTGAGGAAGCCCGGGATGAACCCCCACACCGCGCCGCCCAGCGCGCCCGCCAGCAGCGCCACGATCAGGTGGAGGACCGGCGGCAGCGGGATCAGGAAGCCGACCAGCGCCGCCATGATCACGCCGATGATCGCCTGGCCCTGCGCGCCGATGTTGAAGAGGCCGCCGCGGAAGGCCAGGGCCACCGACAGGCCGGTGAAGACCAGCGGCGTCGTGTACGTCAGCGTCTCCGAGATCGGCCGGAAGACCGGCACCCAGCCGCCGTCGCCGCTGATCCAGGCACTCACCGCGGACGGGTCGACGATCGAGCCCTTGAAGAGGTTGGCGTACGCCTCGCTGACGACTGTCCAGCTCGCCTCCAGCGCGTCCTGCGGCCGGGCGGTGAAGTAGCTGTACGTCTCCAGCACGTCGGGGTCGGAGATAATGATCAGGATGCCGCCGATGACGAGCGCGAGCACGACCGCCAGGATCGTGACGGTGACCGTGTTGGCGGCCCACAGGCCATGCAGAAACGCCTGGCCGAAGGACTCCCGCTCGTGCTGCTCCGGGGCCTTCTCCTCGGTGAGGCTCATCCTTCCTCCTGGACGACGCCGGCCATCAGGAGGCCGATCTCCTCGCGCGGGGTGTCGGGCGGGACGATAGCGAGGATCCGTCCCCGGTACATCACCGCGATCCGGTCGGCGAGGCCGATCACCTCGTCGAGCTCGCTCGACACCAGCAGCACGGCGGTGTCGATGTCGCGCTCGTGCACGATCCGGCTGTGGATGAACTCGATCGAGCCGACGTCGACGCCGCGGGTGGGCTGCGCGGCGATGAAGAGCTTGAGCGGGCGGGACATCTCCCGCGCCACGATGACCTTCTGCTGGTTACCGCCGGAGAGCGTGCCGACGGCCGATTCGTGAGACGACGTCCGCACGTCGAACTGGGCGATCCGCTCCCGGGCCGACTCCGCGATCGCGTCCGGCCGGAGCACTCCGCGCGAGCCGAAGGGCGGCCGGTCGTAGATGTCCAGCACGAGGTTTTCCGCGACCGTGAACTCTTTGACCAGCCCATCGACGCTGCGGTCCTCGGGCACGTACCCGACGCCGGCGCGGAGCACCTTCTTGGCCGACCAGCCCTCGATCCGCTGCCCGTCGAGCGTGACGGTGCCGGCCAGCACCGGGCGCAGGCCCATGATCGCCTCGACCAGCTCGGTCTGGCCGTTGCCCTGCACGCCGGCGACGCCGAGCACCTCGCCCGCGCGCACCTCGAGGTCGACGCCGGCGACCGCCTGGTGGCCACGCTCGTCGTTGACGACCAGGCCCGCGACCTGGAGGACCGGCGCGCCAGGCTCCTTGGCCTCCTTGGTCACGGTGAGGCTCACGCTGCGCCCCACCATCAGTGCCGCAAGCTCGTCGCGGCTCGCGTCGGGCGTGGCCGTGCCGACGGTACGACCGCGGCGGATCACCGTGATGCGGTCGGCGATGGCCTTGACCTCGCCGAGCTTGTGGGTGATGAAGACGATCGACTTGCCGGCGTCCTTGAGCGACCGCATCACGGCGATCAGCTCGTCGGTCTCCTGCGGGGTGAGCACGGCGGTCGGCTCGTCGAGGATGAGCAGGTCGACCTCGCGGGTGAGCGCCTTGACGATCTCGACCCGCTGCTGGATGCCGACCGGCAGGTCCTCGACCACCGCGTCCGGGTCGACCCGCAGGCCGTACCGCGTGGAGACCTCCTCCACCTCGCGGCGCGCGCGGCGGCGGTCGAGGAAGCCGACGATCCCGCCGCGCACGTTTTCCGCGCCGAGCATCACGTTTTCCGCGACGGTGAAGACCGGCACCAGCATGAAGTGCTGGTGGACCATGCCGATGCCGGCGTTGATCGCGTCCCGGGGGCTGCGGATCTGCACCGGCTTGTCATCGACCAGGATCTCGCCCTCGTCCGGCTGGAGCAGGCCGTAGAGGACGTTCATGAGCGTCGACTTGCCGGCGCCGTTTTCGCCCAGCAGGGCGTGGATCTCTCCTGGCTCCACCGTCAGGTCGATGTGGTCGTTGGCGACCAGCTCACCGAACCGCTTGGTGATGCCGCGCAGCTCGAGTTTCAGCGGAACCTCCCGGTCCGGGTGGTGACAAGGGCGCCCCCCATTGTGGGGGACGCCCTGATCACGAAGGCACGACTACTTGGGCTGAGCCGCCGAGGTGACCTTGACGGCGCCCGAGATGATGTCCTGCTTGAGCTTGTCGATCTCGGCCTTCAGCTCGGCCGGGACCTTGCTGTCGAACTCGTGGTACGGCGCGAGCGAGACGCCGTTGTTGGCCAGCGTGCCGAGGAAGCCCGGCGAGCTGGGCAGTGACTCGCCCTTGGCGCCCTTGGAGACGGCCTCCTTCACGGCGTCGGGGATGTTCTTGACGACCGTGGTGAGGAACGTCGAGCAGTATTGCTGGGCGCTCTCACACCCGTCGACGTCGACCCAGATCACGCTGAACTTGCCGTTGGACGCCTGCGCGGCCGCCGCGGTGCCGAGGCCGGCGCCACCGGCCACCGGCATGACGATGTCGGCACCCTGTGCGACGAGCGTGTCGCTCACCTTCTTGCCCTCGTCCTGCTTCACGAAGTCGTTGGTGAAGGAGCCCTTCTGCGTCTGCTTGTTCCAGCCGAGGACCTGGACGTTCTTGCCCTTGGCCTGGTTGTAGTGCGCGACGCCGTCGGCGAACCCGTCCATGAAGATGGTCACCGGCGGGATCGGCAGGCCGCCGTAGGTGCCGACCTTGCCCGCCTTCGAGTAGCCCGCGGCGAGGTAGCCGGCGAGGAACGCGGCCTGCGCGGTGTCGAACTGCATCGGGTACACGTTGGACACACCCGGGTTGGAGTCGACGATGCCGAACTGCTGGCTCGTGTTGGCCGACGCCACCTTCTTCGTGGCGTCGGTCATGAGGCCACCGACGGCCAGGATGAAGTTGCACTTTTGCGTCACGAAGCCGGTCAGGTTGGGCTCGTAGTCCGCCTCGGCGCTGGACTGGACGCTCTTCGGCTCGATGTTGCTATTTTCGCTGACGGCAGCCTGGATGCCCTTCCAGGCGGAGGTGTTGAACGAACGGTCGTCGATGCCGCCGACGTCGGTCACCATGCAGGCGGTGTACTTCTGAGCGGCTGGGCTCGACCCATTGCCACTCTCCTCGGGCGCGTCTCCACACGCGGCGGCGCTCAGCGCGAGCCCGCCCACCGCGAACAACGAGACGACCCGCATCCCACGCGCAGAGCGCAAGACGGTCTCCTTCCCCAAAGCACACCGCAAAGATTGCGGTGCTTCCACGGTCGGGAGCGTACGCTTCCGTACGCCCGACGGCTGAGATTCGTGCACTGTTGTTGAACCCCTGTTACCCGCCTGTGACCGGCAGGTTCAGAGATCACCAAACCGAACGCGAGCCGTGTTCCGGGTAGTAGAACAGGCTCCTGGGCCATCGGTAATACCCGGAGTGTCCAAAGCGAACCCGCTGACGCTCCCGCCCAGTCGTACTTTCCTCCAAGCGTCAGCGCCAGAAGACGGCGACCGCGGCGTTGACCAGCGTAAGCCCGCCGATCGCCAGGAAGTGGCCCTTGTTGACCACGTCGCGCTTGCGGGAGAAGAACACCATCACGAAGATCATCAGTGCGATGACCAGCTTGACGGCGAGCTTGGCCGGGGCCGGTTCGTCGTCCTCGTCGCGCAGCGGCGCGGCGAGCGCGATGCCGGTGACGAGCTGGGTGATCGAGCCCCAGAGCATCGGCGGGTTGATCCGGGTCGGCCCCGAGACGTACTGGACCACCACCCCGCCGAGCAGCAGCGCGAAGCCGATCAGGTGGGCGTACAGCAGGATGAGTCGCAGAGCCTCCACGGCCGGTGACAATACCGCCTCGCTTACGGAATGAGCATTCGTTTTATATAATTGCCGCCATGCCCCGAGTCTCGGACGAACACCTGGCCGCGCGGCGGCAGCAGATCCTCGACGCCGCATACACCTGCTTCAGCCGCAACGGCTTCCACAGCACGTCGATGCAGGACGTGATCGCCGAGGCAAACCTCTCGGTCGGCGCCGTCTACCGCTACTTCAAGAGCAAGACCGATCTGGTCACCGCGATCGCCGAGGCCGCACTGGAGGGCGCCGAGGACGTGTTCGGTGAGCTCACGGCGCACGAGCCGCCGCTGCCGCTGGCCGAGGCGATGGACCGCGCGCTCGGCTTCGCCGACTCGCAGACCGGCCCGCGCGGCGCGCTGCGGATCGCCATCCAGGTCTGGGCCGAGTCGCTGCGCGACCCGGCGCTGGCGGCGTTCGTCGCGGAGAAGTACGGCCGCTTCCGCGCGCTCTTCGCCGGGCTGGCCCGCCGCGCGCAGGAAAACGGCGAACTGCCCGCCGACGCCGACCCGGACGCGATCGGTGCGGCGCTGTTCGGCATGGTCCCCGGCTTCGCGCTCCAGCGCATCCTCGCCAACGGCCCGGATCGCAAGACGTACGCCGAGGCGATCCGGGTCCTGTTAAAGGGTTGAATCTCCAGTGGCTGGAGGTTTCACGATCGGTCTCATGCACATCGGAGAGCTCGCTCGACGCACCGGCCTGTCGGTGAAGACGATCCGGTACTACTCCGACCTCGGGCTCGTGCCCGAGGTCGCGCGGACCCGGACCGGACACCGGCGGTACGACGCGGAGAGCGCCCTGCGCCTCGACTTCGTGCGCACGCTGCGCGAGCTCGGCCTCGACCTGGCCACCATCCGGCGGCTGCTCGACCAGGAGGCCGACCTGCGCAGCGTGGCTTTGCGCCACGCGGAGGCCCTCGGAGCGCAGATCCGGGTGCTGCGCGTGCAGCGAGCGGTGCTGCGCGCGCTGGCCAAGCATGAGCCCACGCCACAGGAGGTGGACCGGATGAACCGCATCGCACGCGCCACGGCCGAGGAGCGCCGCCGCATCATCGCCGAGTTCTTCGACAGCGTCTTCGAGGGCATACCCGTCGATCCCGAGTTCGAGGGCCGGATGCGCTCGGTGGCGCCCGAGCTGCCCGACGAGCCCACCGACGAGCAGGTCGACGCCTGGCTGGATCTGCACGAGCTGGTCAGCGACCCGGACTTCCGGGCACTGCTGCGCCGGATGAGCGAGGGCTCGTTCGGCGGCGACGCGCCGGCGACCCCGGCGGTCGGCCAGCAGACCGCAGACCTGGTCGCGGAGAAGGCCGGCGCGGCCGTCTCGGCCGGCGTCGACCCGGCCTCCGCGGCCGCGGCCCCGATCGTCGACGACCTGATCGCGGCGATGGCCGCCACGTCGGGGCGGACCGACATGCCGGGGTACCGGCGGGAGGTGCTCGCCGCGCTGGAGACCTCGACCGACCCCCGGCCGGAGCGGTACTGGCAGCTCATGGCGATCATCAACGGCTGGCCGCCGATCCCGGCGCAGACCCCGCTTTACGCGTGGCTGCGGGATGCCCTGCGCGCCACCACGGGATAGCAACCTCTTGCGCGCGACGTAAGAAGTTGCTGGTGCGCTAGCGTATTCGCCATGGCGGCACGACTGCTCGACATCGCCCAGCAGGCCGGGGTCAGCGAGGCCACCGTGTCCCGCGTCCTCAACGACCGGCCTGGCGTGTCGACCGAAACCCGCCAGGCGGTGCTGACCGCGCTGGACGTCCTCGGTTACGAGCGTCCAGCGCGGTTGCGCAAGCGCAGCGCCGGCCTGGTGGGCCTCGTCGTGCCCGAGCTCGACAACCCGATCTTCCCGGCGTTCGCCCAGATCATCGAGTCCAACCTGGCGCAGGGCGGCTACACGCCGGTGCTGTGCACGCAGACGCCGGGCGGCGTGACCGAGGACGAGTACGTGGAGATGCTGCTCGACCGCCAGGTCTCCGGCATCGTGTTCGTCTCCGGCCTGCACGCCGACACCACCGCCGACCACGAGCGCTACCACAAGCTGCTCGACCGGCCGCTGCCGATCGTGCTGGTCAACGGGTACGTCGCCGGCATCGACGCGCCGTTCGTCTCGTGCGACGACACCGCGGCCGGCGAGCTCGGCGTGGCACACCTCGTCGCGCTGGGCCACCGGCGCATCGGGCTGATCTCCGGTCCCAGCAGGTTCATGCCGGTGCAACGCAAGATCGCCGGGTACCGGGCGGCGATGAAGAAGCTCGTCGGGCTCACCGACCCGGCGGTCGACGAGCTGATCTCGCTGTCCCTCTTCGGCGTCGAGGGTGGACAGGCGGCCGCCGGCCGGCTCTTCGATCGCGGCGTCACCGGCATCGTGTGCGGCTCCGACCTGATGGCGCTCGGCGCGATCCGGGCCGCCCGCCAGCGTGGACTGTCCATCCCGGACGACGTGTCGGTGGTGGGATACGACGACTCGCCCCTGATCGCGTTCACCGACCCGCCGCTGACGACCGTGCGGCAGCCGGTGACCGCCATGGCGGTCGCGGCCGTGCGCGCCCTGATCGACGAGATCAACGGCCACGCCACCCACCGCTCCGAGTACGTCTTCCGCCCCGAGCTGGTGGTCCGCGCCTCGACGGGCGCCGCGCCCGTGCCGGTGCCCGCTTGAAGCCGTGGACCGACCCACCTTTGACGGCAGGCCGGTCCACTTACGGGAGGAAAGCGACTCCCGGCGGCCCGTGGTGGCCCTGGGAGCCACCCATTTCCACAGTCGCCCGTCGGCGCGGAGCGCAACGAACGACCGGGCTCCTCCCTGTCCTACCCCGCCAGGCGCGAAGCTATGCGTGACATTCCGGCGCGTACTTCTTCCGGCGGCGGGGGCGGGGAGGCCTCGACCATCTGGTCTTCGCCGGCCGCGTCGCCGCCGGCCAGGCCAAACTCGTCGTAGTCGCCGAAGTCGGCGGCGTCGTCGGCCGTGGCACGGTCGTCTTCGGCCGCCATCCGGGCCGCCGCGATCTCGCCCTGGATCTCCTCGACGCTCACGTGCGGCAGCAGCGGCTCCACGACCGCCATCAGGTCTTCGTCGGCCACCACCGACTCGGCCAGCGCGAGCGCGTGCGGCCGCTCGTAGGGGCCGCAGACCACGGGCTCCCACTCTTCGTCGTCGCCGAGCGGGCCGAACGTCACGATCCACGGCAGATCACGTGCCGGCGAGTCCTCGGCCAGCTCCAGCGTCACCAGTGCCCCCATTCAAGTCATCATGAGCTGTCTGGGCGCCGTGGATCCTCGTTTTCGGACAAATCGGCGTCGGGCGGCGTCTCCGCCGCCAGGTCGGTCACCTCCCCGTGCGTGCTGGTCGCGGCCAGCGCGGCGCCGAAGAGCAGGAGCTGGTTGAGCAGATATAAGTAGAGCAGCAGGCCGACCGCGCCGGTCACCACGGTGTACGCCGGATTGCGGTCGATCCGGATCACCCATTCCCGGCCCAGAGTGTTGAGCAGCGTGATGCCGGCCGCGACCACCAGCACGGACGGCAGCAGGCGGCGGATCGGCATGCGGAGGCGAGGCACCACCACCAGCAGGGCGGTCGCCAAGACCAGGTTGAACGCCACGGTCAGCACCCACCGGACGACGGTGAGCGCGATGGAGTCGTCCCGGCTGAGCAGCCAGCCCACCAGCGCCTCGGCCGTGTCCGCGGCGGCCACCGAGAGCGCGAGCAGGAAGAAGACCACGAGAAGCACGGCCATGTCGATGATCCGGCGCACCACGAGGTTGCCGGGCTGCTGCGGCACCTCGTACAGGGCCCGCTGCGAGGAGCGGATCGCCTCCACCCAGCCGATTCCGGTGACCGTCAGGGTCAGCAGGCCGACGACGCCGACCGTGCCGCTGCTCTCCTGGATCTGCTGGAGCTGAAGGAACGGCAGGTTCTGGCTGAGGAAGTCGTCGACCGCCTGCCGCAGCGCCTCGTTCCGGTTGAGCACGAAGCCGAATGCCCAGTACGCGACGAGGCCCAGCGCGAAGACCGCGAAGAACCCGTAGTAGGCGATCGCCGCCGCCAAGCGGCCCCCCAGCACCGCGCCGTAGCGGTCGAGCGCTCGAAAGAGATGGTCGAACGCGCGGGACCGGCGACGGGCGGCGTCGAGCCGCCCGTTGATGCCCGCTTCCACCCGGGCGACGATGTTCACGCCGACATCTTGACGGATGCGCGCTCATCGCGCGCGTCAGCTCCCGAGACGAAAATCCCGGCGTGGCTGCCAGCGCGCCTCACCCGTGTGGGAGAAGAGGGTGAATGCGTCCACTTGAAACAGTGCGGAGAAGCCGGCGAGGTCCTCGTAGACCGCGTCGAGCGCCTCGGGCGACACGTCCTGCGCGACCGTCACGTGCGGGTGATACGGGAAGCGGAGCTCACGGTGGATGTCACCGGTCTTGCCGATCGCGGCGGCGAGCAGCTCGCACTCGCTGATCCCGGCCGCGACGACGACGAAGACCACCTCGGTCAGCGGCCGGAACGTGCCGGTGCCGCGCAGGTGCAGCGAAAACGGCGGATGCGCGGCCGCCACCGCGGCCAGGTGGTCCTCGATCGCGGGCAGCCGGTCGGGCTCGATCTCGGTCGGCCCGAGCAGGGTGAGGTGCGCGGGCACGTACGCGGCCTGCGGGTCACCCGCCTCGGCGCGGCGGCGGGTGAGGATGCCACCCCACGGCTCGGGAATGTCGATGGCCACCCCGATCCGGGTGACCCGATCATCGGCGGCGGCCACCCGGCTACGCGCCCCGGCCCGGCGACAAGAAACCCACCCGGTCGTACGCCCCGCGGAGGGTCTCGGCGGCGACCGCGCGGGCCTTCTCCGCGCCGATCGCGAGCAGCTTGTCGAGCTGGGCGGGGTCGTCGAGGTAGGCCCGGGTGCGCTCCTGCATCGGCTTGACGAACTCGACCACCACCTCGGCGAGGTCCTTCTTGAGGTCGCCGTACCCCTTGCCGTCGTACGCCGCGACGAGGTCGTCGATGGTGCGGCCGGTGAGCGCCGAGTAGATCGTCAGCAGGTTGGAGACGCCGGGCTTGGCCGCCTGGTCAAAGACGATCTCGCGACCGGTGTCGGTGACCGCCGAGCGGATCTTCTTCGCCGAGCGGGCCGGGTCGTCGAGCAGCTCGATGATGCCGGCCGGCGACGACGCCGACTTGGACATCTTGGCGGTCGGCTCCTGTAGGTCGGTGATCTTCGCGGTGTCGCGCACGATGTACGGCGCCGGCACCGTGAACGTCTTCCCGAAGAGCGTGTTGAAGCGCTGTGCCAGGTCGCGGGTCAGCTCCAGGTGCTGACGCTGGTCTTCGCCCACCGGCACCGCGTCGGCCTGGTAGAGCAGGATGTCGGCGGCCTGGAGGATCGGGTAGGTGAACAGGCCGACACTGGACCGGTCGGCGCCCTGCTTGGCCGACTTGTCCTTGAACTGGGTCATCCGGCTCGCCTCGCCGAACCCGGTGATGCAGCTCAGCACCCAGCTCAGCTGCGGGTGCTCCGGCACGTGCGACTGCACGAAGAGCGTGCACCGCTCCGGGTCGAGGCCGGCCGCGAGCAGCTGGGCCGCCGACAGCCGGGTGCGCTGGCGGAGCTGGGCGGGGTCGTGGCCCATCGTGATCGCGTGCAGGTCGACGACGCAGTAGAAGGTGTCGTGGGTCTCCTGCATCGCGACCCAGTTACGCACCGCGCCAAGATAGTTACCCAGATGGAACGAGTCGGCGGTCGGCTGGATGCCGGAAAGCACCCGGGGGCGGGGGGTTGCGTCAGACACCGACATGCCGGCCATTCTGACAGGAGTGGCCGGAACCGCGGACGCCGGCCATGGCTCATACGGGCAGAGATCGTAGACAAAGGCGGGTGGTCGGTGCCGGGACGGGACGCGCGGGCTGCGGCGGAGCAGGCGATGGGTGAGCTGTACCACGCCTGTTACCGGCGCTTGGTCGCGCAGGTCTACGCGTTCACCACCGATCTGACGGAGGCGCAGGACGTGGTGCAGGAGGCATTCGCGCGGGCACTGGCCCGGCCGCACGCACTGGCCGACGTGGACAACCCGGAGGCCTGGTTGCGCACGGTGGCGGTCAACGTGGTCCGCCGGCGGTGGCGGCGCCGCAAGCTGCTCGACACGATCCTGCTCCGCGACCGCCCGGTGGCCCGCATGGTGGAGCCGGCGCCCGGTCCGGAGCGAGCCGACCTGCGGGACGCGCTGGCCGGCATCCCCACCCCATACCGCGAGGTGATCGTCCTGCACTACTTCGCCGACCTGCCGGTCGAGGAGGTGGCGGCGGTGCTGGAGGTGCCTGTGGGCACGGTCAAGTCCCGCCTGTCCCGCGGCCGCGCCGCCCTCGCCGAGCGGCTCGGCGACTACCGCGACCTCGGCACCACCTCGACGGAGGTGGCCCGTGCCTGACCTGGAGACAAGGCTCGCCCGCGAGCGCGACGGCCTGCTCGACGCGATCGAGCAGCCGCCGCTGGAGCGAGTCGGCGCGCGGGCGACCGCCATCCGCCACCGCCGCCGGGCGCGGCGGGTCGGCGCGGTGCTGGCGGTCGTGGCGGTGGCCGGCTTCGCGGCGCTGCGGCCGTGGAGCACCGACCAGAAGCCGCCACCGGTGGCCGACCCAAGCCCTTCGCCGGGCGTCGTCTACACCGACGCCGGCATCACGATCAACGGCCTGACCGGCGACCCCATCCTCGACCTGCGCGGCCAGGTCACCGACGTCGACTTCACCGACCCCGACCACGGGTACGCCCTGGTGCGGTGCGAAGACGGCAGTACGCCCTGCGCACCGAGCCTCGCCCGCACCGTCGACGGCGGCCTCACCTGGGCCAGGGCCACCCTGCCGCCGACGGCGGACGCCGACCTCGACCTGACCGCGTTCCCGGACGGGCGGCTCGTCGTCGCCGGATACGTCTCCACCAACGGCGGGGAGACCTGGCTGGCCACCACCCGGCCCAACGGCGCGGCCACCGCGGTCGGCGCGGGCCAGCTCCTCCGCCTGGGCGGCGACACCGTCGAGGTCTGGAGCTCCATGTTCGGATACCGCGGCGAGCTGGTGAAGCAGCCGGAGGGCATGGCCGTGAAGTGGGTCGCGGGCGCACCCACGGCGACCGGTGCGTGGTGGGTCGGCGGCACGCGAAACGGCGCGCCGGCGGTGGCCGTGACCCGCGACGGCGGGCGGAAGTGGACCGTCCACCCGCTCGGCGCGACCGGTTCGACGGCGCAGGTGGCGGTGCTCGGCGAGCGGGTGTACGTCACGGTGCTCGGCGCCGAGCGGGAGATCTCCGCGATTTACCTGTCGACCGACTCCGGCCAGCGGTTCACGCCCACCACGGCCGGCCGGGTCGCACCGCCGGACAAGCTGGCCGGCGAGGTGGTGCCGCTGCTCGACGGGCGGCTGCTGGCCACCGGCGCCGACCGGCGGTGGTACCTCAGCGACGACGACGGACGCACGTTCACCCAGGCCGACGGCAACCTCCCGGCGGTCGGGCGGATCGTCCGCATACCCGCCGGCTACGTGGCGTTCGACCTCTTCGGTTCCGGCTGGACGGCCTTCTCGGTCGACGGTTCGACCTGGCGCAAGCTCCAGGTGTACTGAGCCGCTACGCGTTTTCCTTGATCGTCACCTCGACTGGGGCGCGGGTGGTCGGGACGGGCGCCGCGGGCGGCGACTGCGCGGCGATGCCCACCCGGGCCACCCGGCGGCCGTCGAGCTCCAGCACGCGCAGGCGCCAGGCGGCCGGCTCTCCGCCGTCGTCTTCCGGCACCACGGCCGTCACCTCGTCGCCGACCACCGGGAGCCGGCCCAGCCGCGCCATCACGAAGCCGCCGACCGTCTCGTAGGGCCCGGTCGGGAGCGGGAAGCCGGCCCGCTCGGCGAAGTCGGCGAGGTTGAGCCGGCCGTCCACCTCCGCACCGGCGGGGGCCGGGTCGGGTGCCGCGTCGTACTCGTCGTGGATCTCGCCGACCAGCTCCTCGATGAGGTCTTCGAGGGTGACGATGCCGGCCGTGCCGCCGTACTCGTCGACGACCACCGCCAGGTGGTGCCGCTCGCGGCGCATCTCGGAGAGCGCGGCGAGCACCCGCTTGCTCCCGGGCAGCCGCTTGACCTCGCGGGTCAGCTCGCGGATCGTCGCGCGGCCGTCGCCCGGCGGCCGGATCAGCAGGTCGCGCAGGTGCACGAAGCCCACGACGTCGTCGTGTGTGCCGTCGATTACGGGGTATCGGGTGTGTGTCTCCGCCCGTACCATCTGGGCCGCCTCGGCGAGCGTGAGCCCAGCGTCGAGAAAGGTCACGTCGGTGCGCGGCATCATCACCTCGCGGACAAGGCTGGCGCCGGCGGTGAGCACCTCGTCGATGATCCGGCGCTCCACCGGATCGAGCAGCGTGTTGGCCGCGATCAGGTCACGCAGCTCGGCCTCGCTGATCCGCTCGCGTCCCGCGGTGCGGTCGGCGCCGAGCAGCCCGGCGACCACGTCGGCCAGCCGGATCACGATCCGGGCGGCGGCGCGCCTGACCGGACCGGGCTCTCGTCGGGAACGCCCCGACGCCGTGGTATGCCGTCGGGGCACGGCGTTACCGCCGCCCGTGTCCTGCATGGGGAAATGCCGTGTCTCGCATAGGGAAATGGTAGACAGGCGCCAGCGCATGCGCGTCCCGGCCACTGTTCGAACATGTTTACTTTTGCTCGAACCTGGTGGAATACTTGCCTCGGTACCTTAGACCGATGAGAGAGGGCACCACGTGAAACTGCTCGTCACCGGCGGCGCCGGATACGTCGGCAGCGTCGTCAGCCGGATGCTCCTCGACGCCGGCCACGAGGTGGTCGTCCTCGACGACCTGCGCACCGGCCACGCGGTCGCGGTGGCGCCGGACGCCACGTTCGTGCGGGCGTCGATCCACGACGCGGCCCAGGTGCTCACGCCGGAGGCCGGGTTCGACGGGGTGCTCCACTTCGCCGGGCTGATCGCCGCCGGCGAGTCGATGGCCAAGCCCGAGCTCTACTGGGACGACAACGTCATCGCCTCCCTCGCCCTGCTCGACGCGGTGCGCGCGGCCGGGGTGCGGCGGTTCGTCTTCTCCTCCACCGCCGCGGTGTATGGCAACCCGACCGAGCTGCCCATCCGCGAGTCGGCGGTCAAGCACCCCACCAGCACGTACGGGGCGACCAAGCTGGCGTTCGACCTGGCGCTGACGTCCGAGTCGTTCGCGCACGAGCTGGCCGCGGTGTCGCTGCGCTACTTCAACGTCGCCGGTGCCTACCTGCGCCCCGGTGTGTCGATCGGCGAGCGGCACGACCCGGAGACCCACCTCATCCCGATCGCGCTCCAGGTCGCCGCCGGCAAGCGCGACAAGCTCCAACTCTTCGGCGACGACTACCCCACCGACGACGGCACCTGCGTGCGCGACTACATCCACGTCGAAGACCTGGCCCGCGCCCACCTGCTCGCGCTCGAGTCGGCCAAGCCCAGCGAGCACAAGATCTACAACCTCGGCAGCGGCAGCGGCTTCTCCAACCGCCAAGTGGTCGACGTGGTCCGCGAGGTCACCGGCCACCCGCTACCGGTCGAGATCGCGCCCCGCCGCTCCGGCGACCCGGCCTCGCTCGTCGCCTCGTCCGACCTGGCCCGCCAGGAGCTCGGCTGGACGCCGACCAGGACCACGCTGCACGACATGGTCTCCGACGCGTGGGCGTTCTACCGCGAGCACGTGTCATGAAGCAGTTCCTCACCGTCTACGGGGCCGAGCCCGACGGCGTGTGGGCGGCGCCCGGCCGGGTCAACCTGATCGGCGAGCACACCGACTACAACGACGGCTTCGTGCTCCCGTTCGCGCTGCCCCAGCGCACGGTCGTCGCCGCGTCCCGTGTGGACACTCCGGAGTGGACGGTGTGGTCGGAGCAGGCCGACGAGCGGATCACGTTCGACCTGTCCGAGCACGTGTCAGGCTGGGGAGCTTACGTCGCGGGCGTCGTGTGGGCGCTGCGCGAGGCCGGCCACCAGGTGCCCGGCGCCCGCATGGCCATCACCTCGGACGTGCCGCTCGGCGCCGGCCTGTCGTCGTCGGCGGCGCTGGAGTCCGCGGTGCTCACCGCGCTCGTCGACCTGGGCGGCCTCGATCTGCCGGTCGACCAGCGTCCACGGCTGGCCCAGCGCGCCGAAAACGAGTACGCCGGGATACCCACCGGCATCATGGACCAGTCCGCCTCGATCCGGTGCCGGGCCGGGCACGCGCTGTTTCTCGACTGCCGGTCCCTGGAGGTCGAGCACATCCCGTTCGACGTGGCGGCTGCCGGCCTCGCCGTGCTGATCGTCGACACCAAGGCGCCACACCGCCACGTCACCAGCGAGTACGCCGCCCGCCGCGCCACCTGCGAGGAGGCCGCCCGCGCCCTCGACGTGCAGGCCCTGCGCGACGCGACGCTGTCGATGGTGTCGGGCTTGGCCGACCCCGTCCAGCGCCGCCGGGCACGCCATGTGGTGACCGAAGACCAGCGCGTACTCGACACGGTGGAGCTGCTGCGCCAGGGCCGGGTGCGCGAGATCGGCCCGCTGATGACCGCCTCACACGCCTCCATGCGCGACGACTTCGAGATCACCGTCCCCGAGGTCGACACGGCCGTAGAGGGCGCCCTGTCCGGCGGCGCCTACGGCGCCCGCATGACCGGCGGCGGCTTCGGCGGCTGCGTGCTGGCGCTGGTCGACGCCGACGCGACAGACAAGGTCGCGGCCACGGTCGCCTCCGCGTTCGCCGACCGGGGTTTCACGCCGCCCGAGCCCTTCGTCGCCGTCCCCGGCCCCGGCGCCACCCGCCTGTAGCGGTTGGCCCCACCCACGCCCGGCCCCGGTCCCCCGCGTGTTGATCAGGGAGTTGGCGGGCGTGTCCGTCGGCGTGCCGCTACACAAACTCCCTGATCAACCACAGCTGGGGGTGAGCGCGACCAGCGGCGGACGGGTGAGGCCGCGGGAGCGACGGTCTGGACCACCGCGGACGTCGCGGTAGCCCAAATCTTCTAAGCGGTCTCGATGATCATGCCGGCGGCGACGGTCCTGTTGGTGGTCTCGTCGATGAGGATGAAGCCGCCGGTGGTGCGGTTGCGGCGGTACTCGTCGGCGAGCAGGGGGACGGTCGTGCGCAGGCGGATGCGGCCGATCTCGTTGAGCGTGAGCTGGGTGGCGCTTTCGTCACGGTGCAGCGAGTTGACGTCGAGCCGGTACTGGAGGCCGCGGACCACCGCGCGGGCGGCGCGGGTGGTGTGCTTGAGCGCGTACTTGCCGCCGACGGTCAGCGGGCGGGTCTCGTCCATCCAGCAGACCATCGCCTCGATGTCCTGCGCGACCGCGGGTGCGTTGTGCGGGCGGCAGATCATGTCGCCGCGGGAGATGTCGATCTCGTCTTCCAGGCGCACCGTGACCGACATCGGCGGGTAGGCCTCGGCTACCGGGCCGTCGGCGGTGTCGATCGCGGCGATCCGGCTCGTGAAGCCGGAGGGCAGCACCATCACCTCGTCGCCCGGCTTGAGCACGCCCGACGCCACCTGGCCGGCGTAGCCGCGGTAGTCGGTGACGGTGGTGGACTGGGGGCGGATCACGTACTGCACGGGAAAGCGCACGTCGACGAGGTTGCGGTCGGAGGCGATGTGCACGTGCTCCAGGTGGTGCAGCAGCGACGGGCCCTCGTACCAGGGGCTCTTGTCGGAGCGGCTGACAATGTTGTCGCCGTGCAGGGCGGAGATCGGGATGACCGTGAGATCCGGCGCCTCGAGCTTGGCGGCGAAGCTCGTGAACTCGTCCGCGATCCGCTCGTAGACCTCCTGCGACCAGTCGACGAGGTCCATCTTGTTGACGCACAGGACCACGTGCGGCACCCGCAGCAGCGAGCAGAGGAACGCGTGCCGCCGGGACTGCTCCACCAGGCCCTTGCGGGCGTCGACCAGGATCAGCGCCAGGTCGGCGGTGGAGGCGCCGGTGACCATGTTGCGCGTGTACTGGATGTGGCCGGGGGTGTCCGCGATGATGAACTTGCGCCGGGGCGTGGCGAAGTAGCGGTAGGCCACGTCGATCGTGATGCCCTGCTCCCGCTCGGCGCGCAGGCCGTCGGTGAGCAGCGCGAGGTTGGTGTACTCGTCGCCGCGGGCCAGGCTGACCGCCTCGACGGCCTCCAGCTGGTCGGTGAAGAGCGACTTGGTGTCGTAGAGCAGGCGCCCGATCAGGGTGGACTTGCCGTCGTCGACACTCCCGGCGGTGGCGAAGCGGAGCAGGTCCATCGCGCGGGTCTCCAGGACGGAGGCGGTCATCAGAAGTAGCCCTCCCGCTTGCGGTCTTCCATCGCCGCCTCGCTGACCCGGTCGTCGCCGCGGGTGGCGCCGCGCTCGGTGATGCGGGTGGCGGCGACCTCCTCGATCACCTTCTCCACGGTGTCGGCGACGGAACGGACGGCCGCGGTGCACGACGCGTCGCCGACCGTGCGGTAGCGCACCGTCTCGACGAACGGGGTCTCGCCGGCGCGGGCCGCGAGGAACTCGTTTACCGCGTACAGCATGCCGTCGCGCTCGACGACCTCGCGCTCGTGCGCGTAGTAGATCTCCGGCAGCGCGAGGCCCTCGGCGGCGATGTAGTGCCACACGTCGAGCTCGGTCCAGTTGGAGAGCGGGAAGACGCGGATCGACTCGCCCGCGTGGTGGCGCCCGTTGTAGAGCGACCACAGCTCGGGGCGCTGGTTTTTCGGATCCCACTGGCCGAAGTCGTCGCGGAAGCTGAACACCCGCTCCTTGGCCCGGGCCTTCTCCTCGTCGCGGCGGGCGCCGCCGAAGAGCGCGTCGAACCGGTACTTTTCCACGGCCGCGAGCAGCACGGGGGTCTGGATGCGGTTACGCATGCCGTCGGCCGACTCGCGCACCAGGCCCGCCTCCAGCGCCTCGGGCACGCTCGCGACGACAAGGTGCAGCCCCAGCTCCTCCACCCGGGAGTCGCGGTAGGTGAGGACCTCGGGGAAGTTGTGACCGGTGTCGACGTGCATCACCGGGAACGGGATGCGGGCCGGCGCGAAGGCCTTTTCCGCCAGGCGCAGCATCACGATCGAGTCTTTGCCGCCGGAGAAGAGCAGCACCGGCCGCTCCAGCTCGGCGACGACCTCGCGCATGATGAAGATGCTCTCGGCTTCGAGAGCGGCCAGGTGCGAAACCCGGTAAGTCTGCGTCTGGCTCACTCTTCCAGACCTTTCCGATCGGTTAACCCCGGATCACTCTACCTTCAGCTGCCGCCGCAGCGCCGCCAGCAGCTTGGGGGCGAGATCCTTCCGGCAGACCAGGAGATCCGGCAGCCGGGGATCGGCCTGATTGTATTTCAGCGCGGACCCGTCGATCCGGGAAGCGTGCAGCCCGGTGGCCGCCGCCACAGCGACCGGCGCGGCGGAGTCCCACTCGTACTGGCCGCCCGCGTGCACGTACCCGTCGACCTCGCCGCTGATGACTGCCGCGATCTTGGCGCCGGCGGAGCCCATCGGCACGAGCTCGGCGCGCACCTCCTCCGCGACCGCGGTGAGGAACGCCGGCGGCCGGCTGCGGCTCGCCGCCAGGCGCGCGGGGCCACCGCTGGCCGTCATCGGTGGATACGCCGGCGGGTAGTCCGTGGCCAGCACCCGGTGCTGCGCCGGCAGCGCCACCGCACCGGCCGCGAGCCGCAGCTGGCCGGTCGCGTGGCGGGACCAGAGCGCGACGTGCACCGCCCAGTCGGCCCGGCCCTCCTCGGCGAACTCGCGGGTGCCGTCGAGCGGATCGATGATCCACACGCGGTCGGCCTCGAGGCGGGCGGGCGGCCGCGGGCCGTCACCCTCGACCCACGCCTTGCGGGCGTGGTCGTCTTCCTCGGACAGCACCGCGTCGGCCGGACGCCACCGCGCCAGCTCGGTGCGGATCAGGTCGTGCGACAGCTTGTCGCCGGCCGCCTTGAGCGCGGCCGAGTCCTGGTGCCCGCGCTCGGCCCGCACCTCGAGCAGCAGCTCACCGGCGCGGGCGGCGAGCCACCGGGCGAACGCGCCGTCGACCACCGGGGGCGCCATCAGTACGCTCCCGCGGACCGGGCCACGGCGGACACGGTGCGCGCCATGATGACCAGGTCGAACGACAGGGACCAGTTCTCCACGTACCGCAGGTCCAACCGGACCGCCTCCTCCCACGGCAGGTCCGACCGACCGGAAACCTGCCACAACCCGGTCATGCCGGGCTTGACCGCGAGCCGGCGCCGGACGTCGTCCGCGTAGGCCGCCACCTCCTCCGGCAGCGGTGGGCGCGGGCCCACCAACGACATCTGGCCGCGTAGCACATTGAACAGCTGCGGCAGCTCGTCGAGCGAGAGCCGGCGCAACCACCGACCGACGGGCGTCACCCGCGGGTCGTCTCGCACCTTGAAGAGCACGCCGTCGTGCTCGTTGAGGTGCCGGATCTCCGCCAGCCGCGCCTCCGCGTCGAGGTGCATGCTGCGGAACTTGTACATCACGAACGGCTGCCCGTCCCGGCCCACCCTGACCTGACGGAAGAATACCGGCCCAGGTGAGTCTCGACGGATCCGGACGGCGAGAGTCAGTAACAGCGGCGACAGCAACGCGAGTAGCACCGCGGCGCCCACCCGGTCGACGACCTCCTTGACCACCCGGGCGCCGCCCTCCAGCCGCGGATGCTCGACGTGCAGCATCGGCAGCCCGTCGACGGGGCGGATCGTGGTGCGGTCACCGGCCACGTCGACGAGCGCGCTCGCCACGATCAGGTCGACCTCGTCGCGTTCCAGCCGCCACGCGAGCCGGCGCAGCGCGTCCCCGTCCAGCTCCGGGCAGGAAAGCACGATCACCGTGTCGGCGGCGGCCGCGTCGACCGCGTCGGCCGCGTCGTCGAACGTGCCGTACACCGGCAGCCCCACGTTTCCGTCACCGCCCGCGGGCAGGCACGCGCCGACGACCTCCAAGCCGTGGTACCGCTCGCGGCGCAGCTGCCGGGTGATGTGCACGACCGCCAACTCGTGCCCCACGACGATCACGCGGCGCAGGCACTCGCCCCGCTCGCGGGCCCGGTGCAGGTGCTTGCGGGCCGCGAAGCGCACCGCCAGGGCGCTCGCCGTCGCGACCGGCAGCGCCACCAGCACGTAGAAGCGGGCGGTGGGCAGGTCGAGGGCGTACGACACGATCGCGGCCGCCGCGATCAGGCTGAGGCCGGCGCGGATGACCCGCTGGTACTCGTCGGTGCCCACGTAGAGAAACCGGCCCTCGTACGTGCGGTGCAGCGCGAGCACGCCGACCAGCAGCGCCGGCAGCAGCAGGGAGAGCAGCAGGTACACCCGGTTGTACGAGGTCACCGTCTGGCCGAAACGCACCTCGAACGCCAGCGCGCCCGCGGCCACGCCGACGAGCAGGTCGCCGAGGAGCAGCCGCCGCACGTACCGCGACTCCCAGGCGGCGCGCCGGGACAGGGCGACGTGGCGGCCCGGCGACCGCCGCGACGGGCGGACCGGCAGCGGCGTCGGGAAGAGATCAAGGTCGTCTTCGACATCCCACAGCTGCCGCACCGTGCCCCCCGATGATCGCGTCTGTCGTGACCAACGGGTTGACCGGTCTGGGCGTCACGCCCCGTTATAGGCGTTCTGCGCAACTTCCACACCGCGGGTGACAACCGTCTCGACGACGTCAGCCGCCCGATCGACAAGGAACTCGAGCTCCTTGCGCTCGGCCGCGTTGAAGTCGGACAGCACAAAATCGGCCGGATCCTGCCGCCCCGGTGGCCGCCCGATGCCGAACCGCACCCGCACGTAATCCTTGCTGCCCAAGGACTTCGACATCGACCGCAGCCCGTTGTGGCCGCCCTCGCCGCCGCCGATCTTCGCGCGCACCGTCCCGTACCCGAGATCGAGCTCGTCGTGCACGGCGATGATGTTGCCGATGGGGATCTTGTAGAACTGGGACAGCGCCGCCACCGGCCCGCCGGACAGGTTCATGTACGTCAACGGCTTCGCCAGCACCACCCGCGGCCCACCCGGCACCAGCCGCCCCTCCGCGACCTCGGCCACCGCACGCTTGTGCCGGCCGAAACGCGCGCCGATCCGCGCGCCGAGCAAGTCGGCCACCAAGAAGCCGGCGTTGTGCCGGTTGCCCGTGTACTCCCGGCCAGGGTTGCCGAGCCCGACCACGAGATAGGTCTCGTCCATCACGCTGCCCTTTACGCAAAAGGGGGCCCGCCGGGCCCCCTTTCATCGCCTGTCGAATCAGGCCGACGCGGCGGCCTCGGCCGGCTGCTCGTCGGTGGCGCCCTCCGGAGCGGCTTCCTCCGCCACCTCGGCGGTCTCGCCCTCCAGCTCCTCGGCGCTCGGCGCCACGGAGACCACGGCGATGACCGTCTCGGGGTCGGCGGCCAGCTCGGAGCCACGCGGCAGCGTGACGTCGGCGGCGGTCACCCGCGAGCCACCCTCGAGACCCTCGATCGAGACCTCCAGGTGGTCGGGCAGGTGCAGCGCCTCAGCGACGATCGAAAGCGTGTTGCTCTCGGTCACGACCAGGGTGCCCCGGGCCGCCTCACCGATCAGCTGCACCGGAACGTCGACGGTCACCTTTTCGCCACGCTTGACGATCAGCAGGTCGACGTGCTCGAAGGTGTCCTTGATCGGGTCACGCTGGATCGCCTTCGCCAGGGCCAGCGTGGTGCTGCCTCCGACGACGTCGATCGCGAAGACCTGGTTGAGACCGCCGTGGCGGATCGCGGCGGCGAACTCACGAGCGGGAAGCGCGATGTGCACCGGCTTCTCGCCATGGCCGTAAAGGACGGCGGGCACCTTGCCGGCCCGACGGGTGCGACGGGCACCGCCCTTGCCGAACTCGGTGCGGGGCTCGGCGCTGATCTTTACCTCGGACACGGGAGTACTCCTGATGTTTCGTCTTTGCTGCATGAGGTCGGCGGCGGTGCCGGGCGAGGGGCGCGCGGGGCAGGGCCCGGAGCACCGCGTCGATCACGGTGCGCCGCGGAATGCGCTGTGTCAGCAGCAGCCCGCAGGACACCCTCGCCGTGGCAACCGCTCCAGTCTAGCGGAGCCGGACGCCGTGATCCGCCGGGGTGGCTCCCTCTAGCTCAATCCGCCAAACAGGGTCGTAACGGAACCGTCATCGAAAACCTCACGGATCGCGCGAGCCAGCAACGGCGCGATCGACAGCACGGTGATCTTGTCAAGGTGCTTCTCCGCCGGCAGCGCCAGCGTATTCGTCACAACCAGCTCGCTGATCCTGCTGTTCTTGAGCTTCTCCGTCGCCGGGTCGGAAAGCAGCGCGTGCGTCGACGCCACCACCACGTCGGCGGCACCCGAGTCGTACAGGATGTCGGCCGCCCGCGTGATCGTGCCACCCGTATCGATCATGTCGTCGACGATCAGGCAGACCCGCCCCTCGACCTCACCCACCACACGGTTGGCGACCACCTGATTGGGCTTCATCGGATCGCGCGTCTTGTGGATGAACGCCAGCGGGCACCCGCCCAACCGGTCGGTCCACCGCTCGGCCACCCGCACCCGACCCGAGTCCGGCGCCACCACCGACAGCGGCCGGCCGGCGTACTTGCGCTCCACATAGCCGGCCAGCGTGTCCATCGCGAACAAGTGGTCGACCGGCCCGTCGAAGAAACCCTGGATCTGCGCGGTGTGCAGGTCGACCGTGAGGATCCGGTTGGCACCCGCCGTCTTGAGCAGATCGGCCACCAGCCGCGCGGAGATCGGCTCCCGCCCGCGGTGCTTCTTGTCCTGCCGCGAGTACGGGTAGAACGGCAGCACCACCGTGATGCGCTTGGCCGAGCCCCGCTTCAGCGCGTCGACCATGATCAAGGTCTCCATGACCCACTTGTTGACACCCTGACCGATCGACTGCACCACGAACGCGTCCGAGCCGCGCACGGACTCCTTGTAGCGCACGAAAATCTCGCCGTTCGCGAAGTCGTACGCATCGGTGGGTGTCGGTGCGACGCCCAAAGCCGCACCGATCTCGTCGGCAAGCTCCGGAAAACCGCGGCCTGAGAAGAGCATCAGGCTCTTGCGGTTTTCCGCGACGATGCTGCCCATCGGCAATCCGCTCCCGTGGGTCGGTGGGGCTAACGAGTCACTCGGTTGCAGTATCTCCCGAGGTCAACCCATCCTGCCCGGCATCGCCCCCGCCGTGCGTTGTCTCACTTCGCGCTTTTCTCGCCGCCTCCGCGGCCGGGGTGCCCGGGCGCTTACGCTCCGTCCACCCCTCGAACGTACGCTGCGGGCCACCCGACACCGCCAGCGCACCCGGCGGCACATCCTCGCGGACCACCGTGCCGGCGCCCGTGTACGCGCCGTCGCCCACCTCGACCGGCGCCACGTACATCGTGTCGACACCACCCTTCACGTGGCTGCCGATCACCGTGCGGTTCTTACGGGTGCCGTCGTAGTTGGCGAACACCGACGCCGCACCGATGTTGGTCTGCTCGCCGATCGTCGCGTCACCCACGTACGACAAATGCGGCACCTTCGTGCCCTCGCCGATCTCGGAGTTCTTCACCTCGACGAACGTGCCCACCTTGGACTTGCGGGCCAGCCTCGTACCCGGACGCAGGTACGCGTACGGCCCGACACCAACCTCCGGACCCACCTCCGCGCCGACCGAGTGCACGCGGACGACCGACGCGCCCGCCCCAACCGTCGTGTCGATCAGCGTCGTGTCCGGGCCCACCACCGCGCCCGCCGCGACCGAGGTGGCGCCGCGCAGCTGGGTGTTTTGGTCGACGACCACGTCACGCTCCAGCGTCACGGTCACGTCAACCCACGTCGTCGCCGGGTCGAGGATCGTCACACCAGCCCGCATCCACGCCCTGTTGACCCGGTCACGCAGCAGCGCCCGCAGCGCCGCAAGCTCCGCGCGGTCGTTGCAGCCGAGCGTCTCCGTGACCTCCGACGCCACGTGAACGCCCACCGCCTGGCCGTCGGTCGCGAGCAGACCGAAGACGTCCGTCAGGTACTCCTCGCCCTGCTCGTTGTCGGTCGACAGCTTGCTCAACGCCTCACGCAGCAGAGCGCCGTCGAACGCGTAGATGCCCGCGTTGATCTCGCGAACGGCGCGTTGCTCGGCGGTCGCGTCGCGCTCCTCGACGATCCGCTCCAGGCGGCCGGACTCGTCACGCACGATGCGTCCCAGGCCGGTCGGGTCGGCCACCTCGGCGGCCAGCACGGTCGCGGCCAGGCCCGCCGCCTCGTGCGCCTCGACGAGCTCGCGCACCGTCTCCTGACGCAGCAGCGGCACGTCGCCGTTGAGCACGACCACCGTGCCGCCGGCGTCGCCCGCGGCCTCCAGCGCGATACGCACCGCGTGGCCCGTGCCGTGCTGCACGGCCTGCAACACCGGCTCGGCGGCGGGGGCCACGTCGGCGAGGTGCGCCTTGACCTCCTCGGCACCGTGACCGACGACGACGAGCGTGCGCTGTGCCTCAAGACCGGCGGCGGCAGCCAGCACGTGTCCGACGAGGGTGCGACCGAGCAGCGGGTGCAGCACCTTCGGGAGCGCCGACTTCATCCGCTTACCCTCACCGGCGGCAAGGACGACGACGGTACGGGACTGGGAGGACGTCACGAGGTAGCTCCCTCAGGGGTGGCTGTGGGTTGCGGCCTCATGGTAGTCGCGCACCCTGCCGGCCCTACCGGAAGGGGCGGGCGTTACGATCCGGACATTCCAGGGCTAGCTCGGGCGCCAGGACTCGAACCTGAACATACGGCACCAAAGGCCGCAGTGCTGCCAATTACACCACGCCCGACCAAATCGGACCTAACGGACCTCGTCGTCAGATCGCAAGGAGAACCTTACTCCGCCGACAACGCCGCGAACACGCCGGCCATCAGACCTCCGACGTGGACGTAGAGCTGTCGGCTACGAGGCACATTGATCACGAGGCAGCCATGGTAGTCGTCGCCCTGGTTGCGCCGATTTGTGGATGGCTTGTGCCGCTTGAGCGTGGGGCGCTTCATGTCGCCTACCGCGACGCCGATGCGATCCGCCCACCAACGACACGCGGCGAGCGCGTCGGCGGACTCGTGGATGTGTACCCGGTACGTAAGCTGCCGGCGCTCGACGCCAAGCATCTCGACGAATCGGAGGAAGATCTCGACCAGTCCGGGATCGCTGTTGGTGAAGTTCAATTCATGCTGCTCACGCCAGGGTTTGCTCTTGGAACCCTCACACCAGTACGCGACCGCGCCGGCGATCAACAGCTCGCGGTCCTTCAGCCGGCCGACCCACTTGGCCGCCTTGTCCCGGATGTCGGCCTCCAGCTCGTCGCGAGCGACCCGGTACTCGCCCCATCGGGCGTCGGTCATGACCTTGGAGTGGGCGCGCCGCCGGGCACGCTCCGCCTCAGGATCCTTGTCGTAGGGGATGTGCCGGACCCACAGGTAGGCGGTCGACTTCGACACCTCGAGCTCGTCGGCGATGGCGTTGACCGACATGCCTTGGCCGCGCAGCTCGATCGCTCGGGCGCGCAACTCGTCTTTGGCGTTCGGCCGGCGGGTCCACTCGGGCGGCGGAACGCCGCGGAGTAGATCTTGGAGCAGCTCTTTGCCGATGCCGAGCCGCTCGCGGATCTGGCGGGACGAGAGTGCTTCTTCGGTGCGTAGGCGCCGCGCTTCGGCGGCCAGGGGATGCGTCATGACGGGCACGCTAGGAGACGTGTGCGGGCGGTGGGGTCAGCGTCGCTCGGCGTGTAAATCGCTATGCCACGTCAACGTGCGATTGGGTCCGGCTCCAGAGGATTCACAGGAAGGAAAAGGGGTAGACCACTGTCAGACTACGGTTGCGTAAGTTACGGTGACGTAGGCGTAGCTTTGAACCCCCGGACGCCCAAAGCCCCACTTCAGCGCAGCGAGGTGACATGTCCACAGCCACCCTCGACGACACCACCGTCAAGAATCCGAAGCCGCTCACCGACGGCAAGCAGTCCACCGGCATCCTGATCGGCCTCTGGGCCTTCGTGGTGCTCCCGTTCCTCGCCGTCTTCGCCGCCGTGCCGATCGCATGGGGCGGCTGGCTCGGCTGGACCGACGTCGCGATCTTCCTCGTGCTGTACTCGGTCTCCGGCCTCGGCATCACCGTGGGCTTCCACCGCTACTTCACCCACGGGTCGTTCAAGGCGAAGCGGTGGCTGCGGGTGTCGCTGGCCGTGGCCGGCTCGTTCGCGGTCGAGGGCAACATCACGCAGTGGGTGGCGGATCACCGCCGGCACCACATGTTCTCGGACGTGGAGGGTGACCCGCACTCGCCGTGGCGCTTCGGCACGGGCTTCTGGGCGCTGACCAAGGGTCTGTGGTTCGCCCACATGGGTTGGCTCTTCCACCGCGAGCTGTCCAACCGTGACCGCTTCGCGCCGGACCTGGTGGCCGACAAGGACATCAACAAGGTCGACCGGCTGTTTCCCCTGCTGGTGACGATCTCGATGCTCGCACCGGCGGTCGCGGGCGGGCTGGTGACCTGGTCGTGGCAGGGCGCGCTGACCGCGTTCTTCTGGGCCGGTCTCGTGCGCGTCGGCCTGCTCCACCACATCACCTGGTCGATCAACTCGATCTGCCACGTCTACGGTGAGCGCCCCTTCGAGGTGCGCCAGGGTGACAAGGCGGCCAACTTCTGGCCGCTGGCGATCCTGTCGTTCGGCGAGAGCTGGCACAACCTGCACCACGCCGACCCGACGTGCGCCCGCCACGGCGTGCTGCGCGGCCAGATCGACATCTCGGCGCGCGCCATCTGGATCTTCGAGAAGCTCGGCGCGGCGTATGACGTCCGCTGGCCGAAGCCGGAGCGCATCGCGGCGAAGCTGGTAAAACCGACCTCGTGACTGACAGCCCGAGCACCAACGGGGTGGCGCCGGCCAAGACCGGCAGCCGGGTGCGGATGCCCGCGGCGCAGCGCCGCGAGCAGCTCATCTCGATCGGACGCGAGCTTTTCGCGGAGCGCGGGTTCGACGCGACCTCCATCGAGGAGGTCGCGTCGCGCGCGAAGGTCTCCAAACCCGTCGTGTACGAGCACTTCGGCGGCAAGGAGGGCCTCTACGCGGTGGTGGTCGACCGCGAGGTCCGTTCGCTGCTCGACCGGATCACCAACGCGCTGACCGCCGGCCATCCCCGCGAGCTGCTGGAGCAGGCGGCGCTGGCGCTGCTCGACTACATCGAGTCGGAGACCGACGGCTTTCGGGTGCTGGTGCGCGAGTCGCCGCTGTTGTCGTCCGGTGGCAATTTCAGCAGTGTGCTCAACGACATCGCGCACCAGGTGGAGCACATCCTGGGCGCCGAGTTCAAGACGCGCGGGTACGACCCGAAGCTGGCCGAGCTCTACTCGCAGGCGCTGGTGGGCATGGTGGCGCTGACCGGCCGCTGGTGGCTGGAGGTGCGCAAGCCGCGTAAGGACACGGTGGCGGCGCACCTGGTCAACCTCGCGTGGAACGGCCTGTCGCACCTGGAGGCGAAGCCGGCGCTCCTCACTCGGCGGGCGAAGTAGTGGCGGGTGCGGCGTTGCGCCGGTAGGCCTCCTCGGCTTCGACGTCTTCGGACGAGCCGACCTTGTCGTACAGGCCGGCGGTGAGCACCAGCAGCCCGAAGATGAACGACACGATGCTGTTGACCATCGAGAAGTTGAGGATGTTGGCGTCGGTCTCCATCAGCGTCATCATGGTCAGCCCGACCAGGATGAACACCAGGCCGGCACCGAGGTTGACCATGTGTTCGACGTTGCCGCCGATGACCGCGGCGGCGAGCAGCACGGCGCCGTAGACGACCGACAGGATGGCGAAGGCCAGGTTGGTGCGCAGGCCGAGCACCCACACGTCGCCCCGGTCGAAGAGCGGGTCACCCGCGGTCTGGATCAGGCCGATGATGCCGAAGACCAGGATGTACAGGCCGATCAGGCCGGAGAGCGTGCGGTACAGCGGTCGCATTGGATGATTGACCGGGATGTGCGCCATACCAGGATTGTCACCCGGTGGCGGCCTCTCCGCAGCCGCAAACGGCTACTCGAGCAGGAGCCTGGCGTCGCGCGATGCCCGGGCCTGCTCGTCGGTGCCGAGCTTGCCGTACATGCCGGCGAGCAGCAGCACGAGCGCCAGCACCATCGTGACGATGACGGTGGGCATCGTGAAGTTGAGGTAGTTGGCGTCGGTGCGCATCACGGCGAGGCCGGCGAGGCTGAGCCCGCCGAGTCCGTACCCGGCCGCCTTGTGGATCGCCACGTCGATGTTGCGGCCGACGGCAACGCCGATCAGGATGATCAGCCCGACGGCGATCGAGATGACCGAGTGGCCGAGGTTGGTGCCCTGCCAGAGGGCCTCGGCGTCGTTCTGGGCGAAGAACTCGTCGCCGCTCGTTTCGATCAGCCCGAGGACGCCGAAGACGATCAGATAGAGGCCGGCCAGCCCGCCGAGCGCCCGGTAGGTGGGGCGCAGCGGGTGGTTCACGGGAAAGTGGCTCGCCATGGCCCGTGATTCTGGACCATCGGTCTCATCCGGCCTCGGGCAGCCCCACGATCAGTGATCTGGCACCTGGTCGGCGAGCGCGAGCCAGGCCTCTTCCGTCTCGGCGCGCTCCGCCTGTGCGGCCTTGAGCTGCGCGTCGAGCTCGGCGATCCGGGCGTAGTCGGTGGCGTGGCGGGCCATCTCGTCGTGCAGCGCCGCTTCCCGCTGTTCGAGCTTGGCGACGGTGCGCTCCAGCCGGGCCAGCTCCTTGCGGGCGGCGCGCGTGTCACCTGCGGACGGCCGGGGTCCTCGTTCCGCCCGTGCTGGCGGCGTGGCCTCCTGGGTGACGGACGCCAGGTACTCCTCGACGCCGCCGACGAGGTGGCGGAGCTGGCCGTCGCCCATCAGCGCGTACACCGTGTCGGTGACCCGCTCGACCAGGTAGCGGTCGTGGCTGGCCACCACCAGCGTGCCGGGCCAGCTGTCGAGCAGGTCTTCGAGCGAGGCGAGGGTGTCGGTGTCGAGGTCGTTGGTGGGCTCGTCGAGCAGGAGCACGTTGGGCTCGCCGGCGAGGAGGCGGAGCATCTGGAGTCGCCGCCGCTCGCCGCCGGAGAGGTCGGACACGGGTGTCCACACGCGACGGTCGGTGAACCCGAACACCTCGGCGAGCTGTGCGGCCGACAGCTCGCGGTCGCCGAGCTTGACCCGCTTGGCGACCTCTTCGACCGCCTCCAGCAGGCGCAGGTGGCCGGGCAGCTCGGCCAGCTCCTGGGAAAGGAACGCGGTGCGCACCGTGGCGCCCACCCGCAGCGTGCCCTCGGTCGGTGCGAGCCGCTGCGCGAGCAGCCGCAGGAGCGTGGTCTTGCCGGCCCCGTTGGCGCCCAGGATGGCGATGCGGTCGCCCGGCCCGACCTGCCACGTGACCTGGTCGAGGATCTTCTTGGGTCCGGCGTGGAGGGTGACGTCGGCCAGGTCGTACACCTGCTTGCCGAGCCGTGCGGTGGCGAGCCTGCGCAGGGAGACGGTGTCGCGCGGCGGTGGCACGTCGGCGATGAGCGCGTTTGCCGCCTCGATCCGGAAGCGTGGCTTGGACGTGCGGGCCGGCGGCCCGCGGCGGAGCCAGGCGATCTCTTTGCGGAGGAGGTTTTGCCGGCGGGCCTCGGTGGCGGCGGCGACCCGTTCGCGCTCGGCGCGGGTGAGGGTCCAGGCCGCGAAGCCGCCCTCGTACGCGCGCACGGCCTGGTCGGCGACCTCCCAGGTGGCGGTGCAGACCGCGTCGAGGAACCACCGGTCGTGGGTGACGACCACGAGCGCGCCGCGGCGGCCGGTGAGGTGGTTGGCCAGCCAGTCGACGCCGGCCACGTCGAGGTGGTTGGTGGGCTCGTCGAGGATCAGCAGGTCGGCGGCGCGGACCAGCAGCGCGGCCAGCGCGACGCGCCGCCGCTCGCCGCCGGACATCGGCCCGACGGGCTGGTCGAGGCCGAGGTGGGGCATGCCCAGACCGTCCAGGATGGAACGGACGCCCGCGTCGCCGGCCCACTCGTGCTCGGCCGCGAACCCTTCACCGAGCCAGGCGGTGCCGATCACGACGTCGTGGACGGTGGCGTCGGCGGCCAGGTCGAGCGACTGTGGCAGCCACGCCACGCGCAGGTCGCGGCGGTGGGTGACCCGGCCCGCGTCCGGCTCTTCGATCTTGGTGAGCAGCCGCAGCAGCGTCGACTTGCCGGCGCCGTTGAGGCCTACGACGCCTACCCGGTCGGCGTCGTCGAGCCCGAGGGAGACGTCGGTGAGCAGGGGGCCGGCCGCGCCGTACCCCTTGGACACCCGGTCCAGGTTGACGATGTTGGCCATCAGACGACGCGGGCTCCGGCGACCGGGCCGTGCGCGGTGCGGGCTGCGCGGCACACCTCGGCCGCGGTCAGGTCTTCGGCGATCTGGGTGGCGTGCTGGCCGTCGGCGGCGAGGAACACGCAGGTGGGACCGGAGCCGGAGACGAGGCCGGCGAGCGCGCCGGCGGCGTGGCCGGCCTTGAGCACGTCGGCGAGGCCGGGCCGCAGGGAGAGGGCGGCGGCCTGGAGGTCGTTGTCGAGCGCCGCGCCGAGCACGGCCGGGTCGCGCTGCCGCAGGGCGGCGAGCAGCTGGTCGGCGCTGCCGAGCAGCGGGTTGCTGGCGTGGCCGGGGAGGCGCGGCGCCTGCCCGGCCTCCCGCAGGCGGTCGAGCTCGCGGTAGACGTCTGGTGTGGAGAGGCCGCCGTCGGCGATCGCGATCACCCAGTGCCACGAGCTGGGCCGGGCGAGCACCGGGCTGACCGCTTCGCCCCGGCCGGTGCCGAGGGCGGTGCCCCCGTATACGAGGAAGGGCACGTCGGAGCCGACGCCGGCGGCGACCGCGGCCAGCTCGTCGCGGGAGAGGCCGAGCCCCCACAGCGCGTCGCAGGCGACGAGCGCGGCGGCCGCGTCGGCGCTGCCACCGGCGAGGCCGGCCGCGAGCGGGATCTGCTTGCGCAGGTGGAGGCGGGCGTGTGCGGGCACCTTGGCGTGGGCGGCGAGGGCGCGGGCCGCGCGGATCACCAGGTTGCTCTCGTCGAGGGCCAGCTCGCCGGCCCCCTCACCTTCCATGGTGAGCGTAAGCGTGTCGCCGCGGCGTGCGGTCAGCTCGTCGTACAGCGAGATCGCGTGGTAGACGGTGCTGAGCTCGTGGTATCCGTCCGGCCGCGCGGGCCCGACGCCGAGGTGCAGGTTGATCTTCGCGGGGACGCGCACCTTCACCGGCCCGGACGCCGCGAGGCGCGGCCGGTCCAGCTCCTCGTCCGGCCGCCAAGCCTCGGTCACGGAGCGATGTCCTGCACTCGCGCTCGCACGTCCGTCAGACTACTCGGCGGCCCGGCTCGGTACGGGCGCGGCAAGCGCTATGGCGACGAACTCGTCCACCGTCAGCGACTCGCCGCGCGCGCCCGGATCGACGCCGGCCGCCTCCAGCACGGCCGCCGCGCGGTCGGGGCCGCCCGCCCAGCCGGCCAGCGCGGCCCGGAGGGTCTTGCGCCGCTGGGCGAATGCGGCATCGACGACCGCGAACACCCGCTCGCGCGGGGCGGCCGGCTGCTCACGCTTGGTGAAGGCGACGAGCCCGGAGTCGACGTTGGGTACGGGCCAGAAGACGCTCGGCGGCACCCGGCCGGCGTTGCGGGCGCCCGCGTACCAGGCGAGCTTGACCGACGGCACGCCGTAGACCTTCGAGCCGGGCCCGGCCACGAGCCGGTCGGCGACCTCCTTCTGCACCATGACCAGCCCGTGCCGCAGGGTGGGCAGCTCGGCGAGCAGGTGGAGGACCACGGGGACGGCCACGTTGTACGGCAGGTTGGCGACCAGCGCGGTCGGCGCCGGGTGGAGGTCGGCCGCGGTGATCCGCAGCGCGTCGGCGTGGTGCACGGTGAGGTTGGCGGGGTGGCCGGCGGTCTCGGCGAGCGCGCCGGCCAACACCGGGTCGATCTCCACCGCGTGGACGTGGCGGGCGGCGGGCAGCAGGCCGAGGGTGAGCGAGCCGAGACCGGGCCCCACCTCGACCACCACGTCATCGGAGTCGAGGGCGGCGGCGGTCACGATGCGGCGCACCGTGTTGGGGTCGTGCACGAAGTTTTGCCCGAGGCGCTTGGTGGGCGCGACCCCCAGCCGCGCGGCGAGCGCCCGGATCTCCGCCGGGCCGAGCAGGTCGGCTACCACGGCCCGAAGACGCGGTCGCCGGTCGCGGAGATCGCGGCGCAGAGCTCGTCGAGGTCGGCCCCGGTCGCGTCGGCCAGGTGGCGGACGGTGAGCGGGATCAGGTACGAGGCGTTCGGCCGGCCCCGGAACGGCATCGGCGTCAGGTAGGGCGCGTCGGTTTCGACGAGCATCTGCTTGATCGGCGTGACCCGGGCCGCGTCGCGCAGGGCCACCGCGCTGGCGAACGTGACCGTGCCGGCGAAGCTCAGCACGTACCCGCGGCGCACGCACTCGGCGGCGAAGTCGGCGTCGCCGGAGAAGCAGTGCAGCACCACCGCCTCCGGGGCGCCCTCGTCGTCCAGGACGCGGAGTATGTCGGCGTGCGCGTCGCGGTCGTGGATCACCAGCGCCTTGCCGTGCCGCTTGGCGATCGCGATGTGCGCCCGAAAGCTCGCCTCCTGCGCGGCCCGCCCCTCGTCACCGGTGCGAAACGTGTCCATGCCGGTCTCGCCGACACCGCGTACGCGCTCGTGGCCGGCCAGGTCTTCGATCACGCGCAACGCTTCGTCGAGATCACTCAGGCGTGGCGCCTCGTTGGGGTGCAGCGCCACGGTCGCGACGATCGCCGGGTGCTGGTCGGCGACCTCGACACCCCAGCGCGACGAGTCCACGTCGACGCCCACCTGCACCAGCCGGTCGACACCCGCCGCCGCGGCGAGCCCGACGAGCTCGGCCACGCCACCCGGCGCACCCTCCTCGGCCACGGTGATGTCCAGGTGGGTGTGGCTGTCGATCACGGGGACCGCCAGTGGCTCCGGTGGCGGCGGAAACTCCCCTTGGCGCTGGCGTCGCGAACTCCTCATCGCGCCCAGCATCCCACGGGCGTGTCGTGCCGGGTGTCACAGGTAGGCGTAACCCTGCGTTCACCCACCGGCACGGGCTGCGGCCTATTGTCGGCGGGGTGACAGTGACCCCTTCGCCCACACAGCCGCACATGGCGGGCGCGGGTTTGCACGTCACATACGAGGGCGTGATCTACACGGCCGAGGAGCTGGCGCACGGCGCGGCCTACGAGCTGTTCAGCAGCGACCCGGCCGACGGCTTCGAGCGCAACCCTCGTCCCGGCGCCGCCTACCCGTGGCACAGGTTCGTGCACGTCACCGAGGTGACCTCGGTCGACGGCGTGCGCGCGGCCGCGCCCGAGGGGCTTGAGGCGCCGCTCATGGTCCCGCTCAATAGGGCCCGCGGGTGGCACGACATCCACGCGCTCAGCCAGTCTCCGGCGTTCGCGCACGACCCGACCGTCAGCGGCATCCGGCGCACGGCCGCGATCCGCCGCGGCACCCGCATGTTCAAGGTGCTCTCGGCCCGCCAGCTCTCCGGTTACCTGCGGGGGTGGCTGCCGCACGGGTTCTGCTACCGCGAGCACGACGTCGCCCACCTGCGTACGCCGGCCAATCTGGCGCTGCTGCGCACCGACAGCGAGTCCGCGCGTGACGACCCGGACGTGGTGTTCGCGATCCGGTGGCGGGCCGTCGACCCGTATGACTTCGAGATCCCCCTCGGCGACAATCAGGGCGGCCTGGCCGGCATGCCCTCGCACGACCGCATGGGCGCGCCGGTGCTGGGCACCGGGTTCACACCGAGTGGGCGGTTCGTGATCCCCGAGTTCGTCACCACCGACTTCGCCGACCTGCCGCTGCCGTCCAATGCCACGCTGCTGGCGTATACGCCGGATGGCACCGAGGTCGCGCTGTACACGTATCAGCCGGAGCAGCGAGGCTGGCTGCGCATGGTCGGCCCGCAGTGGCGCCACCTGCTCCACAGCGTGCCCGACATCGCGCCCGAGCAGGAGTACGTGCCGAGCGACGAAAAGACCAAGTCCACCCGCCTGGTGGGGCGCTACCGCGGCCAGGAGTACGAGGCGGTGGCCGACCCGCCCGGCGAGTTCCGGGTGCTGGCGATGACCCGGGCCGCGCGCTACCCGGTGGAGGCCCTGGCCCGCCGCGCGGCCTACGCCCGCTGGCGCGGTGCCGATTGCCTGGTGCTCCGGCAGGAGTCGGGCTGGACCCGGCTACGCCTGTGCCGCCCCGACCCCGACAACGTGGCGGCGCTCGGCGCCCAGTGCTACGAGCGCGGCGTCTACGAGGCGTGGGCGCCGGCGGCCGAGATCACCGACCACCGCATCGTCAACATCGAGTACGCCCTCTAAAGACCAAGACCCTTTGAGCTGCCGCGACGTCCGTCGTGGCCCAGACCGCTGCTCCCGCGGCCTCACCCTCCGCGGTTCACAACCGGGACGACCCCGGCCTCGCGCGATTGTCAAGGTCGCGGAAGCACACCACGGTGCGGCACGCTTCCTCCTTGATCGGCGTGAGGGGATCGGCAATGCCGTCGCGGTCCATGCCGCTGCTCACGGACAGACGCGCCATCACCGTCAGTAACGGCCACAGCGGGCGTAAAACCGCGTCCGATGCCAGATCTTGGAGAGTTAGGGCGCTATTTCAGCCATAACTCTCCAAGATCTGAAAGCCCTACCCCGACACTGGTAACGCTACGTCAGGATGTCGGGGAGTAGAGGCATACGGCTGTCCGCGAACTCACCCGGGGGCTTGTCCCGCGGACTCGGCAGTGGACGGCCGGGGAATTCGGCTCGCCCTGGCGAGCCGCCGGCCGGGAACGGTGCCCGCGGGAGCATACGGTCCGTAGCTGACGCGGACCTGGGAAATCTGCCTCGAATTTGACCATGCATTGTGGCCAGGCGCGCCAACCCCGACCGCGAAGCTCTCTAGTGGCAGCTCCGTACCACGATCCGTTGGCAGACGGGGCGGCTTGATAGCGATCAAGGATCAACGCTGCGCCAACCACCCGACCGCGCCGCCAACGCGGTCAAGCCCCGACAAAACGGGGAAGCAGCGGTCGGGACAGTGCGGTAGCTCAAACCTTGGTTGAAGTGCCCTGAGGGTGAGCGGCTACCTGAGGCCGACGATGCGCAGGATTTCTTCCAGGGGCATCGAGCGCACCGCGGCGCGCACCAGGCTGACCGTCCACGCGGGCACGTCGCCGCGCTGCTCGGCGTCGTCGAGTGCCTTGTTGACCGCGGCCCGCACCGTGCGGTCGACGGTCGGCGGGTCCCAGTCGACGTCGGCGAAGCCGGGCTGGCCGGCCAGTGCGAGCAGGAAGCGCTCGCGCGACATGCCGAGCTCGCACGCCGCGCCGTGCAGCGCGCTGTATGCCACCCGCTGCACCAGCGCGTCGACGCCGTCGCCGGGGTAGGGATCGGGCGGGGCCGCGCACGGGTCGGTCTCCTGGTAGCGCCCGTGGTCGCGGGCGCCGGCGGCCACTTCCGCGGCGACCAGGGCGGGCCCGGCCAGCACGAGAACAGCGAGCACCGCGGTCGGGCCGGCACGCCACCGCGGGTACGCCATGGATGGCCGGCGCACCGCGAAGGCCGCGAGGACGGTCAGGAGGGCGAGCGCCGCGGCGGCAAGGAAAGCCGGGCGGAACGCCCGGGTGAGCACGGCGCTGAGGCGGTGGTCGACCTCCTCGACCACGGCGGTGGTCGCCTCCGCGCGGTCGGTGGTGTCGACGGCGGCGGCCAGGTCGGGCACGGCCCCGCGCGGCGCCCCGACGAACGTGTCGCGCACCGAGAGCGCGAGCCGCAGCTTCTCCTGCACCGGCATGCGGGCGTCGAGCAGCACGCCGGTGCCGGTGACCACGGCCTGCTGGGCGCCGTCGGTGAGCGAGCCGGCCAGCAGCGGCGCGATCACGACGAGGCCGAGCACCAGGCCGGCGTGCTTGGCCGCCACCACCGAGCCGCCCGACCGCACGATCGGGGCCGAGGCGGGCACCGCGGCCGCCGAGAGCACCCGCGCGACCACGCCGAAACCGGCGCCGCACAGGAAGAGCGCCACGGCCGCCCAGGCCAGGCCCGCCGCGGGCAGGAACGCCAGGCCCAGCAGGCCGGTGCAGAGCGCGAGAGTGCCACCCACGACGCGGACCGCGGGGCCGGCGCTCGCGGTCAGGCGGCTGGCGATGATCGTGCCGGCCGGCAGCGCCATCATCACGAACGCCGCCGCGAGCGGGCTGAACCGCCAGATCTCGACGAGCAGCAGCACGCCGAGGAAGAGCGCGCCGACGAGCCCGGCGAAGAGCGTGACGTAGCCGGCGGTCGCCCACAGCGGGTTGGTGGCCGGCACGTCGGGCTCAGGCTCCAGCGCCGGCGTGGGTGACAGCGCGAGCACGCCGAGCGCCAGCAGCGCCACCGGCACCTGAGCGAGGAAGATCACCCGCCAGTCGAACGCCTCCGTGAGCGCGCCGCCGAGCGCCGGGCCCACGGCCAGGCCCGCGGTGGCGGCACCGCTCCACAGGCGCCGGCCACGATCCCGCCCCACATGCGCGCTGAGCAGCTCGAGCGCCCCGGACAGCAGCGCGGCCGCGCCGATGCCCTGCACCACGCGGCCAGCGAAGAGGCCACCCAGCGAACCGGTGAGGCCGCACCACGCCGAGCCGGCCGCGAAGAGGGCGAGGCCGGCCATCGTGAGGGGCCTGGTCGGCAGCCACCGGCGCACGATCACCAGCGCCACCGCCGCGGCCGTCACCGCGACCGCGTAGCCGGTCAGCACCCAGGAGACGCCGACGATCGTCGTGTCGAAGCGCGCGTAGATCGCGGGGAGGGCCAGCGCGACGATGGATGCGTCGGCGAACGCCAACGCGACGACACCGGTCAGGGTGGCGGCCGGCATCTTCACGCCTGCCAGTCTCCCGGGTACGCGCTACGCCGCGACACCCTGAAAAGCCCCTTACTCCCCCGGATCTAGGCGAGCGAGCTCCTCGTCGACGATCGAGGGGTCGAGCTTGCGGAAGACCGGCTTGGGCGGGGCGAGCGCGCGACCGGCCTCGATCGGCACCGACTCCCACCGCGCGCCAGCCGTGTAGTCGCCGGTCAGGATCGGGTACGACGGGCCGCCGTCGAGATCCTCGACCTGGACGATCGAGGGCATCGGCGCGTGTACGCCGGCGCCGCCGAGCAGCTCGTGCACCTTCTGCGCGCTGTGCGGCAGGAACGGCGTGAGCAGCGTGTTGCAGTCGCTCACCGCCTGAAGCGCCACGTGTAGCACGGTGCCCATCCGCTCCGGGTCGTCCTTCATCTTCCAGGGCGCCTGGTCGGACAGGTACTTGTTGGCCTCGCCCACGACCCGCATCGCCTCGCCGATCGCCTGCTTCTGGCGGTGCTTTTCGAGCAGGCTCCCGACGCCTGCGAACGCCTTTCGGGAGGTCTCCAGCAGCGCCTGGTCTTCGGCCGTCAACTCGCCCGCGGGTGGGATGGCGCCGAAGTTCTTGGCGGCCATCGAGATCGAACGGTTGACGAGGTTGCCCCAGCCGGCCACCAGCTCGTCGTTGTTGCGCCGCAGGAACTCGGCCCAGGTGAAGTCGGTGTCCTGGCTCTCCGGGCCGGCCACGGCGATGAAGTAGCGGAGGGCGTCCGCGTCGTACCGCTCCAGGAAGTCGCGCACGTAGATGACCACCTGGCGGGACGAGGAGAACTTGCGCCCCTCCATCGTCAGGAACTCGCTGGAGACCACCTCGGTCGGCAGGTTGAGGCGGCCCAGCCGGCCGGGCTCGCCGCCGCGGTCGCCCTCACCGGAGTAGCCCAGCAGGAGCGCCGGCCAGATCACCGAGTGGAAGACGATGTTGTCCTTGCCCATGAAGTAGTAGGCGCGGACCGGCTCTTCGGACCACCACTTGCGCCACGCCTCCGGGTCGCCGGAGCGGCGGGCCCACTCGATCGAGGCGGACAGGTAGCCGATCACCGCGTCGAACCACACGTAGATGCGCTTGTCGGTGCGGTCGCGCCAGCCCTCCAGCGGGATCGGCACACCCCACTCCAGGTCGCGCGTGATCGCGCGGGGCTGGAGGTCGTCCAGGAGGTTTTTGGAGAAGCGCAGCACGTTGGGGCGCCAGCCCTCGCGCGAGTCGAGCCACTTGCCGAGCGCCTGGGCGAACGCGGGCAGGTCCAGGAAGAAGTGCTCGGTCTCCACGAACCGCGGCGTCTCACCATTGATCTTGGAGCGCGGGTTGATGAGGTCGATCGGGTCGAGCTGGTTGCCACAGTTGTCGCACTGGTCGCCACGCGCACTGTCGTACCCGCAGATGGGGCAGGTGCCCTCGATGTACCGGTCGGGCAGCGTGCGCCCGGTCGACGGGGAGATCGCGCCCATCGTGACCTTGGGGACGATGTATCCGTTGCGGTGCAGCCCTTCGAACAGCTCCTGCACCACGGCGTAGTGGTTGCCGGTGGTGGTACGGGTGAAGAGGTCGTAGGACAGGCCGAGCCCGTGCAGGTCTTCCACGATCACCCGGTTGTACCGGTCGGCCAGCTCGCGCGGGGTCACGCCCTCCTTGTCGGCCTGCACCTGGATGGGCGTGCCGTGCTCGTCGGTGCCCGAGACCATGAGCACGTCGTGGCCCGCCATCCGCATGTAGCGGCTGAACACGTCGGAGGGCACCCCGAAGCCGGAGACATGACCGATGTGGCGCGGACCGTTGGCATACGGCCAGGCGACAGCCGCGAGAACGTGACTCATAGCGCCCAAGCCTAGTTACTCGAGATTCGCCGACACGCGCGGAACGCTACGCGCTCGGTGCCGCTCGGCGTTGTCCAATGAAGGTTGTGACCGGATCAGCGCCACAACCAGGCGAAACGCACCTGCCCGACACTTCGGCGGGTTCAAGTCCGTGGGCGTCGGACGGGCCCGACGGCGCCTGGTGGCGCGGCGACCCGGCGGCCGCGGCGGCACGGTTCGCCGCGTTGCGCCCGATCGAGCCGATCCCGCCCGCCCCGACGGTCACCCTGGCGGCGCCACTGCCGGCCGAGCCCGTCCCGGCGGATCCGGCGGCCGGCGGCCACTCGCTGCCTGAGACGCTGCCCGCCCTGGTCGCGGCCCAGCCGCCCACCGCGGCCCAGGAGCCGGTCGCGGCCCAGCCGCCCACCGCGGCTCAGGAGCCGGTCGCGGCCCAGCCGCCCACCGCGGCCCAGGAGCCGGTCGCGGCCCAGCCGCCCACCGCGGACGGGGAGCCGGCGCCGGCGGTTGCCGAGGAGCGGCCCGCGCCGGCCACTTCCGATGCGGAGGCCGTCGAGGCGGAGACATTCGAGGCGGAGGTTGCCGAGGCGCGGGCCGTCGAGGCGCACGCCGTCGAGGCGCCGGCCACCGAGACACAGGCCGTCGAGGCGCCGGCCACCGAGGCGGGCGCCGTCGAGACACAGGCCGTCGAGACACAGGCCGTCGAAGCGGCGCCAGACGCGGAGGCCGTCGAGGAGCCGCCCGCACCGGAGCCACTCGACGAGCCGGCGGAAGCGGTCGCGCCACCGGCCGAGCCCGAAACACCCGAACCGGAGCCCGCCGCACAAGAAAAGCCCGCTGACGAAGAGTTCGAAGCCCCGTCGGCGCAGGCCACGATCACGCAGCCCATCGCCGTGCAGGCCGAGCGGGCCGAACGGGAGACCGAAGCGGCCCGGGAGACCGTCCGGATCGCGGCCGTGTCGGAGCCCGACGAGCGCCCGTTCTGGATGCCCGTCCAGGAGATGCCCCGCGGCTCCCGCCGCCCGCCCACGCACGGCCGCCCCGGCCGGCCACCCAAGCCGCCCCGCCGGCCGGCGACCGGCTTGATCGCGCTGCTGGTGTTCGCGCTGCTGGCGACGTTCTTCGCGTGGGTCAGCGCGGAGCCGCTCTGGCTGGCCGTCGGCCACGGCGACAAGGGCACCGCGACGGTCACCGAGTGCACCGGCAACGGCGTGTCGCAGCGCTGCCTGGGCGAGTTCACGGCCGCGGGCGGCGCCTTCACGGCCGAGCGCGTGCGCCTGCTCGGCGTCGGCGAGCAGGACGGCGCCGGCACCACCGTGACCGCCAAGATGGTCGGCTCGGACAGCGGCCGCGCCTACGTCGACGCGGCCAGCGGCGTCCTGCACCTGCGCTGGGGCCTCGGCATGGGCCTGGTCGTGCTCTGCGGCCTCGGCATCGTGTGGGCCACCGGCGCGCTGCGGCTCGAAGACAGCCGCTCCCGCCGCCGCGCCGCCCTCGCCGGCCTCGCCGCCCCGCTCCTCGTCGCGGTCGCCTTCCTGGCCGCGACCTTCTAGTGCGGTGGCCACAAACCTTCACCGGGTGAGCGGCGGCCTTCGGCCACCGCTCACCCGGGCCGGCGAGGCCGGCCAACGTTTGTGGCCACCGCGCTAGCGACCCCTGCGGACTTCACCCTGGTTGTCGGGTCGCGGCTCCGGACCGAAAAGGGTGGTGGCGTTCAAGCCCGCCGATCCGTTAGCGTGCCCCCGCCCGGCCCGAAGGGCCAGCGACCACCGGGGGATCTCATGGCCACACGCGGCACCGCCCTGCTCGGTTTGGGCCTCGTCGGCGTCGTGCTCGGCACTGCCGGATGCATCGGCACCGACCACCCCGAGCCGCGGCCGCTGGAGAGCAGCACCACCTCCGCCGCGGCGCTCCCCGAGGGCCGGGACGAGTTTCTCGAGGCGCTGCGACGGACTCAGGGGGCGAGCCATCGTTACACCGCGGGCGGCGACCTGCCCGATGGGGAACGTGTGCAGGCGTCCGGCGCCTTCGACTCCAAGGCGCGGCTCTTCGAGGCGAAGATCAAGACCAGTGGCGGGAAGTACCCGTCGCACACCCACCGGATCGTCGTCGGCAAGCACGACTACATGCGCAACGTAGGTGACAAGTACTGGGTCCACCTCGACCTCAGCCGGGTGAAGAAGGACAGCCTCGTCTACTTCGACATGAGCGATCCGACCGGCCTCACGGAGTTCGGCTCGCTGATCGGTTCGATGCGGCGCACCGCGCCGGGCAAGTACCAAGGGCACTTCAACCCCGAGAGTGGGCCCCGCCCGTTTCTGCCGCTGGGCGCGCCTGGCGTGGTGTCGCTCGGCATCCGCATCGCCGACTTCACGGCCACCACCGACGCCAAGGGGTGGGTCACGTCGATCACGGTGGAGCTGGAGCCCAGCAAGGGGCCGAAGCTGTCGATGACCACCACGTTCAGCGGCCACGGCACGAAGCTGCCGATCAAGGCGCCGCCGAAGGCGCAGGTGCGCGAGGCCGACGGCATGTACTACGCCAAGTGAGGGGCGTGCACCACCTCGTAGACCTCGCGGCGGCGCAGCCCGTACTCCTCGGCCACCGCCGTGATGGCATCCCTCCGGGTGGTACCCGCGGCCTCCAGGCGGGCGACCGCGGCCCGGACCTCGCTCGCGGGCGGTGCGGCGCGGTCGGCCGGCGTGGCTCCGCCGACGACCAGGGTGATCTCGCCGCGGGGCTGGCCCGCCGCGGCCCAGGCCGCGAGCTCGCCGAGCGGGCGGCGGAGCACCTCCTCGTAGGTCTTGGTCAGCTCCCGGCACACCGCCGCGGGCCGCTCCGCGCCGAACGCCTCCGCCAGGTCACCCAGGCAGGCGGCCACCCGGTGGGGCGACTCGAAGAAGACCATCGTGCGCGGCTCGCCGGCGAGCTCGCGCAGCCGGGCGCGGCGGGCACCGGCGGCGCGGGGCAGGAAGCCCTCGAAGCAGAAGCGGTCGGCGGGCAGCCCGGACACGGCCAGTGCGGTGGTCACCGCGCTGGGGCCGGGCACGGCGGTCACCGGTATCCCGGCGTCGAGCGCGGCCCGCACCAGCCGGTAGCCGGGGTCGGACACGCTCGGCATGCCCCCGTCGGTGATCAGCGCGACGAAGGACCCCTCGCGGAGCGCGTTGACCAGGTCCGGAGTGCGGCGTTCCTCGTTGCCCTCGAAGTAGGAGACGATCCGGCCGGCGACGTTGATCTCCAGGTCACGCGCCAGCCGGGTGAGTCTGCGAGTGTCCTCGGCCGCCACCACGTCGGCGGTGGTTAGGGTGTCGCGCAGGCGGACAGAAGCGTCGGCGACGTTGCCGAGCGGCGCGCCAACGAGCACCAACCTGCCACTACCGGACGTTTCACCCACAGCTAACGGCCTTTCATCGAAGTTCATGACACCAACAGATGGGCAGTGCGCGCCAGATCACACTCCGGCAGCCTACGATCGCGGGGTGACCCCGGCGGCGACAGCACAGACAGCCAGCCCAACGGCACCGGAGGCCGCACCCGAGGCGGCCGAGACGACCGGTGTCGTTGCCCATGGCGACGACAGGCCCGAGAGCGAGCCGGAGCGTTCCGGCGTCGCCGAGATCGTGCGGCGGCGGCTGCTGCCGTTCGACGCGCGGCTGGACCCGTACTCGTGGTTGGCCACCGGCGTCATCGTGCTCATCGCGGGCATCCTCCGCCTGGTCAACCTCAACAGGCCCAAGGGCCTGATCTTCGACGAGGTCTACTACCCCACCGACGCCTGGGACATGTTGCAACACGGCGTGGAGTGGGACGACAAGAACAACGGCCCGGCCTACGTCGTCCACCCGCCACTCGGCAAGTGGATGATCGCGATCGGCGAGCAGACCTTCGGATACAACGAGTGGGGCTGGCGGATCTCCGCCGCGGTCATCGGCACCCTCTCCGTCCTGCTCATGGTGCGCATCGCCCGCCGCATGTTCCACTCCACGGTGCTCGGCTGCGCGGCCGGCCTGCTGATGGCGCTCGACGGTTTCCACCTCGTGCTGTCCCGCATCGGCCTGCTCGACATCTTCCTGATGTTCTTCATCCTGGCCGCGTTCGGCACGCTGGTGATGGACCGCGACTCCCGGCGCGCCAGATGGCTACGCGCCCTGGAAGGCGGCCTCGACCCCACCGCACCCGGCCGCGCCGGCCGCCTGCCCATCCGCGTCCCGTGGTGGCGCATCGCCACGTTCGCCCTGCTCGGCTGCGCCTGCGCGGTCAAGTGGAGCGCGATCTGGTTCGTGCCCGTCTTCGTGCTGATGATCGTGCTGTGGGAGGTGGGCGCCCGCCGCTCGGCCGGCGTGCGCAGGCCCTGGCGCGACGCGTTCATCGGTGAGACCGGCTGGCTGCTGCTCGGCGCGGTGGTGATGGTGCTGACCTACACGGCTAGCTGGTCCGGATGGTTCCTCACCGACGACGGATACTTCCGCCACTGGCTCGCCGACAACGGCCGCTCCGAGCCACCCATCATCGGCGCGCTGCACAACCTGTGGCACTACCACGTAGAGGCCTACAAGTTCCACAGCGGACTCGACGACAAGCACCAGTACCAGTCCTGGCCCTGGCAGTGGCTGCTGCTCGGCCGGCCGATCGCGTTCCACTGGACCACCGACGGCGCCTGCGGTGCCTCCAGCTGCGCCTCGCACATCCTGCTGCTCGGCACGCCGCTGCTGTGGTGGTCGTTCATCCCGGCACTGGCCGCGCTGGCCTGGTTCGGCATCGCCCGCCGCGACTGGCGCGCCGGCGCGATCCTCCTCTGCGTGGCCGCCGCGCTGCTGCCCTGGTTCTACTTCGCCGCACAGCACCGCACGATGTTCGCCTTCTACGCGCTGCCAGCCGAGCCGTTCCTGATCCTGGCCGTCGTCTACGTGCTCGGCGCGATCATGACACCCGCCAGATCCCTGGCCACCACCGACGGCCGACCACCAGACTCAGGCGTCGACCGGCGCATGGTCGGCGCCGTGATCGCCGGCGCCTACGTGCTGCTGGTCGCCATCTGCTTCGCGTACTTCTATCCGATCTTCGTCGGACAATCCATCCCATACGAAGACTGGTCCGCCCGCATGTGGCTGGGCGGCCGCTGGATCTAGGTCCGCTCTCCACTCTCGACTTTCACAGAACGCCGCATGATGCATGACCAAGGCCCAGTGGGCAGCGAGTAGATCTAGACGCGTTTCGGGGTCAGGGTCGCCGCCCGTCGTGGCATTACGTCGAGGCGGATTTTCCCACGTCCGCGTCAGCGGCGGGCCGTATGTGCGGGTCCCCGGGGAAACGTGGAGCGCAGCGGAGCGTTTTCTTGGGGTGCTTTCCCGCGGGCACCGTTCCCGGCCGGCGGCTCGCAGAGCGAGCCGAAAGCCCCGGCCGTCCACTGCCAGCTCCGCGAGACAAGCCCCGAGGGGGGGTCTTTCGCGGGCAGTGGCAGACCCCAACCCCCGCCACCCTGACGCAGCGTAACCAGGCCCAGCGCCGGGACTTCGAGATTCTCGCATCGCGCACACCGCGGCGGCGGTTACTCGCGGCGACGAAACCCCGGTTACTTCCCGGATCGCCGATCCGGCAGCAGGCATTGTGGACAAACGTCGACCACCGCCTGGTGCGGGGTGAGCGTGACCAGCGGCGGACGGGTGAGGCCGCGGGAGCAGCGGTCCGGACCACGACGGACGTCGCGGTAGCTCAAATCTCTGTCTAAATAAGGGATTCAGCGGCCGAAATCCCCCCGAGCCCGAAGGGTCTCTAGACGACTTGTGGTCGTCCCCAAACCCAAAATCGTCTAGATCTACTCTTCGGACCGGCATGAATATCGAAGGCCAGCGGAGCGATCGCCGCACTGAGCCAAGCGCAGCGATCGCGCGAAGCCCAGCCCATGCCGTCATCCACCAGCGCCGGGGCCGCCATGCCACGCGCGCACAGTGACAATCAGTCGGCGGCTGACGGCTGGTCCCGCGGGGGCACGACGGGCGACCAAACGCGGACGTGGGGCATGTCAAAGCACCGGCAGCTCGACCAGGCCTCGGGCGCGAAACGTCGGCCGCCACCGCAGCTCCTCCACCGGCACGGCCAGCGCCAGATCCGGCAGCCGGCGCAGCAGCGTGCCGACGGCGATCCGCGCCTCCAGGCGGGCCAGCGGCGCACCCAGGCAGTAGTGGATGCCGTGGCCGAGCGAGAGATGCGGGTTTTCCGCCCGCCCGAGGTCGACCGTGTCCGGGTCCTGCCACCGCGCGGGGTCACGGTTGGCCGCCGCCAGCCCGAGCAGCACTGTCTCGCCCTTGGGGATCGTCACCTCGCCGATCGTCACGTCTTCGGTCGGGAAGCGGCGGATCGACACGGGCGCCGGGGGTTCGTGGCGCATGAGTTCGTCCACAGCGGACGGCAGGAGTGCCGGGTCGGCGCGGAGCGTGGCCGCCAGGCCCCGGTCGCGCAGCAGTGCCAGGACGGCGTTGCCGATCAGGTTGACGGTGTTTTCGTAGCCCGCGAAGAGCACCAGGAACGCCAGCGACGTCAGCTCGTCCTCGGAGAGCCGGTCGCCCTCGTCGCGCGCGGCGATCATCGCGGAGAGCAGGTCGGGGCCGGGCGTGGCGCGGCGGTGCGCGACGAGTTCGGACAGGAAGTGGTGGATCGACACGATCGCCGCGCCGGCCGCCTCCCGCGAGCTGGTGACCATGTCGTTGGTCCAGCCGCGCAGGCGCGCGAGGTCTTCGAGCGGCACGTCGAACATCTCGCCGACCACCCCGATCGGGAGCGGCTCGGCGTACGTGGCGATCAGGTCGACCGGCCCGCTGGCGGGCAGCGCGTCGATCAGCCGGTCGGCGAGGCGCTGCACGCCGGGCCGCATCTCCTCGACCCGCCGTGGCGTGAACGCCTGGCTCACCAGCGAACGGATGCGGGTGTGCTGCGGCGGGTCCATGTTGAGCAGGTTGGCGTCGAGCGCGGGCGGCAGCGTGAAGCCGGCCCAGCCGGTCGCGTGCCGCTTGTCGAGCGAGAGCCGCGGGTCGGCGAGGGCCGCCCGCACCTCGGCGTAGCGGGTCACCAGCCAGACGGGCGACCCGTCCGGCAGCGCGATCTTCCGAGCGGGTCCCACATCTGCGCTCACATCGCCACCTCGGTCTCTTCGGCGGGAAGTGCGTCGCGGCCGGCCACCGCGGCGGCCACCACCGGCGAGCCGGCGTAGGCGCGCGACACGCGGACGAGCCGGGCCACCTCCTGTGCCAGGTCGGTGCCCTCGTCCGGGCGGCCGGGCGCCGGCTCGCCGGCGCCGTCGCCTTCCTCGGCCGCTCGCGGCGATCCGTGTGCGTACGCCCGGACCGCGCCGCGCAGCCGGGCCGCCTCCATCACCGCCGCCAGGTCGTCTGAGCGCAGCCCCAAGCGCGTGCCTATCCGCCCGGCGCGGCTGGCGGCGGCCTCGTCCAGGTACGGACGGAGAGCCAGCGAGCCGTCGTACAGCTCGATCACCCGGCGGTAGAGGCGGCGGTCCAGGTTGGACAGCGGGGCGGCGACGGGCGGGTCGAGCGCGATCTGGGGCATCAGCCGGTGCAGGTCCGACCACAGTGGCTGGAGCTGCCGGTACTGCCGGCGGCGGCGCACCCAGCCGCGGAACTGGGACAGCCGCGGACCCCAGGCCGGCATGGTGAGCCCGAGGACGACCAGGAGCGCGCCGAGGCTCGCCGCGGGCGGTGCGAGCGGCTCCCACCGGCGGATGTCCGCGCCCGCCTGCGCGCCGATCACGTCGGCGACCCGGACGCCGGCGTAGACCAGCCCGCTCGCGGCGCCGACCGCGGTGGTGCGCAGGCCGCGCCGCAGCCACGAACGGCCGGCGACGTGCGCGTACGGCCAGCAGAGCCGGACCACGTCGACCATGCCGAGTGCGAACGCGGAGAGGTAGACGAGCAGGTACGCGGCGAAGATCGGGCGCTCGGCGTACGTGGTCACGAAGTCGGTGGTGTGCGGCTCGGTCGGCCCGGCGGCGAGGAACAGCACCACGAGCGCCACCGCCGCCACCGCGAGGAGGGTGAGCCGCGCGCGGGCCCGCCGCCGGGCCACCTCGGGCGGGTTGACCCACCACAGCACGAGCAGCTGCACCGTGCCGGAAAACGCCACCACGCACAGGTGTGCCCAGAGGGCGGCGAGGTTGGGTACGCCGGTGACGCGGTCGAGCCAGCTCCACACCGCCGGCGTGGACACGGTGAAGGTGGAGCCGAGCAGGGCCAGCGCGCCGCACACGGCGATCCGCGACGGGTTGCGCCCGCGGCGCAGGTCGCGGATCTTGACCGCGAGGCCGATCCAGGCCACGGCGGCCAGCGCCGGGTAAAGCACCTGGTGCATACGGTCTCCCCGATGCTACGGCTCGTCGGTCACGTATCCGCTGAGTCTGATGGCGTGCTCACCGGCTCACCCTAGTGAGCGCTCGATCCGCGCCACCACGTCCACGGCGTCCATCGGCACGTGCCAGGTGCGTTCCGGCGCCCAGGAGTGGGCTCGGCGCAGCAGCAGCTCGGCGATGATCTCCGCCTCGGCCTCCTCGCGGCGGTCGTAGCCGGCGTCGCGCGCGAGTGCCTGCCGCACGACGATCGGATCCAGTGTGGACAGCAGGGCGGGCGTGCCCGGTTCGGAGTCTTCGATGTGGCCGGTCGTGTGGCCGGCGATCAGGTGGCCCAGCTCGTGGGCGATGATGTGCTGCTGGTGGAGCGGGCGGGTGCCGCTGTCGTAGCAGAGGTAGTGCGCCCGGCTGCCGCTGATCACCAGCCCGGAGGGCCCGTCGGCGGGCATCGCGACCGGGAGCAGGTGGATCGGCTCACCGATCCGGTCACCCACCTCGCGACACAGCGCCTCCGCGTCGAACGGCACGGGCACGCTGATGTCGCGCACGAGCCGGGCGCACTGGCGGCGCATCCGCCGCCGGTCTTCGCTGCCCTCGTCCCAGCCCAGCCACGGGGTCACGATCGCGCCTCCCGCCCGGACGCGACGCTCGATCCGTCCGGCTTGTCTTCGTCGCTCAGCCCTTCGAGCTCGAGGCAGCGGTCGACGACCTGCTGCACGAGCCGCTGGCTGGCTTCGGAGAGCCCGGCGCTCTCCAGCACGGTGCGCAGCGCCACCCGCTTGGCGCCCAGCTGGCGCAGGCTGGAAAGCAGTTCGAGGTCGCGGTCGGTGCGGCGGGTAACGGCCTCGTCGAAGAAGTACGCCGGGGCGACCCCGAAGAACCCGGCCAGGGCCTGTAGGTGGCGCATCGTGGGGTTGGTGCGCTCGCCACGACGAAGCATCCACAGGTAGGTGGCCGACATGCTCTCGCCACCGTCGCGGATGGCGGAGGCGACCTCCTCGTTGCTGTACGGCCCGCGATCCCGGGGGTGGATCGTGCGGAAGAGCTGATTGATCTTGTCCGCGAGGGTGCGCGGCTCACCTGGAGTCGTCACCGGGGATCACCTCCGATGGACCGGGCCGACCGGTGTGGACCAGGAGCCTGTCCCGGCCCACACCGGTGACCGCCGCCGACACGCGCCCTCGGCGCCCTTGAGACGACGAGAGCGCCCCCCGTTATGGCCGGCGGTCCGGGACAAGCCTCGCGACCAAGGGGGCACAATGTCAACTCGTGTGAAAGAAACTCGATCCGAACGTTCATGTTAGTTGACACCGGGAATATCGGCGGGACAGCGACGAGCAGGCCCAACGGGCCCCGGAGCAGGGATCTTGTGCCCAACTATGTCCGATATACCCAAGCGCAAGATCAGGGCGGGGTTTTCTGGACTGGACACAAAGAGGCGCGCCCCGATCGCCTGCCACGGGGGAAGCGGGCGATAGGGGCGCGCACCGGTCAGCTTAGTCACCCCGGATCAACCGCACAACGGGTCACGGCTGGTCAGATTTCTGACGCAACGACCGTGACATCGACCACTATCCCTGTACCCGTGATCTTCGCGTGCGACATGTCCGGTATGTACGAATAAGGAGGAGGTTTCGCGACGTGCCCCCAAGCGAGCCGGTCTCACAACTCAAGTAGATCTTGAGGTTTCTCACGTAGACGGCGGTCGCTATACGTTCAATCGTCGCTATCCGGACAGTAACCACATTCTGGGCCGCCCATTACAGCAGGTCACAGCGTTTCACTAAACGTGAGTGGAGCGGCACGCCAACATTTCGGACAATTCTTTCCGCGATTCTGGCGTCCCCAATCGGAGGACCGAGAATGCGGATCAGTTGACACCCGCTCTTTACGCTCCCCCGGTGACTCGACCAGAGGGTTCCACGCCGGTGTTCGTCGACGCTAGCGGGCGGCGCCGCCGGCGAGTGCGCCGCATCGCGTACGCCGTCGGTGCGGCCTGCCTGACCTACACCTGCCTCGTCGGCGCAAGTGTCATCGGGCAGCCGGCGCGTCCGGGCGCGCTAGCCCCGCTCCCGGCGCCCGCCGACCGGCCGCTCCCAGCGGTCCGGCAGACCCAGCCACCGGAGCCGCACACCGCCGGCGTGCCACTCCCGCCCGGCGACCGCCCGAACGTCGAAGCCGTCCCGATGCGGGTGCAGCGGCGTGAGCCCGCCGGGCCGCCACCGCGGCGGCCGCCGCGCGCGCCGAAGCCGCCACTGATCGAGTCGACCCCGCTGCCCGCACCCACCACCCCGCGGCCGGCACCCACCGACCCGCCCGCACCCACGGAACCGCTGCCGCCGACCGACCCGCCACCGACCGACCCGCCGGCGCCCGAGCCGACCGACCCGCCGGCGCCGGAGCCCACGCCGGAGCTGCCCCTGCTCGGCCCGATCCTCGGCCTGCTGTCCGGCGGGTCCGCGCGGCGATGAAGCCCCGCCGCGCCGTCACCTTCGCCCTCCTGCTGGTCTTCCTGAGCGTGCTCTCCGTGGAGGCGTACGCGAGCGCCCGGTTCACCCCGGACGCCAGCGGCCCCGACGGCGGCACCCGCGACGCCGTGCCGGCGGAGATCAGCGCCGGCGGGCCGATCGTCAACGCCGGCGGCGGTCCGCCCCGCTCGTACCGGCTGCCCGCCAAGACCATCGCGCTCACGTTCGACGACGGGCCGGACCCGTGGTGGACGCCACGGATCCAGCGGGTGCTCGACCGGTACGGCGTCGACGCCACCTTCTTCGTCGTCGGCTCGCAGGTCGCCCGCCACCCGGACCTGGTGCGCCGCCTCGTCGCGAACGGCCACGAGCTGGGCGTGCACACGTTCACCCACCCGCGGCTGTCCACACTGGCCGGCTGGCGGCGGCGCGCCGAGTACTCGCAGACCCAGCTCGCGATCGCCCGTGCCGCCGGCGTACGCACGTCGCTGATCCGCTTCCCGTACTCCTCCCAGCCCGACGCGATCGACGACGGCGAGTGGGAGCTGATCCGCGAGGCCGGCCGGCTCGGCTACCTCGTCGTGGTCAACGACCGGGACAGCCGCGACTGGGCTCGGCCCGGCGTCGACGCCATCGTGCGCGACGCGACGCCGCCCGGCGACTCGGGCGCCATCGTGCTGATGCACGACGCGGGCGGCGACCGCGCGCAGACCGTGGCGGCGCTCGACCGGCTCATCCCCCGGCTGCTCGCCCGCGGCTACCGCTTCACCACCGTCACCGGCGGGCTCAACCACGCGCTCGCCCACCCCACCCTCGCCCAGAACCCGGCCGCGTCCACCGCCGACAGGTGGCGCGGCACCGCCCTCGTGTGGGCGGTGGGAATCGCCGACGGCGTGCTGGCCGGCATCACGATCGTCTTCGTCGCGGTGGGCGCGCTGGCGGCCGGGCGGACGCTGCTGCTGCTCGCCCTCGCCGGCCGCCACGCCCGCCGGCGCCGCTCACCCACGTGGTCCTGGGGCCCGCCGGTCACCGAACCGGTGTCGGTCATCGTGCCCGCGTACAACGAGAAGGAGGGCATCGCCGCGGCCGTGCGGTCGCTGGCCGGCGGCGACCATCCCCGCATCGAGGTCATCGTGGTGGACGACGGGTCGACGGACGGCACCGCCGGCATCGTCGAGGCGCTCGGACTGCCCAATGTGGACGTGATCCGCAAGCCCAACGGCGGCAAGGCGAGCGCGCTCGACGCGGGCGTGGCCGCCGCACGACACGAGCTCGTGGTGATGGTCGACGGCGACACCATCCTCGAGCCCGACGCGGTGCGCCGCCTCGTGCAGCCCTTCGCCGACCCGTCGGTGGGCGCGGTCGCCGGCAACGTCAAGGTGGGCAACAGGCACAGCCTCGTCGCCCGGTGGCAGCACATCGAGTACGTGATCGGCTTCAACCTGGACCGCCGCCTCTACGAGACGCTGCGGTGCATGCCGACCGTTCCCGGCGCGATCGGCGCCTTCCGGCGCCGCGCGCTGATCAGCGTCGGCGGCATGAGCGACGACACCCTCGCCGAGGACACCGACGTCACGATGGCCCTGCTCCGCGCCGGCTGGCAGGTGGTGTACGAGGAGGGCGCGCGGGCCTGGACCGAGGCGCCGGTGACGCTGGCCGAGCTGTGGAAGCAGCGGTACCGCTGGAGCTACGGCACCATGCAGGCGATGTGGAAGCACCGGCGGGCCCTGCTGGAGAAGGGGCCGTTCGGGCGTTTCGGCCTGCCCTTCCTGGCCCTCTTCGGGGTGGCGCTGCCGCTGCTCGCGCCGGTCATCGACCTGCTCGCCGTCTACGGGCTGCTCTTCCTCGGCTGGACCGAAACCGCCCTCGCGTGGGCAGGCATGCTGGCGCTGCAAGTGGTCACCGCGGCGGTGGCGTTCCGGCTCGACCGGGAGAGCCACCGTCCGCTGTGGGTACTCCCGCTTCAACAGTTCGCCTACCGCCAGCTGATGTACCTCGTGCTGCTCCAGTCCGTGGTGACCGCGCTGACCGGTGCGCGGCTGCGCTGGCAGAAGATGCACCGCACAGGGGTCACCGGCCGTGCGTGACCGTTACCTCGACACGCTCCGCGCCGCCGCGATCGTCCGGGTCGTCGTCTACCACGCGTTTCCGGTCGCCTGGCTCGGCTACGCGTTCCCCGCGATGGGCGTGATGTTCGGCATCGGGGGCTCGCTGATGGCGCTCTCGCTGGACCGCTCCGGCGGTGCCCCCGACCGCGTGCTGGCGAGCCGGCTGCGCCGGCTGCTGCCCGCCTTCTGGGCGCTCGGGGCGGTGCTGGTGCCCGCCATGCTGTGGTCCGGCTGGGCAGATCGTCCACATTGGCCGAAGCTGCTGCTCTGGCTGGTGCCGCTCGCCCCGCCGCCGGGCAGCACCTGGGCGCTGCCCGCGACCGAGGTGCTGTGGTACATCGTCACCTACCTCTGGTTCGTCATCCTGTCGCCGATCCTGCTGTGGTCGTACCGCCGGTGGCCGCTGCGGACCGCGCTGCTGCCACTCGGCCTGGTGTTCGTGGCGGGTGAGGCGACCGTGATGAGCGACCTGGCCACGTTCGGCGCGTGCTGGGTCGCCGGCTTCGCCCACCGCGACGGCGTGCTGCGCCGCATGGCCAAGCCGCTGCTGGCCGCCGTGGCTCTTGCCTGCGTCGGGGCTGGTGTCTCGTGGGTTTTGATCTTCACGCCCGGCGAGTTCGACCTCAACGACATCCCGCCCGCCCAGGCCCTCTACTCGCTCGGTTTCGTGCTCGTGCTGCTGCGGCTGTCACCCCGCCTGGACTGGCGCCCACTCGACCGCGTGGTGTCCGTGCTCAACCGCCGCGCCGTCACCATCTACCTCTGGCACAACCCGGCGATCGCGGCCTGCTTCGTGGTGGGCGACGCGGTCGGCGCGTGGCGGCTTGGCCAGGCGGGCTACCTGGCGGTGGCGCTGGTGCTGCTGCTGGTGCCGGTGACACTGCTGGGCCGGCTCGAGGACATCTCCCGCCTAAGCTCCGGGTATGGACGTGGTAGAGCGGCTGCGAGCGATCTGCACGGCGTTTCCGGAGGTGACCGAAAGACCTAGCCACGGCGCGCCGACCTGGTTCGTGCGAGACAAGAAGACTTTCGTCACGCTGTGGGAGCACGGCCACCACGACGCCGACTTCCCGCATCTGTGGTGCGCCGCGCCACCCGGCGCCCAGGGTGAGCTGATCGCCGAACGCCCCGAGCGCTTCTTCCGCCCGCCGTACGTGGGCCACCGCGGCTGGCTCGGCGCCCGCCTCGACGGCGAGGTCGACTGGGCCGAGATCGCCGAACTCTGCGAAGACGCCTACCGCACGATCGCGCCCGCGACCCTGGTCAAGCGGCTGGACGCCGAAACTCGACCCGCCACCGACCCGCGACCTTCTCGACCGTAACCGGCGACGGATACCGGTTGACGGACTCGATGTCTTCGCCGCCCGACCGGCTCACCTCATCGGGATCCGTCATGCCCCATATCCCAGGGCGCGCGTAAGGGCGTCTGATGAAAGGTGGTGGAGCTGAGGGGATTTGAACCCCTGACCCCCTCGATGCGAACGAGGTGCGCTACCGGTCTGCGCCACAGCCCCGCCGCTGAGCCGGAGCCCAGCAAGCCAGCCCGCACCCCGGCAAAACCTGGCAGCGGACCGGCGCCAAGGCTAACAGGTCGCCCAGGCGGACCGCGAATCAGATCCCGGCGCGGCGCGGTCAGGCCGAGTGGGCCGCGCCCGGCCGCCCGGCCTCGTACGCGCGGCCGCGCAGGCCACCCGCCCGGCGGTAGGAGACCGACGGTGCCTGGCCGCCGGTGTCCAGGCCCATCGCGGCCCGGCGGACGGCCTCGCGCTGGGCGGCCAGGCGGCGCTGCTGCTCGCGCCGCAGCGCTGCCCGGCGGGCCTGCTCGCGGCGTACCTCCGCCTGCCGTGCGGCCAGCCAGGCGGCCTCCCGTGCCTCATGGCGGCGACGGCGGCGTTCCTCCAGGGCCCGGTTGCGCAGGTGCACCATGTACACCACGAGCAGCGTCCCGGTCACGGAAACGCTGATCCAGAAGCCGGGTCCGACGACGATGACGCCGACCAGTTCGACGAGGTTGAGCAGAAACAGCGCCGCGAGCACCCGGCGGCGGCGGTAGATCGCCGGCGTGTGGCGGCGCACCGGTGGGCGGCGGCGGGGGCGGGCGGGCACCGACCGCAGGCGGCCGCGGCGGCCGGTGGGTGCGGGCGAGACCGGGGCAGCGGAGACCGGGATGCCGGAGACCGGCGCCGCGGGGCGCAGGGACAAAACCACCCTTGAAGCGCGGATCGGGCGGGGCCCAGGCACGGTGCGGCGGCGGCGCTGGCGCTGGAGCACCCGTGCCGTCGACTGCGCCCGCTCCGCCACCAGGCGTTCTGTCGCGTCGTACCGGCGTACCAGCGCCGGCGCGAGGGCGAGTAGCCCGGCGGCGGCGAGGACGGCGAGGAGCACCGAGGTCGGCACCCTCACCCCTCCCATCACCCCATACCGTGTCCCGGTTAACTGAGGTTAAAGGGGGCTGACCAGGATAGACGCGCGCCGCGCCGGCACCCGATGTTGAAAGATCAATTAGCGGTCGCGCGCAGGCGGTGCCATCTCGCCAGCAGGCCACCGTCCGCGGCGACCTCCTCGCTGGTCAGCGCGTACCCGATGTGGTCGCGCCAGGCGCCATCGATGTGCATGTACCGCGGGTGGTAGGCCTCCTCGCGGAAGCCGAGCTTTTCGACCACCCGGCGGGACGGTTTGTTTTCCGGCCGGATGTTGACCTCGACACGGTGCAGCCCGCCCGGGCCGAACGCGTGGTCGACCGCCAGCGCCAGCGCGGTCGGGATCACGCCCTGACCCGCGACGCGCGAGTCGATCCAGTAGCCCACGTACGCCGAGCAGAACGCGCGGCGCACGATGTTGCCCAGGTTGAGGTGGCCGACAAGGTGGCCGCGCAGGCACACCGCGAACGGCATGCTCTCGCCGCGCCGGGCCGAGCGGCGCTGGTCGCGGTGCACGTACCGGAAGGCGCTCGGCGAGTTGAGCTCGGCCCACGGGCCGGGTGGGGACGACTCCCACGGTGCGAGCCACTCCTGGTTGGCCCGGCGCACCTCTGACCAGGTGTTGGCGTCGGAGCGGCGGTAGGGGCGCAGCGAGACGTGCCCGTCGACTAAGACGACCGGCCATCCCGGCGACACCCCGAAGATCATCTGCGCCGGTCCAGCAGCAGCACATCCACGGTGGAGCCGGCGGTCGCGGTGGTGACCTTCTCGCCCAGGACCAGCAGCCCGTTGGCGTCGGCCAGCCCGGACATCGTGTACGGCCCGCCGGGCAGCGGCTGCACCGTGTATCCCCCGCCACGCCGCTCGGCGACGTGGGCCGGCCGGAACTCGCGCAGCCCCGCCGGCGACGGCACGGTCTCCAGCAGGTGGGCGCGCACGCTCGGCCGGAAGACCGGCTCGGCCCCGGCGAGCAGCTGGATGGCGGGGCGGGCCAGGACCTCGAAGCCGATCAGTGCGGCCGCGGGTTCACCCGGTAGACACACGATCGGCACCTCCTCACCACCGACCGTACCGAATCCCAGGGTGGTTCCGGGATACAGTGCGACCTCCTCGAACGTCACCGCGCCATCGCGGCGGGAGAGGATGCGGCGCATCATGTCGCCCGGTCCGGTGCCGGTGCCTCCGGTGGTCACGATGAGGTCGGCGCGCAGCGTCTGGTCCTCGAGAAGCCCCCGCAGCCCCTCGGGGTCGTCGTCGCAGATGCCCACCCGGTAGGCCATCGCCCCGGCCTCCACCGCCGCGGCGGTGAGCGCGTGCGAGTTGGCGTCGACCACCTGGCCGGGCTGGCTGGCCCGACCGACGTCGACGAGCTCGTCGCCGGTGGCCACGACGACCACCCGCGGGCTGGAGCGGACCACCACGTGGCCGATGCCGGTGGCCGCGAACACCGCCACGAGCGCCGGGTTGATCTCGGTGCCGGCCCGGGCCAGCACCGTGCCGGCGGGAAGCTCCTCGCCGGCGCGGCGCAGCCCGTACCCCCGCTTGGGGGCCTGGAAGATCTCGACGGCGGCCATGCCCTGGTCGGTCCACTCCACCGGCACCACGACGTCGGCGGCGGCCGGCAGCGGCGCGCCCGCGGCGACCGAGAAGCAGGTCCCCGCGGTGAGCCGCACCGGCCGCCAGCTGGCCGCGCCGAGGTCACCCACGACGTTGAGCCGCACACCGCTCGCCCGCGGCGCCCCGTCGAGCGAGGCGGACGCGGCGGCGACGTCCTCCCACCGGGCCGCGTACCCGTCGACCGCGGCCTGGTCGAAGGCCGGGTAGGCGTGCGCCGCCACCACGTCCTGGGCGAGCACGTTGCCGTACGCCTGGGTGAGGTCGAGGTCGAGCGGTGGCAGCGGCCGCAGCCTGCGCAGCACGCTGCCCAGGTAGTCGGCGAGCGGCGTCAGCTCGTTGGCGGCCGCCTCGGCATCGGCCGTGGCTGTCATGTCCGTGTCCCCACAAAATCACGCAGCCACGAAGTGAACGCCGGGCCCAGATCCTCGCGCTGGCTCGCGATCTGCACGACCGCCTGAAGGTAGCCAAGCGGCATGCCGGTGTCGTAGCGGGTGCCGCGGTAGACGATGCCGTGCACCGGTGTCCCTTCGGAGAGCAGTAGCGCCATCGCGTCGGTCAGCTGGATCTCGCCGCCGCTGCCCGGCTTGGTGCGCTTGATCGCGTCGAAGATGGTGCCCGGCAGGATGTATCGCCCCAGCACCGCCAGGTTGCTCGGAGCGTCTTCCATCGCGGGCTTCTCCACCAGGCCGGTCACCCGCACCACCTCGCCGATGTCGGCGACCTCCGGCTCGGGGTCGGCGACGGAGGCGATGCCGTAGCGCTTGGTCTCTTCGGGCGCCACCTCCATGAAGGACAGCACGATGCCGCCGGTGCGCGCCTGAAGCTCCAGCATCGCCGGCAGCAGCGGCTCGGCCAGGTCGACGAACTCGTCGCCGAGCAGCACCGCGAACGCCTCGTCGCCGACGTGCGCCTCACCGACCCCGACCGCGTGGCCGAGCCCGAGCGGCTCGTGCTGGCGGCAGGCGTAGATATCGGCGATCTGGCTGGGCCGGCGCACCGCCGCGAGCCGCTCCTGGTCGCCCTTCTCCTCCAGGCGCGCCTCCAGGTACGGCTGGCGGTCGAAGTGGTCGATCATCGATGTCTTTCCGCGCCCGGTGATGAGCAGGACGTCGCTGATCCCGGCGGCCGCGGCCTCCTCCACGATGTACTGGAGGACCGGGCGGTCGACGACCGGCAACAGCTCCTTGGGCACCGCCTTCGTGGCGGGCAGGAAACGGGTGGCCAGGCCGGCGGCCGGGATGACCGCCTTAACGGCTCGCCGACCAGAGGGGAGGGTGGTGGCTGCGTGCTCCGACATGCCGCGAGACTATCGGCCACGGCTCTGTCGCGGCGGGTGAGTCCCAGGTGACGCGCCGCCGGCCCGGGGTAGATCGTCGTCGGGCGGGGCCGCGCCGGCCAGCACGGGTAGCTCTCGGGACTCCGGGCGCTTACCATCCGCCGCGATCCGGTACGTGTCGCGTCCGGCCGCTTTCGCCGCGTACAGGGCGTCGTCGGCCGCATCCAGCACCTGCGCTCCGGTCACGCCGTGGTCCGGATAGACGGCGATGCCGATCGAGACCGACACCTCGATGACCTCGTCACCGCAGGTGATCGGCGTGTCGCGGACCGCCGCGCCCAGGCGCTGGGCCACGGTCGCGCCACCCCGCGCGTCGGTTTCCGGCAGCAGCACCACGAACTCCTCACCCCCCTGCCGGAACGCGAGGTCGACCTCGCGCACCTCGGCTCGCACCCGCCGGGCGAACTCGGCGAGCACCGCGTCACCCGCCGCGTGCCCGTGGGTGTCGTTGACCTCCTTGAACCGGTCGAGATCGAGCGCGAGCACCGCGAGCATGCGGCCGAAGCGGCTGGCCCGCTCGACCTCACGGCGCACCGATTCCTTCAGATAGCGGTAGTTCCAGAGCCCGGTGAGCGGGTCGGTGAGCGAGAGCCGCTGCGCCTCCTCGTGTACCCGCACGTTGTCCACGGCCACCGCCGCCTGCCCCGCGAACGTGCGGAGCGTGACGAGGTCCGCGTCGTCGAACTCGTCCATGCCCAGCCGGTCGTACAGGGCGAGCACGCCGAGCGCGGGCGGCTCGAGGTCCGCGCCGTGGGTGGGGCTGGCGAAGGGCACGGCCACGTACGTACGGCAGCGGGGCTCGTCGTCCAGCATCGGCGGCCCGTCCCGGTCGACCCGCCCGCGCAGCGGTTCGCCAGTGGCGGCCACCGTCCCGAGGAGACCTCGACCCACCGGCACCCGGGGATCGGGATCCTCCAGCCCTTCCGCGCACTGCGCGACGAGTACCCCAGTCGCCGGGTCGAGCAGCAGCACCACGCCGGCCCGCGCGCCGGTCGCGGCGAGTGCGGTCTGGAGGATCACCTGGAGGATGCGGTGCAGGTCGTGGGTGCTGGAGAGCGTGTCACCCAGCACGGCGAGGTGGTTGCGGAGCTGGTCACGGCTGGCGGTGAGCGCCCGCACGTACGACTGGGTCTCGCGGGTCATCCGGTTGAACGCCGCGGCCAGCCGCCCCACCTCGTCGCGGGCCCGCACCGGAACGCGGGCGGCCAGGTCGCCGCCGGCCACCCGGTCGGCGGCACGCCCGAGCTCGGCCAGCGGACGGGTGGTCGAGCGGGCCAGCCACCAGGCGGCGAGCACCGCGAGCAGCCCGGCCAGCACCACGGCGGCCACGAGCACGGCGTAGATCCCGTCCGGCTCGCTGCGCGGCACCGAGAGCGCGAGCGGCAGCGGCTGGCCGGGCGAGGGGTCGAGGCGCCGCACGTAGCGGCCGGGTGCCGACTCGGCGACGGACTCTCCACGTACCCCCAGGGCTGCCTGGACCACCGCGTCGCGGTGGCGGGGCGACTCGGTGGTGTAGGTCGGACCGGCCCGCGTCGTGACCGCCGCGCCCGCCGCGTCGGCGAGCCGGCGCACGAAGGCCGCGTCGACGGCCTGCGCGGCCTCGACCCAGCCGAGGACGGCGCCGGCGGCGTCGCGCATCTCGACCCGCACGGCGAGCGCCTGGAACCCCTCCGGTGCCGCCCCGGAGCAGTCGGCCCACGGCCGCGCCGGGCCGCCGGGCGTGGTGACGCCGTCGACCTGCACCACCGCGGCGAGCCCGCGGGCGATCACCTGGTCGGCCACCGCGAGGCGCAGCTCTGGCGTGGACGGGAGGGCGACGGCGTCGGCCACCGCGTGCAGCTGCTGGCAGAGGGCGCCGACCGAGGACCGGACGGTGGTCGCGGCGACGTCCAGCCGATCGACCGACCGGTCGCGGCTCACCGCCGCCACGGTGGCGCCCACGAAGAAGGCTCCGAGCAGCACAGGACCGAGCACGACGGCGAGGAAAGCGGTGGTAAGCCGCCCACGCAGCGTCACCGATCCCCCTCTCGGTTTCCTCCCTCTCGGTGCGATGCTGACACAAGGGGAATAACGCGGCCGGGTTATGGCAGGAGTGTTGCGTGCCGGATTTATCGGATCTTCCGCGAAAAGCGACCCTACGGGCCGCGCTGCTCAACCGCCGCCGGTCGTTGCCGGCACCGTCGCTGGAGGACGCGTCGGCCCGCGTCGTGGCCGAGCTTGCCACTCTGGTACGCCGCCAGGGGCCCGCCTGCGTCGCCGGCTACGTCCCCGTCGGGGCGGAGCCGGGCGGCCCCGGGCTGCCGGACGCGCTCGCCGGCATGCTGAGCCCGGAGGGGCGCGTGCTGCTCCCGGTCGTGCTGCCCGACCTCGACCTCGACTGGGCCGTCTACCACGGTCCGTACTCGCTCACGCCCGGCCCGCACGGGCTGCGCGAGCCCAGCGGCCGCCGGCTGGGGCCGGACTCGATCGCCACCGCCGAGATGGTGGTGGTGCCGGCCGTGGCGGTCGACGTGCGGGGCGCGAGGCTGGGCCGGGGCGGCGGCTCGTACGACCGCGCGCTCGCCCGGGTGCCACCGGAGACCCTGGTCGTGGCCCTGCTGCACGACGGCGAGGTGGTCGAGGAGGTGCCCGACGAGCCGCACGACCGGCGGGTGGGCGCGGTGATCACGCCAGGTCACGGCCTGGTGATGTTGCCCGCTTGAAGTGGACGCGTGGACGTTCTTGGCGCATGATTAGCACTCGGATTAGTGGAGTGCCAGTCTGCGGAGGATCCGTTGCCCACCTACCAGTACGCCTGCACCGCGTGCGGCCACCAGCTCGAGGCGGTGCAGTCCTTCACCGACCAGCCGTTGACCGAGTGCCCGGCGTGCGAGGGCCGCCTGCGCAAGCTGTTCAACTCCGTCGGCATCGTGTTCAAGGGCTCGGGCTTCTACCGCACCGACTCCCGCTCATCGGCCGACAAGTCCTCCACCGACTCGTCGTCCTCCTCGGAGAAGTCGTCGTCCTCGACCTCGTCGCCGGAGAAGTCGACCACGTCCTCCTCCACGACGTCCTCGTCCTCGTCGACGACGTCATCGTCGTCGTCCACGTCCAGCTCGACCAAGCCGGCCGCGGCGACGACCTCCTAGCAGATCTACCGGCCGTCGGGGCGTTATCCACACCCGGGCCGGTTATCCACAGGCGCCCGGGCGCACCGAGCAGACCTCACCGGCGGCCACCTACCGTCCTCGGCATGCGGGAGCCCACCCTCGACCCCGTACGCCGACCCCGGATGCCGCGCGGCCGCACCATGCTGCGCGCCGGGCTGATCGCCGCGCTGCTGCTGACCGCGGTCGCCGCGCTCTACGCCCGCGACCCCGCCGCCTGCCCTCCACCACCGCCGGCGGCCGTCGCCTCGGCGCCTTCCGTCGACCCGAGCGGTCGCCTGGCCGTGCCACCGGGTGCGGTGGGCGTGCCGGTGCGGCTGGCCGAGCCCGCTGTGCTGGCGCTCGTCCACCCAGGCGACCGGGTCGACCTCCTCGCCGCGAGCGGCGCCGGTGCGGCCACGGCGTCGCCCCGACAGCCCGCGCTTCAGGCACGGGACGCGCTCGTGCTGGGCGTGGTGGGCGCCGACGGCGCGGTGCTGCTGGCCCTCAGCCCGGAGCGGGCACGCGCGATCGTCGGCCTACCCGACGGCACCCGCTTCGGCGTGATCGTGCGGCCGAAGTGACTACTCCCAGTGCGGGGGTCGATCCTCCAGCAGGCGGTCGTCGTTGGAATGCGACCACTCGCCCCAGCCACGATCGGTGTCGTCGCGAGTCTGGTCCGGCAGCACCGGGAGATCGTCCTCATCGAGGTCGACCAGGCGGTCCGGATCTTCGCGCAGGTCTTCCGCCCCGTTCACGCCAAGCAGCGTACCGAGGCATGGTTAACCGCGGGGGACCGGTTGGCGTTGATAGCGTCGGTCAGCGTGACGACCCGCAACGGCGGCCCGGCCGACGACGAGTTCTGGCGGCGGCCAGCGGACGGCAGCACCCCGCCCCCGCCCGCGCCGCCTCCCACCGAGCCGGCTCCACCGGCATACCCGGGCCCACCGCCCAGCGCACCGCCGCCGAGGGGGTGGCGTCCGCCGATCGTCATGCAGCCGGCCGCGCCCCGCGAGCTCCCCCGGCAGGACAGCGTCGGGATCGACGAGGAGGAGCGAAGCGCGCGCACGCTGACGTACGGGATCGGCATGATCGCCGCGGCCGTGCTCGTGGTGGTCGTCTGCCTGCTCTGCTCGCGCGCGCTCTTCTGACGACGCTCCCAGTGCGGTGGCCACAAACGGTGGCCGGCTTCGCCGCCCGGGTGAAGGTTTGTGGCCACCCCACTAGAGACCTTTCGGAGTCGGGGTGGACTGGCTTTGAATTCCTGTTAGGACGGAGATTGGGCTACCGCGATGTCCGTCGTGGTCCGGGCCGTTGCTCCCGCGGCCTCGCCCTTCACGGTTGGTCGCGGTCACCCCTCCGGGGAGGGGATTTGCCGGCAATGTCTGTTGACGGCAGGGCTTCGTCGCTGACAGTAACGGCCGCAGGGTATGTGAGCAGCTCCGATGCCAGATCTTGGAGAGTTAGCGCGCCATATCAGCCCTAAGCCTCCTAGATCTCGAAGTCCCGGCCCCTGGGCTGATAGCGCCGTGTCATAACCGGTGCGACCCGCGGGCACCCCCGTCCGACAAGGGTCCGGCCCGGTGGGCTTGCGGCGCGGACCTGGCAGCGCGGGGCGGGGGTTTCGGCGAGCGCCAGCTCGCCGCCGACCCGCGCGGTCTCCGGCGGGAGCAGCGATCCGCGAGTGACACGGACCCGGGCAAACTCAAGCTCGAGGCGCACCACGACGGCGCCACCTGATCCCGAAAGGTCTCTAGATGCCGCTCCAGACGGCGTCGGCTCCTGAGTCGCCGGTCAGGAAGACGTAGACGCCGGTGACGCCGGCCAGGATGATCACCGCGGCGCCGAGCACCCAGGTCAGCCAGAGTGGCACGCCGCCTGCGGTGCCGCGGCCGCTCGTCAGGCCGTTGGTGACGAAGACGAGCAGCAGTGTGCCGGCACCGAGGCCGAGGCTAAACCAGAAGGTCAGATCGCCGTACCCCTGGTGGTCGTTGACCTTGTCGAGGATCTCCTGGCCGTAGTTGGCGGCGACGAGCCGCTCCTCCAGCCGCTCTCCGGACTTCCGGGCCACGAACGCCGCGGCCGGTCCGGCGATCGCGAGCAGCGCGGCGGCCCAGCCGATCCGCAACCGCACGCGAGGGACCAAGGTGTAGACCACCGCGGCAAGCCCCAGCAGTGGGATGAAGACCACCGCGGCGTGCACCACGAGGGGATGCGTCGGCAGGCCCATGATCTCGTCGAACACGAGTCCTCCTTCAGGGATCCACGTAACCGCGAGATCATCGTACGATTTGTCCGTCTCGCGGATGTGGCCCCTTGTCAGTGGGGTTACGCGGACAGAGTCGAGGCGGTTCATCCAGGTTCCGCCTGCCTTGCTGGTGACGAATCCACGTGCTGTTATTGCTAGATGCACGGCGAGGAGCTATTGCGGTCGCGTGGCCTGCGGGTAACGCGACCGCGGCTCGCGGTGCTCGATGTGCTGGCCGGCGGTGGCCATCTGGAGGTCGACGAGATCGCTCGTCGAGTGCGCACCCGTCTCGACTCGGTCTCCACCCAGGCCGTCTACGACGTGCTCGGCGCGCTTTCCCGCGCCGGCCTGGCCCGCCGTCTCGAGCCCGCTGGCAGCCCCGCCCGCTACGAGGCCCGCGCCGGTGACAACCACCACCACGTGGTCTGCCGCGGCTGTGGCGAGGTGGCCGACATCGACTGCGCCGTGGGCGAGGCGCCCTGCCTCGACCCCCACGTCTCGCACGGCTTCCAGATCGACGAGGCCGAGGTGACGTACTGGGGCCTGTGCCCGATCTGCCAGGCTCGCAAGGCCGATGACATCTGAGGATCTCGGCCTCTTCGGTCCCGATTCGGTGAGCTGGCGCGTGCACGAGGAGCCGATCCTCTTCGTCGGCGGCCTGCGCTCGCTCTACCTCCAGGCCCTGCATCCCCTGGCGGTCGCCGCCGTGGTGCAAAACTCCGACTACAAGGCCGACCCGTGGGGCCGGCTGGTGCGCACCTCGCAGTACGTGGGCACCACCATCTACGGCACCACCGCCCAGGCCGAGGCCGCCGGCCGCCGGGTGCGCGCGCTGCACGCGCGGCTGCGCGCCACGGACCCGCGCACCGGCGCCGAGTTTCGGGTCGACGAGCCCGACCTGCTGCGGTGGGTGCACGTGGCCGAGGTCGAGTCGTTCGTCTCCACGGCCCGCCGCGCCGGCGTGCGCCTGACCGCGGCCGAGGTCGACGCCTACTACACCGAGCAGCGCCGCGTCGCCGCACTGGTCGGCCTCGACCCCGCCACCGTGCCCGGCACGGCCGCCGAGGTGGCCGAGTACTACGAGCGGGTCCGTCCCGAGCTGGGCATGAGCAAGGCGGCGGCGGAGACGTTCTTCTTCCTCAGCCACCCGCCGCTCCCCTGGCGCCTGGGCCTCACACCGGTGCGCCTGGCCTACATGGGTATCGCCGCCACCGCCTTCTCGCTGCTGCCGCCGTGGGCCCGCCGCATGTACGGCGCACTGGGCCTCCCCCTGGCCGACGTCTCCGCCGGTGTATCCGTGCGCGGCCTACGCCTGCTCGTGGCCACCCTGCCCAAGCGCTACCGCACCGGCCCGATCTACAAGCAAGCCATGGAGCGCGCCGCCCGCCGGGCCGTCGACTCCGTCCCCGGCTAAATCGTTGGACGCGCCGGGCCGCCCGCGGCGATCGTGGGCGTATGCGCCAAGAGGAGATCTGGGACGTCGAGGCCGCCGAGAGCTATGACACGCCAGGTCGCGGCATGTTCGCACCCGAGGTGCTCGGCCCGACCGTAGACCGCCTGGTCGCCCTGGCCGACGGCGGGTCCGCGCTGGAGTTTGCCATCGGCACCGGCCGGGTGGGCATCCCCCTCGCCGAGCGGGGCGTGCCCGTCACCGGCATCGAGCTGTCGCGCCCGATGGTCGAGCGCCTCCGCGCCAAAGTGGACGAAGCGACGCTCCCGGTCATCATCGGCGACATGAGCACGACGGTCGCCCCCGGCGATTACACGCTGGTCTACCTGGTCTTCAACACGATCTCCAACCTGCTCGAACAGGCCGAGCAGGTCGCCTGCTTCCGCAACGCCGCCCGCCACCTCACACCCGGTGGCCGGTTCGTCATCGAGCTGTGGGTGCCCGAGCTGCGCAAGCTCCCGCCGGGTCAGCAGGCCGTGGTGTGGCACACCGAGGCGGGCTACATCGGCCTGGACACCTACGACGTGCTCCGCCAGCACGTCGTCTCGCACCACTTTCACTTCGGCGAGGGCAAGGAGGCGCGACTAGGCCGCAGCCCGCACCGTTACATCTGGCCGGCCGAGCTCGACCTCATGGCCCAGATGGCCGGGTTTGAGCTGGAGAGCCGGCACGCCGACTGGTCCGGCGCCGACTTCACCGCCGACTCCCGATCACACGTCTCCGTCTACCGCCTCCCGCCGACGCCCTCGACGCCGGCCACGGTCTAGAGGCCTTTCGGCTTCGGCCGCTAAGCCCTATCCAGAGACCTTTCGGAGTCGGGGTGGCTTCGACCCCCTATTTAGACAGAGATTTGAGCTACCGCGGCGTCCGTCGTGGTCCAGACCGCTGCTCCCGCGGCCTCACCCGTCCGCCGTTGGCCACGCTCACCCTGCGCGCAACCGGCCGGGAGGAAAGGGGGCGTGGTGACGGAGCTCGCGCCGGGCGGTGGCCGGCGTTTGTCCAGAATGTCTGTTCCCGGATCGGCGATCCGGGAATGCAATGGGGTCGTCGTCGCCGCGTGTAACCGCCGCTACCCCGACTCCGAAAGCTCTCTAGAGCGAGCTACCGCGACGTCCGGTCGTGGTCAAGACCGCTGCTCCCGTGGCCTCACCCATCGGCCGGGGGTGGGGTGAGCACGCGGTCGACGGCGGCCCAGGGGTCCTTGGCCGGTGCCTCGACGCCCGCCGGGCAGCTCTTGCGGAAGTCGCACCAGGTGCAGATCGGGCCGGGTGTCGTCGGGAACGCCGCGTCGGGGTCTGCCCCGTCGGCGACCGCGCGCTCGGCGGCCACGATGTCGCGGGCGGTGTCTTCGGCGCGGGTGACCTGGCGGGCCAGCGACTCCGGCGTGTGCTCGTGTGCCGCGACCGTGCCGGACGGGAGGTGGTGCAGCTCGACCCGGCGGCAGGGGCGGCGGAAGACCCGCTCGGCCGCGTACGCGTACAGCGCGAGCGCCTGGGAGCCTCGGGCGTCGTCGGCGTCGAGGCCCGAGCGGCCGGTCTTGTAGTCGACGATCGCCAGCTCGGGTCCGTCGGGACCGGTGCGGGAGTCGATGCGGTCGGCGCGGCCGTTGAAGGCCAGCACCGCGGTCTTTACCGCCACGACCCGCTCGACGCCGAGTGGCTCGACGGCCGGGTCGAGGGTCTCCACATAGGACTCTAGCCACTCCAGCGCCCGCCGGTATGCCGTGCGCTCCTGCGCCTCGTCGCGGTAGCCCTCGCGCACCCAGGTGCCCTTGAGCAGGGTGGGCAGCGCCTCGGGGCGGCGGCGGTCGGCGGGCAGGGCGAACCAGTTTCGCAAGGCGGTGTGCACGCTCGCGCCCAGCGAATTGTGCGCCCACGGCGGGCCCTTGGGCGGCGTCGGACGGTCAACGTAGGAGTATCGGTAGCGGCGCGGGCAATCCTCGTAAGAGCCCAGCTTGCTGGGCGTGCAGACGAAGAGCCGCTCCGGCATGCCCTCGAAGCCGAGCTGCTCCGGCACCGGCCGCCCGGCGCCGCGCGTGCGCGGGGTCGCGGAAGTCACCCCACGATCCTCCCACTGGCGTACGACAATCGGCGGCTTCACCCGCCGTTCGTGTACTCCCGCACGAAAGCGGCCACCGCGTCGGCGATCAACTGCACGGCGATGGCGGCCAGCAGCAGGCCGGCGATCCTGGTCAGCACCTCGATGCCGCTCGGGCGGAGCACCTTCACGATCCCGCCCGAGAAACGCAGCGCCAGCCAGACCGCGGCCATCGCCGCGACGATGCCGACCGCGACCGCGACGTGGTCGGCCACGCCGTCGGCCCGCTGGACGAAGAGCATCGTCGCCACGATCGCGCCGGGGCCGGCGAGCAGCGGCGTACCCAGCGGCACCAGCGCGATGTTGGAGGTGACCTGCTGGTTGGGGTCGCCGGTACGGCCGGTGAGCAGCTCCAACGCGATAAGGATCAGCAGCAGGCCGCCGGCGCCCTGCAACGCGGGCAGGTCGACGTGGAGGTAGTCGAGGAGCGTCTGGCCCGCCACCGCGAAGACTACGATCACGCCGAACGCGAGCGCGACGGCCTGCGTGCCGGCCCGGTTGCGCTCCCGCGCGGAAAGGGTGCCGGTGAGCGCGAGGTAGATCGGCACCATGCCCGGCGGATCCATGATCACGAGGAGCGTGACAAAAACCTCGCCGAACAGCTTGAGATCCACAAGGTCACGCTAGAGGACTGATCATGCTCCGAGGACGGGTACACCCGAGGCGGCCGCCACGATCGCCTCGTACACGGCGGGCTCCGTCGTGTACGCGCCGAGCTTGACCTGCTTGTGCGTGCCGTGGAAGTCGGACGAGCCGGTCACCACCAGCCCCAGCTCGGTGGCGAGCCCGCGCACGTGCTCGCGCTCGGCGGGCGAGTGTGCCTCGTGGTCGGCCTCCAAACCGAAGAGGCCGGCCGCGGCCAGGTCCACGATCAGCGAGTCGGGCACCACCTTGCCGCGCTTGGTGGCCTTCGGGTGGGCGAAGACCGGCACGCCACCGGCCGCGCGCACCAGCCGCACCGCCTCGAACACGTCGGTGTCCTCTTTGGGCACCCGGTAGCGCTCGCCCAGCCACCGATCCTCGAACGCCTCGTCGGTGTCGGCCACCAAACCGGCCCGGATCAGCGCCCGCGCGATGTGCGGCCGCCCGACGGTGCCGCCGGCGGCGTACCCGTGCACCTCGTCCCAGGTCACGTCGACCCCGTCGGCCCGCAACAGCTCGACGATGCGCTGAGCCCGCTCCACGCGGCCGCGCCGCACCCGGGCCAGCTCGGCCACCAAGGCTGGTGCGGTGGGGTCGAAAAGGTACGCAAGCAGGTGCAGCGGGATGGCCGGCACCTGCCCGTACCACCGGCAGGACAGCTCGGCCCCGCGCACCAGCACGAGGCCGGCGGGCCGGGCCTGCTCGGCGGGCGCCCAACCGGCCGTCGTGTCGTGGTCGGTGATGGCCAGCACGTCGAGGCCGGCCTCCGCGCCGGCGGCGACCAGCTCGGCGGGGGTGAGGGTGCCATCGCTGGCGGTGGTGTGTGCGTGCAGGTCGATGCGCATCAGACAAGCATGGGGTCCACCACGAGCAGGCGGTCGTTGCCGTCGGCGCCGGGCACCGGCACCTCTTCGACCTGCGGCTTCTTTCCCGCCTTGACGCGCATGAGGTCGCCCTCGCGGGAGACGTGCACAAGCGTGTCGCGGCCGGCCCAGGCGGCCTGGTCGCTCAGCGCGGGACCGGCGTCGGCCGCGCTGGCCTTGCCGTTGAAGGCGACGCGCAGGTCGACGAGCCGCGCCCGGCCGGCGCCGGCGGCCACCAGCCAGTGACCGTCGGGCGAGACCGTGCCGGCGCCACGCGGGTTGAGCTGAAGGGCGCAGGCCGTCTTGAGCACGGTCAGCGCGTTGACCGCGTCGAGGAGCGCGAGGCACGGGCGGTCGCCCGCCTCGGCGGAGACCTGGCCGACGACCGTGCGGCCGTCGGGCAACGGCCCGTAGATCTCGGAGGTGCCCGCCGTCCACACCGGGGTGTACAGCGTGTCCTGGCGCGGCCACCACACGTCGAACCCGTTTCGCGAAGCGCCGGAGGCCGAGCGCTCCATGAGCACGCCCTGCCCCACGAAGCTCACCGGCCGCCCTTCCAACGGCGCGGCCGTCTGCGTGGCGTCTTTGAGGGCGCCCTGCTCGACGACGGCGCTGAAGAGGCGGGCGCTGTCGCGCCAGGCGACCCGGCGGCCGTCGGGAGCCACCGCCACCGCGTCGACCGCGGGAAGCACCTGGATCGAGGAGCCGTCGGGCGCCACGTACCAGAGGGTGGCGCCGCCAGCGGGCGGGACACCGACGACGAGCCAGCCCTTGTTTGTCTCGTGTGCCCGCGTCACGGTGCCGATCTGGGGCAGCGTGATCGCGGTGCCGCTCGACGTACGCAGCTGGGTGGAGACGACAAGGTCGACCGGCACGTCGACGGCGGACATCGGGTCGCTGTCGAGGCTGCCCATGGGAGCCGGCACGGCGGTGGTCGGCTCGACCGCGGGCAGCGACTGGTTGATCTCCGGATCGGGGTCGGCCACCCAGGCGGGCCCCTGGTAGCGCCCCTCCTCAGGGTTGAGCCGGACCACGCCGACGGTGGCGACGGCTGTCGCGGCGACGAGCAGGACGGTGCCCGCGACGGAGCGACGCCGGCTGATGCGACGCCCCTTGCGGATCGCCTGCCCGCCGGGGTCGTGCCCGCCCACCGCCTGCCCCGGGGCGGCGGCACGCGAAAGCGTCTCCCGAAGTGCCTGCTCCAGATCGTCCGATGCCACGCCCATTGGACGCCTTGGCGACGGCCGCAGGTTGTCCGGCTCGCCCATCGTCACCCGCGCTCCAGACCGGCGGCGGGTGCCGGGATCGGCGGAATCGGCAGGACCGGTGCCGGCCGCACGCGGGTGGGTGCGGGCTTGGGCTCCGGCGCGGGGCCGGCTGGCCCGCGCTTTGCCCGGGCGTCGCCCTGGACGCCGGCTTCCGCAGCCTCCGGCGCGAGGCCGGCGGCACCAAGACGCTGGCGCAGCGTGTGCAGGGCGCGCGAGGTCTGGCTCTTGACCGTGCCGGTGGAGATGTCGAGCAGCGCGGCGGTCTGCGCCTCGGTCATGTCTTCGTAGAAGCGCAGGACCAGCACCGCGCGCTGGCGGGCCGGCAGCGCCTTGACGTGCCGCCACAGCGCGTCGCGCTCAAGCTGCTCGTCGATCTGGTCGGGGGCGGCCCGCTCGGGCAGGATCTCGGTGGGCCGCTCGCCGTGCCACCGCCGCCGCCACCAGCTCGTGGCGGTGTTGACCAGCACGCGTCGCGCGTACGGCTCGACGGCCTCGATCTCACCCAGCCGCTTCCACGCCAGGTAGGTCTTGGTGAGGGCGGTCTGTAGGAGATCTTCGGCCGTGGCCCAGTCACCGGCCAGCAGGTAAGCCGTGCGCAGCAGGGCAGCGGAGCGAGCCGCGACGAACTCGCGGAACTCCTCCTCCATTTCCTGCCTGGCGGCCGACACCATCGCCTCCCCATGACATGTGTCCTCCCGAAGGTTGTCACAGCCTTTGGGCAAGGAACATGGCACGGACGGCCAAACCAGCGTTAGGCCCCGTCGTCGGCCTTGATGTCTTCCGCGTCTTTACCGAGGCGCGCCTCGACCGCCTGCGGCTCGTACATCTCCTCGACCACGCGAAGATAGAGCTCATTGGGGTTGGGCAGGTGTTTGACCTCGCGGAGCGCCTGATCTTGGCCGGCCGACTCGAGCACGAACGTGCCGTAGTTGAGCATGCGGCCGAGCGGGGACTGCTCGTATTTCATGTCGGTGACGCGCAGCAACGGCATCATGCCGACTTTGCGGGTGATGATGCCGTTGACCACCATGACGCGCTTGTTGGTCAGGATGAACCGGTCGAAATACCAGTCGCCGACCTGCCACGCCACCCAGCCCATGACGCCGAACCAGACGATGACGGCGGCGGTGGTGAGGCCGCGGACATCCTGGCGGGCGAGGAAGCCGGAGAGGTAGCCGAGCGCGAAGGTCGCGGCGGTGCCGATCAGCAGCGGCGTGGTCAGGTGGATCCAGTGCCGCTTCCACTCCCCGCGGTAACGCTCCGTAGGGAAGAGGTATCGGGCGACCAGCGAGCTCGGCTCGTCTTCGAGCGGGAGCACGCGCCGCGGCCCGATCGGCATGCCCGCGGCGTCGGTGCGCAGGCCGGCCAGCTCGTCTTCGGAAAACTCGGGAGGCAGGTAGCCACCGCGCCCGTCGTCGTGGGCATAGCTGGCATTTTCGGAGTAGGCCGGGCCGTCCGAATAGGAAGGGCCGGTCGAGAAGGCGGCGTCATCGCTGTAGCCCGGGCCCTCGTCGCCCCGCGGCATGCGGGGAATGGGCTCCGTATCCCGCTGGCGGTGGGATCGGTCGGGCTCGTCAGGGTCGTCGGGGGGTCCGCCCGGTGCACTGCCCATGGACAGCTATGCGATCAGGCTCGTGACGAAGTCGCCAAGCCCCCGCCCGATGTCGCCAACCGTGCTGCCCAGAGACTGGAACACGTCGGCCGCGGAATCCGGCCGGTAGGCGATGAAGAAGAGCAGGAACGCGATGCCGCCCCAGGTGAGGATCTTCTTGACCATTGCGGGCCGTCCCTCCGCACTCCAGCCGAGCCGGTGCCGGCAGTACCCAGAGTATACAAGTGAGCGTCTTTACGTGTTCGGTTCAATCACTGGAAAACGCATTCACGCTCTCCCGTGCAAGTACGGCGACGGCGCGCCATACACGAGCTCGGGCGGCAGCCACTCAGAGAGGTCGTGCACGACGACATGCTCCGCGAGGAGGTAACCCGCACTCGCCGGCCAGGCTATCGCATACAGCCACATTCCCCTGGCTTCTCCGGCATAGGCGCTCCGATCCGTCGGCGACTTCACAGACCACAGTGGAGTCGGATGACCGCCCACTTTGATCTTTGCGTGCGGTCCACCGTGGTCACCCGCGGGCGGGCCCGCGTCGCCCAGCGCGTCGGCGATGAGCGCGCCCGGATCGAGCCCGGGCAAACCGCCGAACCTGTTGCCCAGACCGACGCCCGGCTCCTCGGCCACGAACACGAGGTCGGCCGGACCGCCGCGCAGCGGGGACGGACCGCTGCATGCCACGGCGGTGGCGCGCACGCCGGTGCGGTCGTCGCCGGCCCACGCCACGCCGGTCATCATCCAGCCCTGCTGGAGCGGCCAGGGGCACCACACCGGCACGGCCGGGCGACCGGTCGCCACCTGGGCTTTTTCGACCGCGGCCAGGACGCTCGCCACGATGTCCGCGCTGACGTGCTCGGCGACGTGGAGCGGCGGCACCGGGCCGTCGTCGTCGCAGCGCCACTCGGTGTGCATCAGGTCAGGCGGTCGCACCGGACCGCCACATCTAGGGCAACTCACCGCAACGCCCACCTCACTACGGTGCGGGCCTTGCCGCCTCCCCGTCAAGGCCTTCCGGCGGCGGCCCGGCGTGCGCGCGAATCCACGCGTGCATGGCGATCCCGCTGGCGACGCCCGCGTTGATCGAACGGGTCGACCCGTACTGCGCGATGGAAAAGACCTGGTCGCAGGCGCCCCGCGCGATGTCGGAGAGGCCCGGGCCCTCCTGCCCGAACAGCAGCGCGCAGCGCCGCGGCAGCGTCACCGCCTCCATCGGGTGAGCGCCCGGCAGGTTGTCGATGCCCACCACCGGCAAGTCGTGCGCGTGCGCCCAGGCGACGAACTCCTCGATCGTCTCGTGGTGGCGCACGTGCTGGTAACGGTCGGTCACCATCGCACCCCGGCGATTCCACCGGCGGCGGCCCACGATGTGCACCTCCGCCGCGAGGAAAGCGTTCGCGTTGCGCACCACCGTGCCGATGTTGAGGTCGTGCTGCCAGTTTTCGATCGCCACGTGGAAGTCGTGCCGCCGCTGGTCCAGGTCGGCCACGACCGCCTCGCGCCGCCAGTACCGATAGCGGTCGACGACGTTGCGCCGGTCGCCGTGCGCGAGCAGCTCCGGGTCGAGGCGCGGATCGGCCGGCCAATCGCCCGGCCACGGTCCGACCCCGACCTCGAGCTCATCACCACTCACGGTCATCAGAGGGTACGGGCTGCCGGCACCCCGCCGCGAAGCGGTGCTCAGGCGAGGGCCAGGGCGACCGCCAGGTCGTCGAGGAACCGCCGCTCCGCGGCGCTCACCTGCTCGCCGCCCAGCCCGAGCACCCCACCCGAGCGGGCCGCGCCGCAGACCCGGGCGGCCACGGACTGCACCCACTGGCGGTATGCCGCCGAGTCGGCCGGGTCGGCCCGCGCGGCAAGCACACCTGTCGCCCGCTGGCAGGCCTCCAGCACCTCGGCGAGGCCGGCGGCCCGGTCGGTGAACTCTTCGGCGGCGGGCCGGTCGTCGTCGGCCTCGGCGTAGATGGCGGACACCACGGCTCGGACCAGATCACTGTCGAACGCCCGCCCGGCGGCGATCGCGTCGAGGCCGGCGAGGCCCTCGGCGACCGTGCGGCGTGGGCCGTCCGGCTCGGCGGACGTGGCTGCCACGATCACCCGCGCGGGCAGGTGGGTGAGCAGCTCCCACTCACCCGGCGGGAACGCCATCGCGGCGACCTGGCCGCCGATACGCTCGCGAGCTTGCGAGCGGGCCATTGGGCTCAGCGATGACTCACCGCGCAGGCCGCGCGCTCCCGCGGCCGTGGGTGTCGGGTCTCCGGAAGCGGATTGGCTCGGCATAGCGACCTCCCGAGGTCAGCATATGCCCAGTTTGCGGCAATGCGCGGCTTGCCGCACGAGCTTGCGTGTCGGTGTTCAGCCCTTTGGTTCGGGGAAGCTGGGCCGCTCCGGATCCGCGCCGGCGAGCACCGCGGCGGCCGTGTACTCCTTCTTCGGCACCATGACCCGCCGGCGGAACACGCACACCAGCGTGCCGTCCTGCTTGTAGCCCTTCGTCTCCACGGACACCACGCCACGGTCGGACTTCGAGGTCGACTCGCGCTTGTCCAGCACGGTCGTCTCGCCGTAGATGGTGTCGCCGTGGAAGGTGGGCGCGACGTGGCGCAGCGACTCGACCTCGAGGTTGGCGATGGCCTTGCCGCTCACGTCGGCGACGGACATGCCCAGGAGCAGGGAGTAGATGTAGTTGCCGACCACGACGTTGCGCTTGAAGTGCGTGGACGTCTCGGCGTAGTGGGCGTCCAGGTGCAGCGGGTGGTGGTTCATCGTGAGCAGGCAGAACAGGTGGTCGTCGTACTCCGTGACGGTCTTGCCCGGCCAGTGCCGGTAAACCGCGCCGACCTCGAACTCCTCGTAGTACCGGCCGAACCGCATCCACGCCCTCCCTCACGCCTACCGCGTAGAGCAAGGATGCCTTATCGATGGTTAAGCCGGGGGTCGAGGGTAGAACACCGGAAAACTGACCCCGGACGCAATGAGCGGCGGGGCCCTCCCCGGCACCCGCCGCCCACGCTTGTGCAGTTGATTTTGCCGTGCAACTCGCACTGGAGAAAGGTTTCAGGGCGAGACGGAGGTCACAGTTACCTTTTTGTGACATTACAGTCGGTGAGAGTCGAACGACTTGTGACCTACCGTTACCGATCTTCAAGGCCGGCGGCGGCCAGCACGGACGAGGTTTTCACTGTTTCGGGCAGGTAAACTGGTGGAATCGCTCCCATCACCATGGGTAATTGGCCAGTCATCGCTGTTGGTCACTGTTTCGACGCTCGCCGTAGGGGCACCGTGAGAGTGCTGGTGAGGCCCGCCACGCCACGCCCGGTGTCCGGTTCGTCGGGAATGCTGACCGGCCTCGTTAGGTTTCAGTACGCGTAGGTGAAACCCCGTGATCGGAGAGATCAAATGGCGACCGTTGAGCTGACCACGGCGAACTTCGACGAGGTGACCAGCCAGGACGGCACCGTACTGGTCGACTTCTGGGCCAGCTGGTGCGGTCCTTGTGTCCGCTTCGCGCCGATCTACGAGCGCTCGTCGGAAAAGCACCAGGACATCGTGTTCGGCAAGGTCGACACCGAGGCGCAGCAGGAGCTGGCCGCCAAGTTCGACATCCGGTCCATCCCGACCATCATGGCCATCCGCGACGGCGTGATCGTGTTCGCGCAGCCCGGCGCGCTGCCGGAGTCGGCGCTCGAGTCGCTCATCGAGCAGGTGCAGGCGCTCGACATGGAAGACGTCCGCAAGAAGCTCGCCGCCCACAACCACTGACGTAGACCCGCCGCGGAGGGCGCCCCTCACCGTTGAGGGGCGCCCTCGCTATCTGACGTGCTCCTCGTACGCGGCGATGGTGTCGGCGAGGATCTCGGCACCCGGACGGGCCCAGAGGTCGGCGTGGAAGACCTCGACCTCGACCGGCCCGGTGTAGCCGGCGGCATCGACCGCCTCGCGAAAGCGCCGCAGCTCGATGCACCCCTCTCCCGGCAGCCCGCGGCCCAGCAGCACGCCCTCGGGCAGCGGGGTGATCCAGTCGGCCGCCTGGAAGCAGGCGATCCGCCCCTCCCGCCCGGCCCGCTCGATCTGCGCCCACACCGTGTCGTCCCACCACACGTGGTAGGTGTCGACGACCACGCCGACCGCCTCGGCCGGGTAGGGCGCGGCGAGGTCGAGCGCCTGGCCGAGGGTCGACACCACGCACCGGTCCGAGGCGAACATCGGGTGCAGCGGCTCGATCGCGAGCTGAACCCCCGCGTCCTGAGCGACCGGCACCAGGCTGCCGATCGCCTCACCGACGTGGCGGCGGGCCGCGTCGATGTCACGGCCACCGGGCGGCAGCCCGCCCGATACCAGCACCAGCACGGGCGCCCCGAGCCTATGCGCCTCCGCGACGGCGCGACTGTTCTCCTCGTACCAATGGGGGGTTTGGAAGAAACCCCCGCGGCACAGTGAGGTGACCTCGAGCCCGGCGTCTCTCACGAGCGCCGCGGTCTTCTCCAGGCCGAACTCCGCGACCTGCTCGCGCCACAGCCCCACGCGCGTGACGCCGGCCTCGACACACCCGGCCACCAGGTCGGGGATCGGCCACCGGTTGGCCGTCGCCTGGTTGAACGAGAAGCGCGTCACAGCTCTGGGATCTCGATGCGGCGGCCTTCGCGGGCGGAGCGCAGGCCCAGCTCGGCCAGCTGGACGCCGCGGGCGCCGGCCCACAGATCCCACGTGTACGGCGCGTCGTCGACCACGTGCCGCAGGAACAGCTCCCACTGCGCCTTGAAGCCGTTGTCGAACTCCTCGTTGTCCGGCACGACCTGCCACTGTGCGCGGAAGTCTTCGGTGGCGGGCAGGTCAGGGTTCCACACCGGCTTGGGCGTGCTGGCGCGGTGCTGGATGCGGCAGTTACGCAAGCCGGCGACCGCGCTCCCCTCGGTGCCGTCGACCTGAAACTCCACAAGCTCGTCGCGGTAGACCCGCACGGCCCACGAGGAGTTGATCTGCGCGACGATGCCGCCCTCGATCTCGAAGATGCCGTACGCCGCGTCGTCGGCGGTCGCCTCGTATCCCTCGCCGGCCTCGTCCCACCGCCGGCCGATGTGTGTGGTGACGTGCGCGCTGACCGCGCTGACCCGGCCGAAGATCTGCTCCAGCACGTAGTGCCAGTGCGGAAACATGTCCACTGTGATCCCACCGCCGTCGGCGGCCCGGTAGTTCCACGAAGGACGCTGGGCGGTCTGCCAGTCGCCCTCGAAGACCCAGTAGCCGAACTCGCCACGCACGGACAGGATGCGGCCGAAGAAGCCGCCCTCCACCAGGCGGGCCAGCTTGCGCAGGCCGGGCAGGAAGAGCTTGTCCTGCACGACGCCGTGCTTGATGCCGGCGCCGTCGGCCAGGCGGGCCAGGTCGACGGCGGTGGTCAGGTCTTCGGCGATCGGCTTTTCGGTGTAGATGTGCTTGCCCGCGTCGATCGCGGCGCGCAGCGCCTTCTCCCGCTGGGCGGTCACCTGGGAGTCGAAGTAGACCTCGACGTCGGGGCGGGCCAGCGCGGCCGTCAGGTCGGTGGTCCAGTCGGTGAGCCCGTGCCGGTCGGCGATCTCCCGGAGCTTGGTCTCGCTCCGGCCCACGAGCACCGGCTCCGGCCACAGCCGGGTGCCGTCGCGCAACGGCAGGCCGCCCTGCTCGCGGATCGCCAGCAGCGACCGCACCAGATGCTGCCGATATCCCATCCGGCCGGTCACGCCGTTGAGCGCGATGCCGATCGTCCTGCGGGCCATGGAAGGTCCAATCGTTCTAAGGTAAGCGCTTTCCTCGATCACGGTACTGGCGGTCGCTGTTGCGCTGCAAGGCCTTTCCTATATATGGGCAGGTCCACGGTATTCTCAGTCGGCAAATAAACCTGGGTGCCGTGGGCTGGCGCCGGTGCGCGTGGGTCGGAGGTCTCAGATGGCGACGCTTGCCGATGTGGCGCGGCGTGCGGGCGTTTCGCCGGCCACCGCGTCACGGATCATCAACGGCAGCTCAAAGCCGGTCACCGACGCGCTCCGCGAGCGGGTGCTGGCCGCCGTCGAGGAGCTTCAGTACGTGCCGAACGCGCACGCCCAGCTCCTGGCGCGCTCGCACCGCACCGCGATCGGCGTGATCGTGCACGACGTCTCCGACCCGTACTTCGCGGAGATCACCCGCGGCCTCCAGCGGGTCGCCACCGCGCACGGCCGGCTCGTCATCATCTGCAACAGCTACCGCGACCCGGTCAAGGAGCTGGAGTACGTCGAGCTGCTCCGCGCCCACCAAGTCGCCGCGATCGTGCTCGCCGGCTCCGGCTACCACGACGAAGACTTCACGAAGGCACTCGACGGCAAGCTCCGGGTGTACGAGAGCACGGGCGGCCGGGTGGCGGTGATCGGCCGGCACGAGCACGCCGGCGACGCGGTCGTGCCCGACAACGAGATGGGCGGCTACCTGCTGGCCAGCCACCTCTACGAGCTCGGCCACGAGCGGATCGGCGTGATCGCCGGCCCCAAGCAGCTCACCACCACGACCGACCGCCTCGCCGGCCTGCGCCGGGCCGCCCGCGAGCACGGCCACAAGCTGCCGGCGACCCGCGTGGCGTACGCCGACTTCGACCGCACGAGCGGTGCCGAGGCGGCCGCCGCGCTCCTGGATGCCGAGCCTGACCTCACCGCCATGGCCGCGCTCAACGACTCGATGGCCATCGGCGCGCTGTCGCTGCTGCGCTCGCGCGGCATCGCGGTGCCCGAGCGGGTGAGCGTCATCGGCTTCGACGACATGCCGATCGCCCGCGACGTGACGCCGGCGCTGACCACCGTGCGGCTGCCGCTCGTCGACATGGGCGCGCGGGCGATGACACTCGCTCTGGAGGAGCCGGCCGATCACACGGCGCCCCGGATCGAGCAGGTCGGCGCCGAGTTGGTCCGCCGCGACAGCACCGGCGCGCCACGCCCGTAATTGCTTGCACTGGACTCGTACGCATGTTCGAATAGACTGCATGCGCTGGGACAACCTGTCGGCTCCCCCCGACGGAGAGGTCCCTGACGGGCCAGCGCCAGCGGCTCCACCCCTGCCGCTGGCGCTGCCCGGCGCGGTGGCCCGCACGTTCGACACGCCGGGCTTCGCCGGCATGACCTTCTACGAGGTGCAGGCCAAGAGCATCATCAACAAGGTGCCGGCGTCGTCCCGCATGTCGTTCCTGTGGACGATCAATCCGTATCGCGGATGCGGCCACGCGTGCAGCTACTGCTTCGCCCGCGGCACGCACACCTACCTCGATCTCGACGCGGGCCACGACTTCGACACCAAGGTCGTGGTGAAGGTCAACGCGGGCGAGCTCGTGCGGCGCGAGCTCGCCGCGCCAAAGTGGCGGGGCGAGCACATCGCGATGGGCACCAACGTCGACCCGTACCAGCGGGCCGAGGGGCGATACCAGTTGATGCCGAGGATCCTGTCGGCGCTGCGCGACTTCGCCAACCCGTTCTCGATCCTCACCAAGGGCACGCTGATCCTGCGCGACCTGCCCCTGCTCCGGCAGGCCGCCGAGGTGACGCAGGTCGGCGTCGCGATGTCGGTGGGCTTCGTCGACGAGCGGATGTGGCGGTCGGTCGAGTCGGGCACGCCAAGCCCGCGACGCCGGCTCGACGCGGTGCGCACGCTGACCGACGCGGGCTTTCGGGTGAGTGTGCTGATGGCGCCGATCCTGCCCGGCCTCACCGACACCGACGACTCGATCGAGGCGACGGTGGCGGCGATCGCGGCCTCCGGCGCGGCCAGCGTCACGCCGATCCCGCTGCACCTGCGGCCCGGCGCCCGCGAGTGGTACGCGTCGTGGTTGACCCGCGAGTTTCCGGCTCTCGCCCCGCACTACCGCCGGCTGTACGGGCGGGGTTCCTACCTGCCGAAGGAGTACCAGCGGGAGGTGACCGCGCGGGTGCGCATTGCCGCGCGGCGGCACGGCCTCGACCGCGCCGAGCCGGGCGATGCCCGCCAGACCGAGTCGCCCCCGCCCCCACCCGAGCCGGAGCAGTTAACCCTTCTGTAGTTCGAACCTGCTCTACTTCGGAGCGTGCCTCCGCTGGATGAGCTTCTCGCCGCGGTACGAGCTCGGGTAAACCGATACGTCAACAGCGGCGATGCCGAAGACGTGCTCGACCCGGCCGGTGTGCGTGACGCGCGGGCGCTGCTGGCGATGACCGACGAGACCAGGGACGCCGGCGCGTGGATCCACGCGTACCACGCGGCCGGGCTGCTGCACCACGCCCGCGACGTCGCCAGGCCGGGCGGCGACGACCGCGAGGTGGCCGAGTCGCTGCTCGGCCCGGTGTACGACTGGGTGCCCGACCTGGCCGAGCAGATACGCAAGCTTGCCGAGGTGCCGCGCCAGCCGCTGCGGCTCACCCCGCGGACGATCGCCGTCTTCTCGTTCTCCGGATCGCCGCTCGACGAGATCGACGGGGTGATCACCGCGACCCGGCACGCGATCCGCGAGTGCCGGGACTGGTCGGAGAGCCTGGCGTTCCGGATGAACCTCGCGGAGGCACAGCACCTCCGCTTCGGCCGCAGCGGTGACCTCGCCGACCTCACCGAGGCGATCACGACCGCCCGTGCGGTGATCGCGGAGACGGCGGCGTTCGACCCCAGGTACACCAACCGGCTCAGCACGCTCGGCGGCTTCCTCCAGGCACGCTTCGTGTCCACTATGGACACTGAAGACCTCGACGCGTCGATCCGGTCGTACCAGACGGCGCTGGCGGCCGCGCCCGGCGACCACGAAGACCGCCCGATGTACCTGTGCAACCTCGGGCAGACCCGGCTCTTGCGGTACGCGTACGTGTCGCAGGATCCCGCCGAGTTGGACGCGGCGCTAACGGAGATCAAGACCTCGGTGGACACGACCGCGCCGGACGACCCCGCCCTCGGCACCCGGCTGAGCGCACTGCACCAGGCACACCGCGGCCGCTACGAGGTCACCGGCGACGAAGCCGACCTGGCGGCGGCGCTGCGCGCGGCCCACGCGGCGGTCGAGGCGACCGCGCCCGATCACATGGACTACCTCGAGCGGATCCTCGACGTCGGCGCGATCCACCTGGCCCGATACGAGCGGACCGGCGACGAGGGAGACGCCACCGCGGCGACCGAGATCGCGCGGAGCATCCTGCGCGCGGCACCACCGGATCACCCGCTCCACGGGCTGGCCGCCGACGTGCTCGACCGCGCCCGCGGTCGCGCCCCGAACGCCTGATCGATCGCGAGCTATCGTCGGACCGTGCGCACCCCTCAGCAGATCCTGGCGGAATCCGCGGTCATCGCGGTGGTCGGGGCGTCCCGCGACCCCGAAAAGCCGGCACACACCGTGCCGCTCCAGATACAACGCCACGGCTGGCGGATCATCCCGGTCAACCCGTACGCGGACGAGCTGTTCGGCGAGAAGGTGTACCGGTCACTGGCGGACATCCCGGAGAAGGTCGATCTCGTCGACGTGTTTCGCCCGGCCGACGACGCGGTCGAGGTGGTCCGGGAGGCGGTCGCCGTCGGTGCGCTGGCGGTGTGGCTCCAGCTCGACATCGTCTCGCCCGAGGCGCGGCGGATCGCCACGGATGCCGGCATCGACTACGTGGAGGATCGCTGCATCGCGGTCGAGCGCGCCGTGGGCAATCTCACCCGCCACCCGGCCGCCTGAGTGGCGCCGGCGTCGCACAAAACCGGACTCGCGCCGGACGAAAGGTTTCCATACCCTGCCAAGCATGACCGTCCCGGCGAACCCACCACCCGGTCCGGAGCTCACGTGACCCGACACGTCCGTGAGGATCTGACCACCAGCGTGAGCAACGTCCAGGCCACGGCGCTGCTTCTGGGCATCGGCGCGTTCGCGCTGCGGGTGATCGTGGAGTTCGGCATCGAGCCGATGTCGTGGCGGCTGAGCTTCATGCCGGCGTTCGCGGTCTACGCGGCCGGCGCGGTGACGGCACTGGCCGTTCCCCTGCTGGCCTTCACCCGCCTGTGTCCGCGGCCGCGACCGGCCCCGCGGGCGCTGTTGCTCGCCATGGACCATGGCCGGCCGGCGTTCGTGACGCCGACGTCGCCATGGATGGTGGGGCCGTTCGTCATCATGCTGATGTTTCTGGCCGGCAACGGCCTGGCGACCGAGCGCGCGCCCGACGGTGAGGTGAGCATCTCGGCGGCCGGCTGGGTGCAGACGTTCGTGACCGTAGCGGTGATCTTCACGGTCGCGGGTTGGACGCTCTTCCGCGGACCGCGCGTGGAGCTGCGACCGGGCGGGCTGCTCGTGCGCACCGTGCGCACCCGGCTCGTGCGCTGGGAGTCGGTGCTTGCGAGCGGGCCACCGGCACCGGTGGAAAAGCCGCGCCAGATCTCGATCCTGGTCCGCCGGCGGCCCCCGGACTACGGCGCTTTCGTGGTACGCATCATGCACCGCTGGCTCGCCGTCGATGCCGCTTTCCTCGCCGGCGCGATCCGCCACTACGTCGACAATCCCCAGCACAGGGCCGATATCGGCACCCGCCAAGAGCTTGATCGCCTGGTCACCGTCCTGGATCTCTAGACAAGGTATCGATCGAGTTTCGGACACCAGAGTGGTGTATCGGCCCCCATCTGTGCCGTAGGTACATGTAAGACTCTTCGGGTGACGTTTCCGCCCCTCGACGAGCCGTCGCAGCAGCGACGCGCGGTTGTCTACGGGCGGGGAAACCAGGCGTCCGCGCACTACCGGCCGCTTCGCAAGGGCCGGCCGGTGCCCGAGCCCGCGGCCGACTCGGCCCCGACCGGTCGCGCCGCCAGGTTCGCCAACAAGCGGCGCTTCGTGCTCTTCGTGATGGCGTTGATCGTCGCGATCGCGGCTGGCACGGCGATCTTCGGCGTGGTGCTCGCCAACCCGGCGCATCAGGCGCAGTCGCCCGAGGTGCCCGCGCGCGTGGCGCCCGAGCCGGCGGTCCAGCCGCCACCGACGACGGGCCGAGGTGCGCCGGCCGAGCACGCGCCGCCGCCCGCCGGCAAGTCCGGGTCACCGCCGAGCACCGCGACGCCGCGCCGCAGCAGTGCCACCACCAAGCCGGCGGCGGATGCCGGCGGCGACGCGACAAAGCCCGCCCCGCCGTCGACGGCCTCGACGGTGTACTACCAGAACTGCAACAAGGCCGAACGGGCTGGCGCCGCGCCGCTCTACCCCGGCGATCCCGGCTACCGCGACAAGCTCGACAAGGACGGCAACGGCATCGCCTGCGACGAGAAAACGAAAGACAAGGGCTAGCACAGCGACGACTCGGGCTCCGTGGCCGGCCAAGCCCAAATTCCAAGATTTGAGCTACCGCGATGTCCGTCGTGGTCCATGCCGTTGCTCCCGCTGCCTCACCCATCCGCCGTTGGTCGCGCCCACCCACCGCTGCGTTCGACAGGCGCGGACGCGGGCAAATCAGCCGCCGCGACGGGCGTAACCCGCGGATCCAGAATCTCTTGAGAGCTTTCGCGGTCGGGGTGGGTGCGCTTGGCCACAATGCACGGTCAAATCCGAGACAGGACTTTTCCCAGGTCCATGTCAGCGGTAGACCGCATGCTCCCGCGGGCACCGCTCCCGGCCGGCGGCTCGCCCTGGCGAGCCGAGATCCCCGGCCGTCCACTGCCAGCTCCGCGCGACAAGCCCCACCACCGCCAGCATCCTGACACAGCGTCACCAGCTGCGGGGTCGGCCTTCGAGATCTAGAACGCTTAGGGTTGAAATAGCGCCCTAACTCTCCAAGATCTCGCACCGGACACCGTCCACGCCACCGCGGCGGTTACCCGCGGTGACAGCGCCTCTGTCCGGTCTGTTGCCCGTCGCTTCGGCATGGGGCATTGGGGACAAACGGACCACGCGCGGGGTGAGCGTGACCAGCGGCGGACGGGTGAGGCCGCGGGAAATGCACCCCAAGAAAACGCTCCGCTGCGCTCCACGTTTCCCCCGGGGGCCCCGCGCAGCGGTCGGGACCACGACGGAAATCGCGGTAGCCGAAATCTGCCTTTGAATCGAGCCCGAGACCGCGGCGACCCTGATCCCGAAAGGTCTCTAGGCGCGGTACTCCTTGAGCAGGCCGCGCGAGATGATCGTCTTCTGGATCTCCGAGGTGCCCTCGCCGATCAAGAGGAACGGCGCCTCGCGCATGAGCCGCTCGATCTCGTACTCCTTGGAGTAGCCGTAGCCGCCGTGGATGCGAAACGCCTCCTGCACCACCTCGGCGCAGTACTCCGACGCGAGCAGCTTGGCCATGCCGGCCTCGACGTCGTTGCGGGCGCCGGAGTCCTTGAGGCGAGCGGCGTTGACCATGAGGGCGTGCGCCGCCTCGATCTTCGTGCCCATCTCGGCGAGCTTGAACGCGATCGCCTGGTGGCCGGTCAGGGGTGTGCCGAAGGTCTGGCGCTGCTGGGCGTACGCGATCGCGAGCTCGAAGGCGCGGATGGAGATGCCGCAGGCGCGCGCCGCGACGTTGACCCGGCCGACTTCGATGCCGTCCATCATCTGGTAGAAGCCGCGGCCGACGCCGGCCTCGCCACCGAGCACAGTGGACGGTGGCACGCGCACGCCGTCGAGGATCATCTCGGTCGTCTCGACGCCCTTGTAGCCCATCTTCTCGATCTTCCCGGGGATGGTGAGCCCGGGCGCGGTCTCGCCGAAGCCCGGCTCCTTCTCCAGCAGGAAGGTCGTCATGTTGCCGTACACCGACTCCGCGCCGGTGTCGGTCTTGACCAGCGTGGCGACCACCGAGGAGTACGCGCCGTTGGTCAGCCACATCTTCTGTCCATTGAGGACATAGTCGGCGCCGTCGCGGATGGCCTTGGAGCGGATGGCCGCCACGTCCGAGCCGCACCCCGGCTCCGACATCGAGAACGCGCCGCGCACCTCGCCGGTCGCCATCCGGGGCAGCAGGCTGGCCTTCTGCTCGGGCGTGCCGTGCTGGGAGATCAGGTAGGCGACGATGAAGTGCGTGTTGACGATCCCGGAGATCGACATCCAGCCACGGGACAGCTCCTCGACCACGAGGGCGTACGTGAGCAGCGACTCGCCCAGCCCGCCGTGCTCCTCGGCGATGGTGAGCCCGAAGAGTCCCATCTCCCGCATGCCGTCGACGATGTCCGCCGGGTACTCGTCGGCGTGCTCCAGCCGCTGCGCGTGCGGGATGATCTCCTTGTCGGCGAACTCCCGCACGGTTTCCAGGATCGACCGCTGGACGTCGGTCAGACCGGGCGTCTGGGCGAGGCGGGCCATGGGTCCTCCCGGGTTCCTGTTCATTACCGGCAGGTAACTAAACGCTTGCTCAGTATGCTCCCATGGTCGGTCGCGCGGGACGTGTGTGAAAAGGTTCACCGGGCCTAGTAGCGTGCCGGGGGACAAGGAGGCAAACAGAATGACCGACCCATACCAGCCGCAGCAGCCTTACGACCCCAATCAGCCGCAGCAGCCGTACTCGGATCCGTACGGCACGCCGCAGCCCGGGTCGGGCGCGCCGTACGGCAGCCAGCCTGGGTCGCCGGGGCCGTCCTACGGGAGCCAGCCCGGTTCGCCCGCCTCGCCGTACAGCGGCCAGCCGTACACCGGGCAGGAGTACGGGGGCCAGCAGCCCTACGGCGGGCAGTACAGCACGCCGCAGTACGGCGCGCAGGGCTACGGCACTCCCCAGTACGCCGCCGGCGGATACCCGCCCCAGTCGAGCAGCACCAACGTCATGGCGATCCTGTCGCTGGTGTTCGCGTTCATCTTCGCACCGGTGGGCATCGTGCTCGGCCACATCGCGAAGAAGCAGATCAAGGAGCGCGGCGAGCAGGGCAGCGGCCTGGCCACCGCCGGGCTCGTGCTCAGCTACATCTTCACCGGTCTCACGCTGGCCTTCTGCTGCATCGGCGTGATCGCCGCGATCGCCACCGACGGCAGCGGCACCACCTACTGAGCCCGGGGCGCGGGCGCCGGCCTACCGAAACTGCGCCTCGCGCACGCTGTTGCCGCCGTCGACCACGAGCATCTGCCCGGTGATGTACGAAGCAGCCGGCGAGCAGAGGAACGTGATCGCGGCGGCGACCTCGTCCGGCGTGCCCGGCCGCCCGATCGGCGTGCCCAGACCCTGCTTGAGCTCGGCCACGGTGGACGCCGCGGTGTAGATCGTGCCGGGCGCGACGGCGTTGACGGTCACGCCGTCGGCGACCATCTCCATCGCCAGCGCGCGGGTGAGCCCGACGACGCCCGCCTTGGCAGCCGCGTAGGCCGCCTCGGTGGGCAGCGCGTTGATCGGGCCGGCGGTGGCGGCCAGGTTGACGATGCGCCCCCAGCCGCGCTCGGCCATGCCGCCGATGAACGCCCGGCTGCACAGGAACGCCGTGGTCAGGTTGCGGTCGATCTCGGCCCGCCACTCGTCGAACGTGAGCTGCGCGACCGGCCGCAACACCTCCGGGCTGGTGCGGCTCGCCAGGCCGGCATTGTTGACCAGCACCTCGACGTCGCCGAGCTGCTCGGCGATCGCGTCGGCCAGCGCGCCCACCTCGGACTCGTCGGTCAAATCGGCGACGAACCCGATGGCGCCGAGCTCCGACGCGCGCTCGTGGATGCGGCGGGTGGTGGACACGATCGCCACCCGGGCGCCGAGGTCGACCAGCCGGCGGGCGGTCGCGTAGCCGATGCCGTCGGAGCTGCCGGCGCCGGTGACCAGCGCCACCCGGCCGTCGAGGCGGAGCGAACCGTAGTCGGGCACGGTAGTGGTCGCGTCGTCGTCCATGCCCGCGATCCTGCCCGGTCCGCCCGGCGTGGGCAACGACGGGGTACCCCAACGGGTGGCCCCGGGCCGCTACCCTGACGGCCACCCTCTAACACGGAGATCGTCATGACGCACCCGCAGTCCGGCAACTGGAGCGACCCCTCCTGGCCGCCGCAGCCCGGCCAGCAGGACCCGGGCTACCCGGTGAGCGGCCAGCCGATCCCGGAGGGCTACGCGGCGCCGATGTATCCGGGGTACCCGCCCTACCAGCCCGCGCCGCCCACCAACGGGCTGGCGATCGCGGCGCTGGTCTGCTCGCTCGCCGGCCTCGCGACGTGCATCAGCGCACCGGTGGGCGCGATCCTGGGCCACGTCGCCCGCAAGCAGATCCGCGAGCGGGGCGAGGGCGGCGACGGCCTGGCGCTGGCCGGCATCATCGTCGGCTGGATCCTGACCGCCCTGCTGGTGCTGCTCATCGCGTTCTACGTCGTGATCATCATCATCGCGGTCAACAACGGCAACAGCAGCACGTACTAGATCACGATCCAGGCAGATTTCCCCGGTCCGCGTCAGCCGCGGACCGTATGCTCCCGCGGGCAACGCTCCGGTCGGCGGCTCGCGGGGCGAGCCGAAACCCCCGACCTCCGCTGCCGGGTCCGCGGGACAAGACCGGACCCCACGCCACTCAGCTGAGTTGATCGAGGCGCACGGGTGACAGGACCGGCAAGGGCCCCGCGGCACCGCGACCAGACGCGGGGGTGGGCGCGACCAGCGGCGGACGGGTGAGGCCGCGGGAGCAACGGTCCGGACCACGGCGGACGTCGCGGTAGCTCTCTGGATTCAGCTCTCGGGTGGGGTGAAGGTGGTCGTGCGGCGCATGCCCGCCGCGCGGCCCTTGGCGGCGACCACCAGCGCCATCTTGCGCGACGCCTCGTCGATCATCTCGTCGCCGAGCATCACCGCGCCCAGCCGCCCGCCCGCCTCGGAGGTGTAGTACTCGTACGCGTCGAGGATCAGCTCGGCGTGGTCGTAGTCGTCCTGGGCCGGGGAGTACACCTCGTTGGCCGCGTCGATCTGGCCCGGGTGCAGCACCCACTTGCCGTCGAAGCCGAGCGCCGCCGACCGCTTGGCCACCTCGCGAAAGCCGTCGACGTCACGGATCTGGAGGAACGGCCCGTCGATGGCCTGCTTGTCGTGCATGCGCGCGGCCATCAGGATGCGCATCAGGATGTAGTGGTACGGGTCGCCCGGGTAGTCCGGGATCAGCGCGCCGACCACGAGCGACCGCATGTTGATGCTGGCCATGAAGTCGGCCGGGCCGAAGATGATCGTCTCGACGCGGGGCGAGGCGACCGCGATCGCGTCCACGTTGACCAGACCGGCGGCGTTTTCGATCTGCGCCTCGATGCCGATCCGCCCGACCTCGAGGCCGAGTGTCTTCTCGATCTGGGTGAGCGTGAGGTCGAGCCACTCCACATGGGACGCCGACTGCACCTTCGGCAGCATCACGCAGTCGAGGTTGGCGCCGGCGCCTTCGACCACCTCGACCACGTCGCGGTACGTCCACGGCGTGGTCAGGTCGTTGACCCGGACCACCCTGGTCTTACGGCCCCAGTCGCCCTCGTTGAGCGCGGCCACGATGTTCTTGCGGGCATCCGGCTTGGCCAGCGGGGCCACCGCGTCTTCAAGGTCGAGGAAGACCTGGTCAGCCGGGAGTCCACGGGCCTTGTCGAGCATCTTGAGGCTCGATCCGGGCACCGCTAGGCAGGAGCGGCGCGGGCGTCCAACTGCCACCATCGAGGCTCCTTAGCGATCGGTAAGGCGCAGAACTACCCAACGGTAACCTCGCGCGCCGATCGGCGAGAACCAACCTGTGGAAGATGTCACGCCGGCTGTGGAGGCACCCGCCGGCTGGCCCGGGCGCCACCCACGACGACCACCGCGACGCCCACCACCAGCAGCGCCAGCCCGGGGTAGGCCGCGGCGCGCGGGACCTGCTCCAGCCACAGCCAGGCGATCAACGCCGAGCCCGGCACCTCGAGCAGGATCAGCATGCTGACCGTGGTCGCGGAGACCTTGTGCAGCGCGTAGTTGAACATCGAGTGGCCGAGCAGCTGGGCGCCCACCACGAGGCCCACGATCGCCAGCCAGGTGGTGTGGCCGTACCCGCCGAGGCGCACACCGCCCACGAGGCAGACCACCAGCAGCGCGGCGGCGCATACCGAGTAGCAGACAAGCGTGTACGTGGTGGTGCTGAGCGCCGCGCGGGCCCGTTCACCGAGGTCGGTGTAGACGGCGACCGCCACGGCGCCGGCCAGCGCCAGCAGGTCGCCGGCGATGGCACGGCCGGAGGTGCCGAGGTCGGCGCCGGTCGCGATCACCGCACCGGCCACCGCGATGCCGATGCCCACCCACATGACCGGCCGCAGCCGCCGACCCTGCGCGAGCGCGAGCAGGCCCTGCCACACCGGCTGGGTGGCGACCAGCGCGGTCGCGGTCGCCACCGAGGTGAGCTGGGCGCTCGGCATCCAGGTGGCGAAGTGGGCGGCGAGGGCGAGCCCGGCCAGCACGCTGTACCGGGCCTCGCGGCGGCGGTCGCCGGTGACCAGTGCCCGCAGCTCGTCGCGGCGGCGTACCAGGGCGGCCGGCCCCAACACGCCGAGCGCGAGGAAGTTGCGCCAGAACGCGATGGCCAGGGCGGGCGCGGCGGCGTACGCGATCAGGGGCGCCGATGACGACACCGAGACCACCGCCAGCCCGATCGCCGCCAGCGTGAGGGGATCTAGGCGGTGATGCACGGTGGTTTATCCTCACACGTAACTTCTTGCAGTTAACTGATTACCAACAGTGGCTGACAGTTCATACGTCGTGATCCCTATAAGCTCGCCCGATCCGTGCCTGGAGCACGGAAGGAGGCTGACCTATCGTGCCCGCGTACCGTGCGGTGCTTTTTGATTTTTTCGGCACTTTGACGCTCTCCGTGCGCCGCGGGCCGGCGCATACCGCCGTCGCCCAGGCGCTCGGCTGCGATCCGGATGCGCTGGTCGCCGTGCTCGACAGCTCGTTCTACGACCGGGCCCGCGGCGAGTACGGCTCGGCGGAGGAGACGATGCGGTGGCTGGCCGAACAGGTCGGCGTGCGCCCCTCGCGCCGCGCGCTCCGGGCCGCGCTGGCCGCCCGGCTTCTGGCGATGCGCACCGACACGAGACTGCGCCCGGACGCGGTGGCCACGCTCCGCGCGCTGCGCCGCCGCGGCCTGGCCACAGCCGTGGTGAGCGACTGCACGCACGAGCTGCCCCAGCTCCTGCCCACGATGCGGGTGGCCGGCTTGCTCGACGCCCGCGTGTACTCCGTCGAGATCGGACAGTGCAAGCCGCACCACGCGATCTACCTGGAGGCCTGCGTGCGGCTCGGTGTCCCGCCGAGCGACTGCCTCTACGTCGGCGACGGCGGCAGCCGCGAGCTGACCGGTGCCGCCCAGCTCGGCATGACGGCGGTGCGGCTCGCCGCCCCGGACCTCACCCACCACCTCGTCTTCAACGCCGAGCCCGGCTGGAACGGCCCCACGGTGACCAGGCTGTTCGAGCTGGTCCGCATGGTCGATCTGGCGCCGGTGCCGGTCGGTTGAGGCATGATGCCTCCATGGCGGATCCGGTGAACGATTTTCGACCTGAAGCCAGCGCTGCGGCGACTCCGACCGCGACCGGCGGCCAGGAGGGTCCCGGAGGACGGGTCGAAAAAAGTTCATTGGTGACGGAGGCGTTGAAGAAGGCGGCCGTCGCGTGGGTGTCGGTCGACGGCGGCCCGGCCCTCGCGCTGTGGTGCCTCCCGCTCGACGACGCGCTGTACATCGTGAGCGGCCCCGGCGAGCAGGCCGCGCCCGGCCTCGCGTACGCGGACGAGGCGCGCGTGAGCCTCCGCGGCGATCACGGTGGACGGATCGTGACCTGGCCGGCCGAGGTGACCCGGATCGACCCGCGCAGCGAGGAGTGGGCCACCGTGGTGCCCCAGCTCGCCGCCAAGCGGCTCAACGCGCCCGGCTCGGCCACCGCCCTGGCCGAGCGTTGGGCTGCCGAGTGCACGGTCAACCGGCTGGCGCCCGACGGCGACCCGGAAGCGCCGGGAGACGCGTCCGAGGCCGCGCCGCCGCGCGAGTCGCCCGCCGCCCGGCCCGCCAAGCGCCCCTTCCGCCTGCACCGGGTGCGTGGCGCTAAGGGACGTTGATCCGGCCCTCCGCCACCGGCACCACCTGGCCCGTCACGGTCGCGCGCACGGCCACGCCGCCGGCCGCCGTCACGGTGCAGTCCAGTGTGGACGGGCGCTGGATCTCGGCGCCCTGGCGCACCGAGTACGGCGACTCGCCCTCACCCGGCAGCAGGCCGCTCGCCACCAGCCACACCCCGAGACCGAGCGCGGCCGAGCCGGTGGCCGGGTCTTCCGCCACGCCGACGCCGGGGCCGAACATCCGCACGTGCGCGACGCTCGTGGTCGCGTCCCACCCCACGATCGTCACCACGTCGACGCCCTCACGGGCGGCCGCGCCGTGGTCCAGCGCCGCGCGGGCCACCGCCTCCGGCCGCACGGACAGGTACGGGAAGTCGATGCCGCAGCCCGCCAACCGCGGCGGCGGGCCGGCGAAATCGGCCGCGGTCAGACCGGCCGCCGCCAGCAGGGGCGCGGGGTCCAGCTCGGCGCCGACCGACGGGGTACCGCCGGTCAGCGTGGCCCGGCCGTCCCCGGTCACCTCGATCGGGAGCAAGCCCGCCCCGCACTCCTGGATGACCCGGCCGGGGCCGCCCGCCTGGACGACCGCCGCACCGACGCTGGGATGGCCGGCGAAGGGCAGCTCCACCCTCGGCGTGAAGATCCGCGCCCGGTACGTGGCCGCCGCCGGATCGGTGGGCGGCAGGATGAACACCGTCTCCGAGAGGTTGAACTCCCGCGCGATCGCCAGCAGCTGCTCGGTGGTGAGCTCTTGAGCGCCGAACACCACCGCGAGGGGGTTGCCGGCGAACGCGCGATCGGTGAAGACGTCAACGATCTGGTAGTCCAAGGTCGACATGCCTCCGCAGCCTATGGCACTACGCTGAGCTGGTGACCACGGCGACCAGGGTGTACGTCGCCCGGCTCGCCGGGCTCCCCGTGTTCGACCCGAACGGCGACCACGTCGGCCGGGTCCGGGACGCGGTCGTGCGGCTGCGCACCACCAACCGCCCGCCCCAGGTGGTCGGGCTGGTGGCGGAGATGCCGCTGCGCCGGCGGATCTTCCTACCGATGGGCCGCGTCACCTCGATCGACACCGACGCGGTGGTGCTCGGCACCGGCACGCTCAACCTCCGCCGGTTCGAAAAGCGTCCCAACGAGCTCCTGGTACTCGAAGACCTGCTGGACCGGCGGGTCACGATCGAGCCGGACGAGGTGCCGGGCGTCGTCGTCGACGTGGCGATGGAGCCCAACCGGCTCGGTGAGTGGTCGCTCGTCCGGGTCGCCGTCCGCGAGCACACCGGCCGCCTCGCCCGCCGCGGCCACCTCCGCGAGGTCGACTGGGTGCGGGCGCGCGGCCTCATCGGCGTACCGGACACGCAGGGCACCGCCAACCTGCTCGCCCTCCTGGAGGGCATGCGCCCGGCCGACCTGGCCAACGCGCTACAGGACATGACCGACGAGCGGCGCAACGAGGTGGCCGCCGCCCTCGACGACGAGCGCCTCGCCGACGTGCTCGGCGAGCTGCCCGAGCACGACCAGGTGGAGATCCTGGCCGCGCTCGACCGCGAGCGGGCGGCCGACGTCCTCGAGGAGATGGACCCGGACGACGCGGCCGACCTGCTCGCCGAGCTGCCCCGCGCCGAGCAGGAGGTGCTCTTCGAGCTGATGGAGCCGGAGGAGGCCGACCCGGTCCGCCAGCTGATGAAGTACCAGAAAGGGACGGCCGGCAGCATGATGACCTCCGAGCCGGTGATCCTCACGCCGGATACCACGGTGGCCGAGGCGCTGGCCCGGATCCGCGAGCCGCAGCTGCCGCCCGCGGTGGCCGCGCAGGTCTTCGTCGCCCGCGCGCCGATGGCCACACCCACCGGGCGATACCTGGGCATCGTGCACTTCCAGCGGCTGCTCCGGGAGCCGCCGGCCGAGATCCTCGGCGGCGTGCTCGACAGCGGCATCGACCCGCTGCGGCCGGAGACGCCGATGGTCGAGGTGACCCGGCGCATGGCGACCTACGACCTCGTCGCCCTGCCGGTCGTCGACGGCTCCAACCGCCTGGTCGGCGCGGTGACGGTCGACGACCTCCTCGACCACTCGCTGCCACCGGACTGGCGCGACCGGGATACCGCTTCGGGAGGTGTGAGTGGCTGAGACACGTCGCCCGGACCGGCTGGACCAGCCACGCGAGCCACGTCGGGTCCGCCTGCCGCGCTTCAACCCGGAGGCCTTCGGGCAGTGGTCGGAGGCCATCGCCCGCTACATGGGCACGGCGAAGTTCCTGGTCTACATGACCGTGGTGATCCTGCTGTGGATCGGCTGGAACGCGCTGGCGCCGGCCAACCTGCGCTTCGACCCGTACACGTTCACGTTCCTGACGCTGATGCTCTCGCTGCAAGCCTCGTACGCCGCCCCGCTGATCCTGCTCGCGCAAAACCGGCAGGCCGACCGGGATCGCTTGGGCCTGGAGCACGACCGCCGGCGGGCGGATGCGCAGAAGGCGGACACCGAGTACCTGGCGCGGGAGATCGCGGCCCTGCGGATCGCGCTCGGCGAGGTGGCGACGCGCGACTTCGTCCGTTCCGAGCTCCAGCGGCTGAGCGAGGAGATCGCGGAGTCCCAGAAACGGGCCCGCAAAGCCAAGAAGAAAGTCCCGTCCGAGCCCTACGACGAGCTGGACACCGACGGCCCTTAGGCGCCCGGGCGCTTGGAAAGGGTGGCGCCGCGCGCCCGCACTGGGAGCGCTGTGGCCAGGCGCGCGGCGTTCTACGCACAGGCCTTGGAAAGGGTGGCGCCGCGCGCCCGCACTGGGAGCGCTGTGGCCGGGCGCGCGGCGTTCTACGCACAGGCCTTGGAAAGGGTGGCGCCGCGCGCCCCAAGGGGCCAGGCGCGCGGCGTTCTACAACGATCGTCGCACCTCAGGGGGTACGGAGTCCAGCCGGAAACCGACAATATCCAAAAAGACCACACAGGCCCGACGAGTGACCTAAAATGCACACCCCGCCCGCCGAGGCCCGCGATCCGGCGGTATCGCCCGACGTAGCATGGCGTACATGTCCGCACCGGTAAGCACCATCGAGGAAGCGGTGCAGGCCGCTCTCGCCACCGTCGACGACCCGGAGATCCGCCGGCCGATCACCGATCTCGGCATGGTCCGCTCCGCTACGGTCGACGACGCCGGCGCGGTGAAGGTCGAGCTGCTCCTCACGGTCGCCGGCTGCCCGCTGCGCGACAAGCTCCGCACGGACATCACGGCCGCGGTGAGCGCGGTGCCGGGCGTGACGGCCGTCGAGATCGACTTCGGCGTGATGAGCACGGAGCAGCGGCAGGAGCTACAGACGCGGCTGCGCGGCGGCGCCACACCCGAGCCGGTGATCCCGTTCGCCCAGCCCGGCGCGCGCACCCGGGTGTACGCGGTGGCCAGCGGCAAGGGCGGCGTCGGCAAGTCCAGCGTGACGGTCAACCTGGCGGCCGCGCTGGCCGCCCGCGGCCTCTCGGTCGGCGTGGTCGACGCCGACATCTACGGGCACTCGGTGCCTCGCATGCTCGGCGCGGACGGCAAGCCCACCCGCGTGGAAGACATGATCATGCCGCCCCAGGCACATGGGGTGAAGGTCATCTCAATTGGCATGTTCACCTCGGGCAACGCCGCAGTGGTGTGGCGCGGGCCGATGCTCCACCGGGCGCTCCAGCAGTTCCTCGCCGACGTGTACTGGGGCGACCTCGACGTGCTGCTGCTCGACCTGCCCCCGGGCACCGGCGACGTGGCGATCTCGCTCGCCCAGCTGTTGCCCAACGCCGAGATCCTGGTGGTGACCACCCCGCAGACCGCGGCCGCCGAGGTGGCGGAGCGGGCCGGTGCGATCGCCCTTCAGACCCACCAGCGCCTCGTCGGCGTGGTGGAAAACATGTCCTGGCTGGAGCTGCCCAACGGAGAGCGGATGGAGATATTCGGCGCGGGCGGCGGTGCCACCGTGGCCGAGTCGCTCACCCGCGTGGTGGGGGCCGAGGTGCCGCTGCTGGGCCAGGTGCCGCTCGACACCCGGGTGCGGGAGGCGGGCGACGCCGGGCGGCCGATCGTGCTTGACGCGCCGGAAGCGCCGGCCTCGATCGCACTGCGGCAGGTGGCCGACCGCTTGGCCGTGCGCCGCGAGTCGCTGGTCGGCAAGCCGCTCGGCCTGCGCCCGTCCCGCTAGGCCCAGGTCGCGCCGACCGGCCCGTCTCGCTAGCGCCTCAGGTCGCGCACTCGCTAGCGCCTCAGGCCGCGCGCTCGCTGGGGCCTGAGGCCGCGGTCGCTGGGGCCTCAGGTCGCGTCGACGTCGAAGCGGCGCGGCCGGGTGGCGGGGGTCGAAGCCGGCGCCGGCGCCGGCGTGCGGATGTCGGCCGCCGCGGCGACGTCCTTCATCTCGTCCTTGACGCCGTCGAGGTCGGACTTGACCGTGTCGTAGATCCCCCGCAGCGGCTTGCGCAGCGCCTCTTCGTCTTCCTCGCTGAGCAGGTGCTTGCGGATGAACGCCTTCGGGTGCAGGTCTTCGAGCTGGATGTCGGTGCCGAGCTCGCGACTGAGGTCGCCGGTGGCGTTTCTGGCCATGTTGCGAAGGTTGCGCACCATGCGGAGGCCGTCGGAGATCACGTTGGGCAGCTTGTCGCCGAAGATGAGCAGCGCGAGCAGCAGGAGGGCGCCGATCTCCCACCAGTTGAGGTTTTCGAACACGCCAGGACCCCTCTCCACGCACCGGCGATGGAAAGAACCCTACTGGGCCGTCTGGCGGTGCGACCAGCGCCAGAGGGTCAATCCCTGAGCCAATGGTTCGCTCGCAGGCTCGCTCACTTCGCGTCCGCCGCCAACGTCACTGACGCGGACTCCCGGGAATTCCCCCGGCGGTACTCGACGGTCACCACCGAACCGGGCGCGTACTTGCGTACCAGCGCGATCAGGTCGGTGCCTTCCTCCACCTGCCGCCCGTCCAGCTTGGTGATCACGTCGCCGGCCCGCATGCCCGCGGCGGCCGCCGGACCGCCCGCGTCGACGGCGCTGAGCCGGGCGCCGCCGCCCGGGTTGCGGCCGCCGTTGTCGACCGTGGCGCCGATCACCGTACGGCGGGCCTTGCCGGTGTCGATGATGTCCTGCGCCACCCGCTTCGCCTGGTTGATCGGGATGGCGAACGCGAGGCCGATGTTGCCGGCCTGATCGTCGTCGACCGCGAGCGACTTGATCACCGAGTTGACGCCGACGACCCGCCCGCCGCCGTCGACCAGCGGACCGCCCGAATTGCCCTGGTTGACCGCGGCGTCGGTCTGGATGGCCGCGTAGTAGCGGACCTGGCCGCCCGGCTCGCCGGACTGGATCGTGCGGTCGAGCGCGCTGACGATGCCGGCGGTGACCGTGTTGGCGAGCGCCAGCGGCGAACCGAACGCGAGCACCGGATCGCCGACCGCGATGGCTTCCGAGTCGCCGAACTCGACGGGCACGAGGTTGGGCCGCGAGACCTTGATGACCGCGATGTCCGATTCGGCGTCATGTCCGACGATCGAGGCGGAGGCGGTCGAGCCGTCGTTGAAGACGACCGTGGCCCCGCTTGTCGCACCCTCGACCACGTGGTCGTTGGTGATCACATATCCGTCGGTGGTGGCCACGAAGCCGGAGCCGATGCTGGTGCCGCCCTTGACGGCCGCCCGCACCGTCACCACGCTGGGCGCCACGCGCTCGGCGACGCCGGCCAGCGAGTCCGGCGGGCGCTGCGCGGCCGGCGGCGCCTCATTGGGGTCGCCGAGGACCGTGCCGCCGCCGACGCCCCCGCGCAGCGCGAGCGCGTAGCCGAGGGATCCGCCCAGCGCGCCCGCCAGCAGCGCCGAGAAGACCGCGATGAACAGCACCGACCTCATCCCGCGCCGCGACACGGAGTCGGGATCGGTGACCGGCTCGGGCGCGTTACCCGGGCTCGGCGGCGTGGGCAGCACCACCGCGGCCGGTGCCCGCGGGTCCCGCCACGGGTCACCTAACGCGTCGGACCACCAGGGTGAACCGGCATCCTGAGGGGTCACCGGCGGCCTCGGCGGCGGCGACGAAGTCGCCGGCGTCGTGGTGCCGTCGGGCTGGTGCCAGTGCCAGCCGTCGGTCACGTTCGCAGCCTCCCAGTCGGTACTTCGGTTCATCCAGGATGGCACGGAAAGCCCAGAAGCATTCAGTGGATGCGCCGGCTCCCGTTCGGATACCCGCGCCCGTAGGCTGATACTCCGACCGGCACCCCGCAGCAGGAGGTCCACCATCGCCACGGTCGCACGCTTTGGCGGTCAGACGACGGCTCAGGCGCTCCAGTTCGCCGAGGGGTTCGTCGCCGAGGATATCGTCTTGCAGACCGCTCGCACGCTCGCCCGCGAGGTGGGGCTGGAGCCGGTGGCGCCCGGCGTCGGAGCCTCGTTGCGCCTGCTCGCGGCCGCTGGCGGCGCCCGCGCGGTGGTCGAGATCGGCACCGGCACGGGCGTGAGCGGCGCATGGCTGCTGCGCGGCATGCGCCCCGACGGCGTGCTGACCACGATCGATCTGGAAAACGAGCACCAGCGCATCGCGCGGCGCATCTTCCAGGAGGCGGGCTTCGCGCCGTCGCGTACCCGGATCATCACCGGACGCGCGTTGGACGTGCTCCCCCGGCTGGCCGACGGTGCCTACGACATGATCTTCGCGGACGCCGACCCGGCCGAGTACGGCGCCTGTGTCGACGCCGCGCTGCGCCTGCTCCGCCCGGCCGGCGTGCTCGCGTTGCACGGCGCGCTGGCCGGCGGCCGGATCGCCGACCCGGCGGCGCGCGACCTCGACACCGTGACGATCCGCGAGGTGGTCAAGGCGGTGCGGGAGAGCGAGGATTGGATCCCCGCGCTGCTCCCAGCCGGCGACGGCCTACTCGCCCTCGTCAAGCGAGCCTGACGACAGCGAGCCCGACGACAGCGAGCCTGACGACGGCGGGCCTGACGACGGCGGGCCTGACGGCGCGGGCAGCGCGGCGAGCCAGCGCAGCAGCGTCCGCACACCCCAACCGGTAGCACCCTTCGGCAGCACCCCGTCGGCGCTCTCCGACCACGACGGTGAGGACATGTCGACGTGCACCCAGCGGTCGCGCCAGTCGCCCACGAACTCGCGCAGAAACAGCGCCGCCGTCACCGAGCCGGCACCGCGGTCGGGTGAGCTGTAGAGGTCGGCGATGTCGCTGCCGAGATACTCGACGTAGTCGGCCGCCAGCGGCATCCGCCAGGCCTGCTCACCGGCCTCGGCCGCGGCGCCGATGAGGGCGGCGGCGAGCTCGTCGCTCTCGCTGTAGAGGGCCGCGGTCCGCTTGCCGAGAGCCACCGCGTTGGCGCCGGTCAAGGTCGCGAAGTCGACCAGCAGGTCGGGTGAGAGCCGCTCCACCGCGTACGCCAGCGCGTCGGCCAGCACCAGCCGGCCCTCGGCGTCCGAGTTGGTCGTCTCGCTCGTGATCCCGCCGTAGTGGCGCACCACGTCACCCGGGCGGAACGCCGAGCCGCTCAGCAGGTTTTCCGCGAGCGGGGCGAGCGCGGTGACCCGTACCGGCAAATCCAGGGCGGCCGCGCCGAGCGTGGCCGCCATGATGGCCGCGGCACCGCCCATGTCCTTGCGCATGAGCCTCATGCCCTCGACCGGCTTGAGCGAGATGCCGCCGGTGTCGAACGTGATGCCCTTGCCGACCAGCACCACGTGCATCTCGGCGCCGGCCGGCTGCCAGGAGAGCTCGAGGAGGCGGGGCGGGCTGGCCGAGCCACCGCCCACCGCCAGGATGCCGCCGAAGCCCTCAGCGGCGAGCTGATCCGGCTCCCGCACGGTGACGCTCAGGCCGGGCCGCCCGCCGGCCGCCTCGACCACCTGGCCGGCGAACCAGGCCGGGTTCTTCAGCGACGAGGGGGTGTTGGTCAGGTCGCGGGCCAGGCGGGTGGCGTCCGCAGTGGCGACCGCCGTCGCCAGGGCCGACTCGTAGCGCGCGGGGTCATCGACCACCACGGTCACGTCACACTCCACGGCCGGCTCGTCGCGCATGGAGAACCGGTACGCCGCGAGCAGCATCCCCTCGGCGAGCCCCCGCACGGCCTCTGGCGGCGCACCGGCCGGCATGGCGACAGTGATCGACATCTCATCCGCGAAAGCCCTGCTGACGGCGGCTCCGGCGGCCCGCCAGCCGGCCTCGTCACCACTGCCGGCATGGGCCAGCAGGAGGTGACGCAGGGCTCGCGTCGCGCCCGCCTCGTCGTCGAGGTCGGCCAGCAGCTCCGCCGCGCCGGCGCGCGCGTCTTCCGGCAGGTCGTACGCCGTCGGCGGAAGCACTGACCCGACTACGGGCAGGGCGACGGCGCGCGCGGCGCCTGGTTCGGCCGCGACGCGGATGGCCATCACTGGGGAGACCTCCAGGTTTACGACAGAGAGACCCGCCGGCACGGCCGCAGCGCCGCACCGGCGGGTCCATCCAACCAATAGCTATCCGGCGGCGGCCTTCAACGCGTCACCGAGCGCGTTCGCCTCGTCGGGAGTCATCTCGACGACGAGCCGGCCACCACCCTCCAGCGGAACCCGCATCACGATGCCCCGGCCCTCCTTGGTGACCTCCAGCGGACCATCGCCCGTCCGCGGCTTCATCGCCGCCATCTTGTCTCCCCTCAGACCTCTACACCTGGGTCGGTGGGTCTCCCCACAGCCACTCCGTCAGCGTCACCGCGCTCACGGCCCGCGGTGCCGACCAACGATTTTCCCTGATGAAACCCGCTGAGCCCAAACTGAAGCCGGATTGATGTGACAACATCTAGCTTATCGTGAAGGCGGCTGTCACAATGTCCCGTCATGCAGGCTCGGTCGGCCCTATTTGACCTCTACGGCGACTACCTCCGCCCCCGGGGCGGGCGGGCACCCGTCGCCGCCCTGGTCAGGCTGCTTTCCCCGCTCGGGATCGCGCCGCCGGCGGTGCGCACTGCCGTGTCCCGTATGGTGCGTCAAGGGTGGCTTCATCCGCTACGACTTTCGGCCGGACCCGGCTACCTGCTCACCCCCAAAGCCGCCCGCCGCCTGGATGAGGCGGCCTCGCGGATCTACCGCACCGGCAAGATCAGCTGGGACGGGCGCTTCGATCTGATCGTGCTCGATCCGCCGGCGTCCCGGCGCGATCGGCAGCGGCTCGGCTCCAACCTCTCGTTCCTCGGATACGGCGCGCTCGACGAGCGCACCTGGGTGGCGCCCCGTCCCGGCGAGGACGTCGACGGCCTCCTGAGCGAGTCCGGCATCCGGCACGAGCGCTTCAGTGCCAGCCACGCGATGGGCGGTCCGGGCGCGATGGGCGTGGTCCGCCGGGCCTGGGACCTGTCCGAGATCGGTGCGGCGTACGAGCGCTTCGTCGCCGAGCAGCGCGACGCGCTCGGCCAGGTCACCGCCCGCAGCAGCGACGAAGAGGCATACGCGGCGCGATTCCGGCTCGTGCACGCCTGGCGTACCTTTCTGTTCCGGGACCCGCAACTGCCGCCGGCCCTGCTCCCCGAGCGCTGGGCCGGCACCAGCGCGGCGGCCTTCTTCGACCGCCACGCCGCCCGGCTGCGGCCGGCGGCCGACCGGTACGTGGATCTCTGCCTGGATCAGAAGAAGGGCGCGCAACCGTGACTGAACCACTTCTCGTCGAGCGTGACGGCGCCGTCGCCACGGTCGTCCTCAACCGGCCCGACTCGCTCAACTCCCTGGACACCGCCCTCAAGGTCGCACTGCGCGACACGCTGGGCGAGCTGGAGCAAGACCGGTCGGTCCGGGCGGTGGTGCTGACCGGCGCGGGTCGGGCGTTCTGCGTCGGGCAAGACCTCCGCGAGCACGTGGCCACCCTGGACACCGGCACCAACGACCCGCTGGGCACCGTGCGCGCCCACTACAACCCGATCGCCGCCCGCCTGGCCGGCATGCCCAAGCCGGTGATCGCCGCGGTCCGCGGCACCGCCGCCGGCGCCGGCGCCTCGCTCGCGCTGCTGGCCGACTTCCGGATCGGCGGGCCGAAGACCACCTTCCTGATGGCCTTCGCCAACGTGGGGCTGGCCGGCGACACCGGCGTCTCCTGGTCGCTCCCCCGGCTCGTCGGCCACGCGAAGGCGGTCGAGCTGCTCATGCTCGCCGAGCCGGTGTCCGCGACCGAGGCGCAGCGGCTGGGCCTGCTCACCCGCCTCGTCGACGACGACGAGCTGGTGCTGTCGACCGCGCAGGAGCTGGCCGCCCGGCTCGCCACGGGCCCGACGGTGGCCTACGGGGCGATCAAGCGCCAGCTCTCCGTCGGCGACGCGGGCACCCTCTCCGAGGCGCTCGCCGCCGAGGCGCAGGCCCAGGCGATCTGCGGCGCCACCGCCGACCACCGCAACGCCACCGCCGCCTTCGTGGCCAAGGAGAAGCCAGTTTTCGAAGGGCGTTAGAACCTTTCGAGATTTGAGCTACCGCGACGTCCGTCGTGGTCGAGGCCGTTGCTCCCGCGGCCTCACCCGTTCGCTGTTGGTCGCGGTTTAACTGCTCCGAGTAATCGAGGCGACGGTGCTCGTGCCCCGGGAATTCGAGATCTTGGAGAGTTAGGGCGCTATATCAAACCCCAAGTCTCCTAGATCTGAAAGTTCGCCCGCCCGTGCGCTTACATTGCGGCGGCAGCTGGACATTGTCCAAGGCTTGACGGCGAGCGTGGATCGCGAAGCGGAACCCTGGCGGGCTTGACGCGCGGGGCTGGCAGCGTGGGCCGGGGACTTCGGCTCGCCCCGCGAGCCGCCGGCCCGCGCGGTCTCCGGCGGGAGCGACGGCCCGCCACTGACGCGGACCCGGGACGATCTTCGAAGGTATAGCTGGGATGACGCGCACGTCAGAGCCTTTGTCAGACTAAGCTGAGTGATCTTCGTCTTCTTCTTCGGGGTCGAGGTTGGCTTCCTCGCCGAGCACGAACGCCTGCATGGCCAGCTCGTCGCCGGCCGGGGAGACGAAGGCGGGCAGCTCGCGCGGGCCGAGCTCCATCACGTAGGTCCAGAAGACGCGCACCGCCTCCGCCGGGGAGGATGCCTCGATCGGGAGGTCGAGGCTGACCATCCAGGTGGTGCGGTCGACGGCCGGCCGGAGGCTGTCCGTGATCGCCTGGAAGGTCTCCGGGTCGACCGGGGCCACCGGCTGGTCGAGCGCGAGTCGTTCGGCCGGGACGGGCTCGTCGAAGGTCCTGCGCGTGTACGTGACGACCAGCGGCTCGTCGTCGCTGGGCGCGGGGTCGTCGGGGTCGCGCTCGGAGCCCACCGGGCGCACCAGGCCCAGTGCCACCACGGCGGGCCGCTCGTGGCCGGCCACCACCAGCACCTCGTCGCCGGGCTTGGGGCGGGGCTGGCCAATGCCGGTCAGCTCCAGCGTGTCGTGATGGAAAAGCCGCTCCGCCTCGTGCCGTTCATCCGAGATGACCACCGTCCAGTGCCCCATGGCGCCATCCCATCACGGCATCTTGACGTGGCACCCGTCGAGGTGGTCGTCGACCATGCCGGTCGCCTGCATCAGCGCGTACGCGGTCGTGGGGCCGACGAAGCGGAAACCGCTCTTCTTCAGCGCCTTCGCCATCGCGGTGGACTCGGGGGTGAGCGCGGGCACCTCGGCGAACGACTTCGGGCGGCGGGCGCGTGGCGGGGGCGCGTACGACCACAGCAGCGACGCCAGACCGTCTGGCAGGTCGAGCGCGGCGCGGGCGTTGTGGATGGCGGCCTCGACCTTGGCCCTGTTGCGCACGATGCCCGGGTCGGCGAGGAGCCGCTCGATCTTGGCCTCGCCGTACTTGGCGACGGTCTCGATGTGGAAGCCGTCGAACGCGGCCCGGAAAGACTCCCGCTTGCGCAGAATGATCAGCCAGGACAAGCCGGACTGGAACGCCTCCAGCGTGACCTTCTCGTAGAGGCCGTCGTCGGTGCGCACCGGCCGGCCCCACTCGTCGTCGTGGTAGGCGATGTATTCGGGTGTGCGGCCGCCCCACCCGCAGCGGGCCAGCCCATCTGCCCCGATCACGAGGTCGGACATTAGATCTTTCCCGCCTCCACGAGCCGGGCGAACTTCTTCAGCGCCTGGGTCAGGCTCACCTTGGAGCCCGGCCACAGCACCGGCCACGCTACGCGCCCGGCCACGCCGCCCGGCAGGTGAAACCACTCGTGCCACACCACCTGGGTGCGGCCCTCGCCCATCGGGGTGCAGCGGAAGACGCCCGGACCGCGCAGGAGGCGGCCGAAGTGCACCACACGCACCTCGTACGGCGGGTCGACGCGGACCACACGCATCTCGTCGCGCAGGGTGGCCGGGCCGAGGGCCGTGACCGCCTCGACGAGGCTGCCCTCGCCGCCGTCACCCTCGACCACGCGCACCTTGGTGAACGGGATCCAGTCGGACTGCCGCTCCCACGCCGTGAACGCCTTGAAGACCGACTCGGCCGGCGCGTTGACGATGACCGTCGCGGTCACCTCGCCCGAGCCGGGCTGAGCCGCGGAGCGAAGGTTTTCCTCGGTCATGCCCTCTCGTCCCGGTCGGGGAGGACGCGGCGGGCGTCCGAGTCGGTGGCGTCGTCCGGCTCGTCTTCGGTCTCGTCTGCCGCCTCGGCCTCCTCTACCTCGGCGTCGACCGGGTCGGAGGCATCGGTGTCGATCTCGTCGTCGGTGTCGTCGCCGATCACCTCGTCGGCGGTGACGGCCGCGCCCGTGACGACGGGGCCCGGCACCGCCGCGGCGGTGGCCGTCGCGACGCCCTCTTCCTCGTCACGCTCCGTGGTGTCGCGGTGGTGGCGCGGCGCCGAGACGTCGCCGAGGTCGACCACGCCGGACGCCGGGCTGCCGTAGCCCTCGCCGGGCGCGCCCGCACCGGCCGGCACCAGGGCGGCCTCGCGGGCCCGACGCAGCGCGTCGGCGTCGGTGGCGCGCCCCTCGCGCAGCGCCGTGACCTCGGCCTCCAGCACGCCGATGAGCTCGTCCTTGTATCCGATGTCGTAGGCCGCCCGGCGCAGCGCCTGGTCGACCTGGGCCATCCGGTAACCCCGCACGGTGGTGTCGAACCGGACCGCGGAGACATCGGCCTCCATCAGCGGCCTGGTGCCCGGCAGCGGCACGGCACGGCCATCCGGCTCGGCTGTGCCCAGACCCGAGTCACCGCCGGTCACCAGCACGGTGACCCCGAAAACGACAGCGGCGACGGTCAACGCCACGACGACGAGGAGGAGTACCTGACCCATGGACCGATCGTGGCACGGCCGGGCGCGGCGGGCGACCCCGCCACCCCGGTCTAAGTTTCATGGGGTGGACGATCTCCGCCTGGGTGAACGGGTGTTCGGGCCCGGTGAGCTGGTCGTGATGGCCATCGTCAACCGCACGCCCGATTCGTTCTTCGACCGAGGCTCGACCTTTTCCCCGGACGCGGCACTCCGCGCGGTCGCCCAGGCGGTCGACGAGGGCGCCCAGATCGTCGACATCGGCGGGGTCAAGGCCGGGCCGGGCGCCGACGTGGACGTGCCCGAGGAGATCCGCCGTACGGTCGGCACGATCACCGCGGTCCGGGCCGAGTACCCCGAGCTGGTGATCTCGATCGACACATGGCGGGCCGAGGTGGCTCGGGAGGCGGTCGCGGCCGGGGCCGACCTGGTCAACGACACCTGGGCCGGCGCGGACCCGGCGCTGGCCGAGGTGGCCGCCGCCACCGGTGCCGGGCTCGTCTGCGCGCACGCGGGTGGGCTGCGGCCGCGTACCCGGCCACACCGGGCGGCCTTCGACGACGTCGTCGCGGACGCCCTCACGACCGTCACCAGGCTCGCCGAGCGGGCCCGTGACCTGGGCGTACGCCCGGACGGCATCCTGATCGACCCGGCGCACGACTTCGGCAAGAACACCCGGCACTCGCTGGAGCTGACCCGGCGGCTCGGCGAGCTCGTCGCCACCGGGTGGCCGGTGCTCGTCGCGCTCTCGAACAAGGACTTCGTCGGCGAGACGCTCGACCTGCCGGTGGGCGAGCGGCTCTCCGGCACGCTCGCCGCGACCGCGGTGTCAGCCTGGCTCGGCGCGCGGGTCTTCCGCGCCCATCAGGTGCGACAGACCCGCCAGGTGCTGGACATGGTGGCCTCGATCAGGGGCGACCGCCCGCCGGCGGTGTCGCGACGAGGACTGGCCTAGGACCCTAGGTCCAGCGCAGGATGCGCTTGCGCCACGCGTACAGGATGCCGAGCGCCAGCACAGCGACGAAGATCGCCATCTCCACCACGGTCGTCATGCCGAAGCCCGGGCGGTCGAAGATCACCGCCCACGGAAACAGGAACACGGCCTCGACCGCAAAGAGCACATATAGATAGGCATAGACGTAATAACGGATCTGGGCTTGTGCCCAGTCACCGCCGACGGGGTCGACACCGCACTCGTACGTCTCGCGCTTGCCGGCGGGCTCCGCGGGGCTCGCCGGGCTGAGCAGGCGGTTGGCCGAGAACGCCCCCACGAAGACCAGGACGGCCGCGAGCAGCAGCAACCCGAGAGTGGCGTAGGACCCGAGATAACCGTCCACGGCCCGCAGCGTACCGCGTGATCTTCCGCAGGCGTGCGGTTCAGGTCTCATGCGGCGGACAGGTTACAGATGACGTGAGTCGTTCGACGTACGCTCATTGGTGGACTGAACTTAGGCGGATGGGCACACCAGGTGCACCCCGCCGCTGCCGGCTCGCAAGGAGGTCAGGGGTCAGTGACCAAACAGGTCCGCCAGCTGGATCGGGTGGTCATCCGGTTCGCTGGCGACTCAGGCGACGGCATGCAGCTCACCGGTGATCGTTTCACGTCGGAAACCGCTCAGCTGGGCAACGACATCTCGACGCTGCCCAACTTCCCCGCCGAGATCCGCGCGCCCGCCGGCACGCTGCCCGGCGTGTCGAGCTTCCAGGTGCACTTCGCCGACTACGACATCCTCACCCCCGGCGACGCGCCCAACGTGCTCGTGGCGATGAACCCGGCGGCCCTCAAGGCCAACCTCGGCGACCTGCCGCGCGGCGCGGACATCATCGTCAACACCGACGAGTTCACCAAGCGCAATCTGGCCAAGGTCGGCTACGCGGCCAACCCGCTGGAAGACGGCTCGCTCGACGGTTACTCGGTGCACCCGGTGGGGCTGACGAGCATGACGGTCGGCGCGCTGGCCGAGCACGCCGTTTCGAAGAAAGACGCCGAGCGCGCCAAGAACATGTTCGCGCTGGGCCTGCTGTCGTGGATGTACTCCCGGCCGTACGAGTCGACGATCCGCTTCCTGGAGCGCAAGTTCGCGGCCCGCCCCGAGCTCGTCGCGGCCAACATCGCCGCGTTCAAGGCCGGGTGGAACTTCGGCGAGACGACCGAAGACTTCGGCGTGCGTTACGAGGTCAAGCCGGCCAAGATGCCGCCGGGCACCTACCGCAACATCACCGGTAACGCGGCGCTCGCGCTGGGCATCATCGCCGCCGCCGTCCGCTCCAAGCTGCCCGTCTTCCTCGGCGCCTACCCGATCACGCCGGCCTCGGACATCCTCCACGAGCTGAGCAAGCACAAGCGCTTCGGCATCACGACCATGCAGGCCGAAGACGAGATCGCGGCGATCGGCGCGGCCCTCGGCGCGGCGTACGGCGGCGCGCTCGGGATTACCACCACCAGCGGGCCGGGCGTCGCGCTCAAGGGTGAGACGATCTCGCTGGCCGTGGCCCTGGAGCTGCCGCTCGTCGTCGTCGACGTGCAGCGGGCCGGCCCCTCGACCGGCATGCCCACGAAGACCGAGCAGGCCGACCTCAACATGGCACTCTTCGGCCGGCACGGCGAGGCGCCGGTGGCGGTCATCGCGCCGCGCTCACCCTCCGACTGCTTCCACGCGGCCATCGAGGCGGCCCGGATCGCGCTGACCCACCGCACGCCGGTGATCCTTCTCTCCGACAACTACGTGGCCAACGGCTCCGAGCCGTGGCTGCTGCCCGAGGTCGAGTCGCTGCCCGACCTCCAGGTCGAGTTCGCCACCCAGCCCAACGGCGAAGACGGCAGCACCTTCCTGCCCTACCTGCGCGACCCGCAGACGCTGGCCCGGCCGTGGGCCATTCCGGGTACGCCGGGGCTGGAGCACCGGATCGGCGGCCTGGAAAAGGCGGACAAGACCGGCGACATCTCGTACGACCCGGCCAACCACGACTTCATGGTGCGCACCCGCGCCGCCCGCATCGAGGCGATCGAGGTGCCCGACCTGGAGGTCGAAGACCCCGACGGCGACGCGCGCGTGCTGGTGCTCGGCTGGGGCTCGACGTACGGGCCGATCGGCGCCGCCTGCCGGGCCCTGCGCCAGCGCGGTCAGGCCGTGGCCCAGGCCCACCTTCGCCACCTCGCGCCGATGCCGCGCAACGTCGGCGAGGTGGTCCGCCGGTACGACCGCGTGGTCATCCCGGAGATGAACCTGGGCCAGCTCGCCCATGTCATCCGGGCCCGCTACCTCGTCGACGCCATCCCCTACAACCAGGTCCGCGGCCTGCCGTTCACCGCCGCCGAGCTGGAGACCATGCTGGAAGAAGTGGTTAAGAATGCCTGAGCCCGTCGCGCTGAAGCTCACCACCAAGGACTTCAAGTCCGACCAGGAGGTGCGGTGGTGCCCGGGGTGCGGTGACTACGCGATCCTCGCGGCCGTGCAGTCGTTCATGCCCGAGCTCAACATCCCGCGCGAGCGGATCGTCTTCGTCTCCGGGATCGGCTGCTCGTCCCGCTTCCCGTACTACATGAACACGTACGGGATGCACTCGATCCACGGCCGCGCCCCGGCGATCGCGACCGGCCTCTCGGTGAGCCGGCCCGACCTGTCGGTCTGGGTGGTCACCGGCGACGGCGACGCGCTCTCGATCGGCGGCAACCACCTGATCCACGCCCTCCGCCGCAACGTCAACCTCAAGATCCTGCTCTTCAACAACCGGATCTACGGGCTGACCAAGGGCCAGTACTCCCCGACGTCGGAGATCGGCAAGATCACAAAGTCGACGCCCGCCGGCTCGGCCGACTCGCCGTTCAACCCGCTGTCACTGGCGCTCGGCGCGGAGGCGGCGTTCGTGGCACGGACGATCGACTCCGACCGCAAGCACCTCCAGTCGGTGCTGCGGGCGGCCGCCGAGCACAACGGCTCCGCCTTCGTCGAGATCTACCAAAACTGCAACATCTTCAACGACGGCGCGTTCGAAGAGCTCAAGGACCCGGGCACCCGCGACGACTACCTCATCCGCTTGGAGCACGGTGAGCCGATCACGTTCGGCAAGGACGGGCAGTTCTGCGTCGTACACCCGCCGGGCGGCTTCGGGCTCGAGGTGCGCGAGACGGCGACTGTCTCGCCCGAGGAGATCGTCGTGCACGACGCCGGCGTGACCGAGCCGGCGTACGCCTTCGCCCTCTCCCGCCTCCCCGGCATCGACCTGCGCAACACGCCGATCGGGGTCTTCCGCAACGTCTCCCGGCCGTCCTACGACAACCTGGTGCAGAGCCAGCTCGACGCGGCCAAGGCGAAGGCGACCGGCACGCCCGAGGAGCAGCTCGCCGGCCTCCTGACCGGCGGCGACACCTGGACGATCATCTAGAGAGCTTCCTGGGTCGAGCGTTCCAGTCGAAACGGAGATTCGGGCTACCGCGACGTCCGCGGTGGTCCGGACCAATGCCACCCACCGCTCCCCCCGGGCCTCACCCGTCCGCCGCCGGTCACGCTCACCCTCCACGGCCGCGCGGGCCCGGCCAGGAACGGGGTGTGCGCGCGGATCCCTTTGCTCTGCTTCCCCATGATGGGCACCCCCACCCAAGAACCATTGACCCGCCGGCCGCCTCCTATAAGGGAGCAGAGCAAAGGCGCCGCGAACACCACCCACCACCTCGGGCCATCGGCCCGCGGGACGGCGGGCGACCTGGACGCACAGACGGACAGCGCGACCGCAAAGGGCTCAGCGCGACCAACGGCGGACGGGTGAGGCCGCGGGAGCAACGGTCGGGACCACCGCGGACGTCGCGGTAGCTCAAATATGTGAAATAGCCATGGACCGACGGCGACCCTCACGGCCGCTAGATTTCCGAGTTGTCAGCGGTTGCGCTGGCGGTAGGTGATAGTCGCCGCCTCGATGCGGTTGCGCATCCGCTGGTCGCGGGAGATGGCCCGCTTGCCCTTCTGGTAGAGGTAGACACCGCCGCCGACCACGAGGGCGCCCACGATCAAGTACACGGCTATGCCCAGCAGCGCCTTGAGCAGCGCGATCGCGAGCCAGCCCACCGCTACCACGGCGACGACACCCACCGCGGTCCAGGCCAAGAAACGTCCCATAGACCCAGGGTCCTCCTCGCCCGCAACCGCCGCATCGGGGAAAACCCCGGCATCGGGGCCTTGCGCTCAGCGGCGCCGCTGTGAAAATTTCCTTCTATCGACGAGCAGGAGGCGGCGAATGTTGTCGAGTAGACGGCCCCTTAGAAGAGCGCTGGTCGCGGCGCTGGTCATCGCCGGCGGGCTCATGGTGCCGGCGGCACCCGCGAGCGCCGCGGCGACGACCCCCACGTGTACGGCCGACCCGGCCACTCCCAAGCGGCAGTTTCGGGCGATGTGGATCGCGAGCGTCGCCAATATCGACTGGCCCAGCGCGCCTGGGCAGAGCGAGGAGAAGCTCAAGGCCGAGTACCGCGGCTGGCTCGACCTCGCCCAGCGGCTCAACCACAACGCGGTGATCGTGCAGGTGCGACCCACCGCCGACGCGTTCTGGCCCTCGCCGTACGAGCCGTGGTCGGAGTGGCTCACCGGCGCCCGCGACGGCGCCTCGCCCGGCTGGGACCCGCTGAAGTTCCTGGTCGCCGAGGCGCACGCGCGCAACCTGGAGTTTCACGCGTGGTTCAACCCGTACCGGATCTCGATGCCGCAGGGCGCCGGGCCGGACATCGCCAAGCTGGCGCCCAACCACCCGGTCCGGCAGCACCCGGAGTGGGCGGTCGCCTACCCGGTCAACGCGGCCGGTTCGCGGCTCTACTACAACCCGGGCATCCCCGAGGTGCGCGAGTTCGTACAGCGGGCGATGCTCGACGCGGTCACGAAGTACGACATCGACGCGGTGCACTTCGACGACTACTTCTACCCGTACCCGGCCGCGGGACAGGACTTTCCCGACGAGGCGACGTTCGCCCAGTACGGTGCGGGCTTCGCCAGCAAGGCGGACTGGCGGCGCCACAACATCGACCTGCTGGTCCGGGAGTTCGGCGCGAAGGTGAAGGCCGCCAAGCCGTGGGTGAAGTTCGGCATCAGCCCCTTCGGCATCTGGCGCAACAAGGCGGCCGACCCGCTCGGCTCGGAGACCAACGGCACCCAGTCGTACGAGGCGAACTTCGCCGATACCCGCAAATGGGTCAAGGAAGAGTGGATCGACTACATCCTGCCCCAGGTGTACTGGCACATCGGGCTGGCCGTGGCCGACTACGCCAAGCTGGTGCCCTGGTGGGCGGACGTGGTCGCCGGCACCCGCGTGCACCTCTACGTCGGGCAGGCCGACTACAAGATCGCCGATCCGGCGCAGCCGGCGCCCTGGCAGGATCCGGCCGAGATGTCCCGCCACCTGACCTTCAACCGCGACTACCCCGAGGTGGACGGCAACGTGCACTTCAGCGCGGTGCAGGTACGGGCGAACAAGCTCGGCGCCACCGACATCTACGCCGCCGAGCACTACTCACGGCCGGCGCTGGTGCCGGAGATGCCGCACCTGGACCGGAAGGCGCCGCTGCCCCCACTGGTGACCGGGGCGTCCCGGGCGGCGGACGGTCCGGTCACGCTGCGCTGGAAGCAGCTGCTGGGCCCGGCCACGTCGTACGCGGTGTACCGCTTCGACGGGATCACCCTCCCCGGACGCTGCGGCTTCGCCGACGCCGCACACCTCGTCGGCACCACCCGTGGCACGTCCTTCGTGGACACCTCGGCGGCGCCCGGCACTCGGTACACGTACTACGTCACCGCGCTGGACCGGCTGTGGAACGAGAGCCTGCCCAGCTTGCCGTGGCCCGTGATCCATTAACCGTTCCACCTGCGTCTACGACATTTATTGATTTAAGCAAGGCTATGCCCCGACACTGAGGACACCTTGGTTTACCCACCGGTAACCAAGTCGTATCCCCCTTCCATCCCCATGGAGGAAACGTGTCCCGTCGGGTCGCAACTCTGCTCGTGGCCGTGTCCGCCGCCCTGCTCACCCTGCTGGGGCTGGCGGGCCCGGCCGTCGCCGCACCGTCCGACAAGCCGGTCGTCCTGTCCAACTGGACGCAGACCAGCGCGACCAGCTACAGCGCCTGGAACTCCGCCCGCCAGAACCAGGGCGCGTGGGCGGCGTACGGCTTCGACTGGTCGACCGACTACTGCTCGTCGAGCCCCGACAACCCCCTCGGGTTCGACTTCACCCTCTCCTGCTACCGGCACGACTTCGGCTACCGCAACTACAAGGCGATCGGGCAGTTTCCGGCCAACAAGCCGCGGCTGGACAGCGCCTTCTACGAGGACCTGAAGCGCAAGTGCAACACGTACAACTCGGTGGTGCGGCCGGCCTGCCTGGCGCTCGCCTGGACGTACTACCAGGCCGTGTCGGTCTTCGGCTCGGTGAGCCGGGCCCAGATCGACGCGGCGGCCAAGCTGCTCCCCGCGCGCTGACCGCCTGCTCGTCCCCAAGAGGGCTGCCCTGTTCCCGTCAGGACGGGTACAGGGGAGCCCTTCTCAGAATTCACGCCCAAGAGGGCTGCCCTCTTGGGGCTCGGGGGCTCGGGGGCGGAAAGTGTCAGGCGGCGAAGCGGCGGGAGCCTACCGCCATGTCCGGGTGGTCGACGGCCAGCGCCAGCGCGGCGGCCTCTTCGACGGTGAGCGCGCCGCCCTCGGCGTACGCGGCGTCGAAGGTCGCGTCGCCCAGCGCCGCCCGCACGGCCGCCTGCTGCTCGGCCCAGTAGGCGCCGAACCGGCCCGGCGTGCTGCGCAGGGCCGACCGGGTGGCCTGGGCCGCGCCGAAGAGGCGGGCCGCGGTCAGCGAGTCGCCGCCGAGCGCGCAGCGGACCGCGATCGCGCAGATCGTGTCGCAGGCGCGGCTGTGGAAGCCGTAGGTCATCCGGGACCGCAGCGCCACCACCAGGTGGTCGTGGGCGGCGACGAGGTCACGGCGGCCGAGGGCGACCATGCCGAGCAGGAAGTCGACGCTGCGCCGGCCCCGCTCGGCCGGGCGGGCGGCCTCCAGCGGCCGGGCGCCGGCGAGCACGTCGGCGGCCTGGTCGAGCGCGCCACGGCGCCACAGCAGCTCGGCGAGGGTGTAGACGGCCAGCAGCGCGTCGCTGGCCACCCCGCTGGTCTCGGCCCACGCGATCACCTCGCGGCAGACCCGCTCGGCGTCGTCGTGCTGGCCCATGTCGACCAGCGAGCCACCCCGGCCGGTGAGCACGCGAGCCAGCAGCCCGGCGTCGCCGGCCTGCCGCGCCGCGGCCTCGGCCCGCTGCGAGAAGCGCAGCTCCTCGGCCACCTCACCGTCGGCGCCGGCGTGCAGCGAGTGCATGTGGTACGCCGCCGCGAGCTCGGCCTCGGGAATCGGCTCACCGGTCTCGGCGATCCGCCCGTACAGCCGGAACAGCCACAGCCGGCCCTCCCGGGCCAGACCCCGCTCGCGCCACCACTGGTCGAGGCCGCTGGCCAGGCGCAGGCCACCCCGGGCGCTGCCGCCCGTGGCGGACCAGCGCAGCGCGGCGCGCATCTCGTCGGCGAGCGAGTCCAGCGCGTACAGCGAGAGCGTCACCGGGCGGTGGTCCGGACCCAGATGTGCCTTGTCGAGCGCGTGCAGCGACCACGCCACGTGGCGGTCGCGGGCGCCCCGCTCCTCGCCGGCCTCGGCCAGCCGCCGGGCCGCGTACGCCCGGATCGGGTCGAGCATGCGGTAGGTCGTGCCGGACGCGTGCGGCTCCGCCTGGATCATCGACTTGTCGACGAGCACCGACAGCGGGTCGAGCGGGTCGTCGTCGAGCAGCCACTCCACGGTCGGCAGGTCGACCGGCCCGGCGAAGACCGACAGCCACCGCAGCAGCCGGGCCGCTCGCGGCCCCAACGTGCGGTAAGACCACGTCACCGTCGCCTGGATCGTCGCGTGCCGCTGGGTCGCCGAGCGGACCGCCGCCTCGGCCCGGCGGGCCGCACCGGCCTGGGCCAGGTCGACCGTCGCCAGCTGGCTGGCCACCCACCGGCCCTCGCCCGCGTACGTGCCCTCGGGGTCTTCGCGGCCGGCGTCGAGCGCGCCCAGTACGTCGTCGAGGCGCTCGGCGAGCTGGCTGGCCGACAGCACCCGCAGCCGGGCCGCGGCCAGCTCGATCGCCAGCGGCAGCCCGTCGAGCCGGGCCACCACCCGCTGGAGGTCGTCGGCCTCGGTGGGCTCCGAACGGCGGCCACCGCGCGCCGAGGTCGTGCGGTCGAGCAGCAGCGACACCGCCTCGCTCGGCCCGCCGGCCGGGCCCGGCCGCACGGACAGCGGTGGGATGCGCCACACCGTCTCACCAGGCAGGTTGAACGGCTCGCGGCTGGTCGCCAGCACCCGGACGGCACCGCCGCCGGTCAGCAGCCGCGAGATCACCTCGGCCGCCGCGGACAGCTGCGCGTCACACGTGTCGAGCACCAGCAGCATCCGCCGCGACGCGGCGAACTCCACCAGCGTGTCGACCACCGGGCGGCCCGGCTCGGGCCGCAAACCCAGCACCGCGGCGATCGCGAACGCCACCAGGCCCGGGTCGGTCACCGACGCGAGATCGACGAACCAGACCCCATCCTGGTACGTGTCGACGAGTCCACCGGCCATCTCCACCGCGAGACGGGTCTTGCCCGCGCCGCCGGCGCCCACGACCGTCACCAGACGGTGGTCGGCCATCAAGCTCGACAGCTCTGACCGCTCGGCGTGCCGCCCGACGAACGAGGTCACCTGGGTCGGCAGGTTGTGCGCGAGCGCGTCAGCCGTACGCGGGCGCGGGAACTGCCGCTCCAGGCCGGGCGCGACGAGCTGGTAGAGCCGCTCGCGGTCGTCGAAGCCGCGCAGCCTGTGCAGGCCCAGGTCGAGCAGGGAGGCCTCGGGCGGCAGCGGCGCCGCGTAACGGGCGGTCGCCTCCGAGCAGAGCACCTGCCCACCGTGCGCCGCGGCGGCGATCCGGGCCGCGCGGTGCACCTCGGGGCTCGCGTACTCACCGTTGACCGCCTCGGCGTGACCGGTGTGCAGGCCCATCCGGACCTTCGGGGTCGACTCCGGCGACGGCCACTCGTGGGTGGCGAGCGCCCGCTGTGCGGTCGCGCAGGCCTCGATGGCCGCCGCCGCGTCGGTGAAGGCTACGAAGAAGGAGTCGCCCTCGGTGAACAGCTCCGTACCGTCGCTTTCGGACAAGGTACGGCGGAGCAACCGTCTGTGCTCGCTCAGCACCGGACGGTAGCCCGCACCGAGCATCCGGGCCAATCTGGTCGAGCCCTCGATGTCGGTGAACATGAAAGTCACCAAGCCACTCGGCAAGTTGTGTGCCGGCACGCGTGGAACCTCCGCCCCCCTGGAAGTCGCGGTTTATGCTCCCGTACCCCCGCAACCTGGCACATCGTAGGAACGGCCGGTACAGACCTGCCCCCACGGCCGTAGCCAGGGGTGATCACAACCAAGCAGCAGCCAACGAGAGGGGTGTGTCGGGGGTGTTACGGCTGACGTAACGACGACAGGCGGAACGGGTTGTGGCACGACGGGTCAGAAATACCCGCCTTCCGGCCCTATCCGCAGCCGCAGCCGCCGCCACAGCAACCCCCGCCACCCGAGGCGGCCGGGCCGGGACTGGACGTGAAGCCACCGCCACGGCCGGTGACGGCGACGGTGGAAAGCAGCTTGACCGTGTCGGCGTGGCCCTGCGGGCAGCTCGCAGGCTCGCCGGACTCGGTCATCGGGCGGTTGACCTCGAAGGTGTCGCCACAGGCGCGGCAGCGGAACTCGTACCGGGGCATGCCAGACAGGGTACGACCGCCGCGCTGCCCAGCGCGATGCGCCATACTCGACGCGTGGCGGACGGGGAGGCGACACCAAAGCGGCCCCTGCGTTCGGCGGCGCCCGAGTGGGCTGGGCCGCTGGGCAGTTCGGGCGCGGCCCCAGAGGAGGCGGCGCCCGCGGCCGACAAGCTCACACCGGAGAAGGCGGCCGCGCCGGAGCAGCGGGAGCCGGATCCGAGCGCGCCCGTGACGCCCGAGCAGCGGGAGCCGGGCACGCCCGTGACGCCCGAGCCGGGTGAGGCCGAGGCCGCGCCGCCGGAGACCGCCAAGGGCGAGACCACGAAGGCCGACGTCGAGCCGCCGTCGGAGTGGGCACGGCCCGCGGATGGCCACGCCACGGGCGAGGAAAAGGGTGAGGCGGCGCCTGGGGCGACGCCTCCCGCAACCGGCTCCGGCACCACCGAGTCGCCTGCCGACCGGCCCACGGTCACCGTGGCGGCCGCCGCGCCGGTCGTACCAGAAACTCCTGCTGGACCGCGACGGCGAGTGCGGTTCGCTCATGGTTTTCGGCGCGCGCCGCGGGCGGGCGACGTGGCGCGCGGCGTGCGGGCCTGGTCCGGGCGGCCGAGTGGACGGCTGACGCTGCCGGCCGTGCTGCTGCTCGTGCTGGTCATCGCCGCCGCGGGCGCGGGCGCGATCGCGATCCCGATGACCGCCGGCTCACGCAAGGCGGCACCGGAGGCCACCGTCGGCGGCGACCTCACGCCGGCGCCGACGCTCTCCGACGGCCAGGTGCCGCTGCCGTCGACCGGGCCGCCGGTCACCGGCGGTGTCACGCCCTCGCCGGGTGCGACGGTGACCACCGCGCCCCCCGCGGGTGCTCGCCCGGCCGACGTGCTCGCGGCGTGGGCCACCCAGACCGGCGGCAAGGTCGATGTGCCGTGGGTGGCGATGCAGGCCTACGGATACGCGGAGCTGGTCATCAACGAGACCCGGCCGGGGTGCAAGCTCAAGTGGACCACCCTCGCCGCGATCGGCAAGGTCGAGTCCAACCACGGCCGCTACAACGCCACGCTCGGTAACGACGGCGAGTCGACGCCCCGCATCCTCGGGCCGGTGCTCAACGGCACCGGCAACACCCAGCGGATCGACGACACCGACGACGGTGTGCTCGATGGCGACACCACGTTCGACCGGGCCGTCGGCGCGATGCAGTTCATCCCGTCGACCTGGCAGACCCACAAGGTCGACGCGGACAACGACGGCCTTACCGACATCAATGACATCGACGACGCGGCCCTCGCCGCCGGTAACTACCTGTGTCAGGGCGGCCGCAACATGGATCTCGCCACCGACTGGTGGAACGCGATCCTCTCCTACAACGACGTGCGGGTTTACGCCCAGGACGTGTTTGACGCGGCAAACGAGTACGGTACGAAGAGTCGCACTTAGCGTCACCTCTCAGGCACTTTGAAGAACAAGGCCCTTCCCCTCACCTTCGGTTGACGGCAAGCTGTACGGGTGATGGTGCGCGAGTGGGATCCGCGGACCGCGTCACCCGCCGAGATAGAGTCCCTCCTGGACACTCTCAATGCGGTGCTCGCGGCCGACCTCCCTGAAGATCCCCAATGGCAGGACTCGTTCCTGCGGGAGTACCAGTCGGAGACCATGCCGGGCGAGCGGCGGATCTCCTGGGTGGCCGAAGACGAGTCGGGCCGCCTTCCGGGCCATGCCAATGTGCTTTTGCTCGGCGACATCGGCGTGGTCGAGCTCTTCGTCCACCCGTCGGAGCGCCGCACCGGTCTGGCCCGCACGCTGCTCACCAAGGTTGTTCGGAGGGTCTACGACGAGGGTTTTTCCGCGATCGGTGTCGAGGTGGTCGGCGGCACGCCGGCGGTGAAGTTCTACGAGTCGCTCGGCTTCGCCCGTGAGTACGTGGAGACACGCAGCGTGCTCAAGCTGTCCACGGTGGACTGGCTGGCGGTCGGCGAGACGGCCGGCAGCGTCAGCAACGGCTACCGGGTGGAGTATTTCCCGGGCGGTCCCACCGACGATCTGATCGAGGGATACGCCGTGGCCAAGGCGGCGCTGCGCGACGTCGACGACGGCGACCTCGACCTGCGGCCCAGCTCCTACGATCCGCAGCGGCTCCGCGACAGCCTCGCCTGCCTGCACCGCCGCGGTATGAAGCCGTACATCGTGCTGGCGATCCACGAGCGCACCGGGGCGGTGGCGGGGCTGACCGAGGTGGTCGTGCCGGCACAGCACCCGACCCGCGCCGACCAGTACGACACGATCGTGGTGCCCGAGCATCGCGGATACGGCATCGACCGGGCGATCAAGGCACGCATGCTCTTCGAGCTCCGCTCGGCCGAGCCCCGCCTCACCGAGGTGCAGACGTGGAACGCGCCAGACAATGAGCCGATGCTGAAAGTAAACGCGGAGCTGGGATTCATGGCCGATCGGGAGTGGTACGAGTACGGTGCGGACGTTCCAGAGCTCCTGCACCGCCTAGATCCGAAAACGTGACATGTAACTGACACCCAGGCGATAGACGGGCGACGGATCGACCACTTAACGTGCGTTGATCTCCCGTCTCGCCTGGAGGATGCATGCGCCGCCAGTTGTGCGCTCTGGTCGCGATCACGGTCGCCTCGGTCGGGCTCTTCCCGGCCGCGGCGTCCGCCGCGCCCACCGACCTGTTCATATCCGAATACATCGAAGGATCGTCAAACAACAAGGCGATCGAGATATACAACGGCACCGGCGCCCCGATCGACCTGGCGGGCGGCGGATACGCGCTCCGCATGTACTTCAACGGGGCCACCACGTTCACGAGTTTCGCGCTGACCGGCACAGTGGCCGACGGCAACGTCTTCGTGTTCGCCCACTCCGCCGCCTCGGCCGCGATCCTCGCCCAGGCCGACCAGACCACCGGCTCGGGCCTCTTCAACGGCGACGACGCGGTCGTGCTGGTCAAGGGCTCTGACGTCCTCGACTCGATCGGCCAGGTCGGCGTCGACCCCGGCGCGGAGTGGGGCACCGGCGTCACCAGCACGGCCGACAACACGCTGCGCCGGCTCACCGCCCCCGACACCGACACCGCCGACGCTTTCGACCCGTCGGCTCAGTGGGAGGGATTCGCGACCGACGCGTTCGACGGTCTCGGCGCCTACGGCGCGAGCGCCTCGCTCGACTGCGGCGCGACGTTGACCACCTCCGCCGGTGTCGCCGCGACCCGGGAGGTGACCGCGACCGACCCCGACGACACGATCGTCGACCTGGCCGTCACCGCGCCGCACGCCGCCATCACGCGGACCTCGTTCACGCCGGCCACCGCGCCCGGCGGCACCGCCACCGCAGTAGTGACCGCCGGCACCGAACTGCCCGCCGGCACGTACCCGGTGACGGTCACCGCCACCGACGCCGACGGCTCGACCGCCACCTGTGGCTTCACCGTGCAGGTCACGACCGTGCTCTCGGTCGGCGAGGTGCAGGGCCAGACCACCGACGCCGAAGACGGCAAGTTCGACCGTTCGCCGCTCGCGCCGGCGTCCGGCAACGGCACGAGCAGCACGCTGTACGACGTGCGCGGCGTGATCACCCAGCGCACGCTGGCCCGCGAGTCGGACGGCGACACCCTGTACGGCTTCTTCCTTCAGAGCCGCACCGGCGCGACCGACGGCGACCCGCTCACCTCCGACGGCATCTTCGTCTTCATGGGCACCTTCACGTCGCTGATCGGCGGGTACGTGCCGGTCGTCGGCGACGAGGTCGTGCTGCGCGCCCGGGTCTCGGAGTTCTTCAACCTGACGCAGCTCTCCAGCGCCTCGCTGGTGCGCGTGATCGACAGTGGTGTCACCGACGTGGCCGTCACCGACGCGCGGCCGCCGGTCGACCTCGCCGCCGCCGACCGGTTCTGGGAGCGGCACGAGGGCGAGCAGATCCGGGTACGCGCCGGCAGCGGCGTGGTCAGCGGGCGGGACGTCTTCGCCTCCACCGCCGACGCCGAGGTGTGGCTCGTCGACAAGGACTCCGCGCTGCTCGACCGGAGCAACCCGTTCGGCCGGCGGGTCTTCCGCGACGCGCACCCCAGCGACAACGTGCCCGGCCAGCTCTTCGACGACGGCAACGGCGAGCGCATCATGCTCGGCAGCATGGGCGTGAAGTGGGCCGCGCAGGACAGCACCACGCTGCTCCCACCGGCGCACACGTTCGACACGCTGAACGGCGACGCGGTGGGCGGCCTCTACTTCTCCTTCGAGAAGTACGGCGTGCAGGCCGTTTCGGCTTCGTTCGGCGAGGGCACCTCGCCGGCCGGCAACGCACCGCCCAAGCCGGCCGCGCGTGACCGCGAGTTCGCCGTGGCGACGTACAACGTGGAGAACCTGTACGACTTCCGTGACGACCCGTTCGACGGCTGCGACTTCACGGGCAACACCGGCTGCCCCGGGGTGCGCCCGCCGTTCGACTACGTGCCGGCCTCCGAGGAGGAGTACCAGACGCAGCTCGGCCACCTCGCCGACCAGATCATCAAGGACCTGCACGGTCCCGACCTGATCCTCGTGCAGGAGGCCGAAGACCAGGACATCTGCACGGTCTCCGGCACCTCGCTGGTCTGCGGCACGGTCGACAACGCCGACGGCGCGCCCGACACGCTCCAGGAGCTCGCGCTGCGCATCCGCTCGGCCGGCGGCCCCGCCTACGCGGCGGCGTACGACCGGAATGGCGCGGACGACCGCGGCATCACGGCCGCGTTCCTCTACCGCACCGACCGGGTGTCGCTCGCCCCGGCCACCGCGGGCGACCCGGTGCTGGGCTCGGCCCCCGCCGTGTCGTACCGGGCGCCCGGTCTGGCGTACAACGCGGACGTGCAAAACCCGAAGGCGCTCAACGCCGACCTCCCCGACGACGTGGACACCTCCACCGGCGTGGACGGCTCGAACGTCTTCACCCGCGCGCCGCAGGTCGGCAAGTTCACCGTCGCGGCCGCACCCGGCTCGTCCGACAAGTTCACGGTGTGGGCGGTCAGCAACCACTATTCGTCCACACCGGACGCTCGCATCGGGCAACGCCGCGAGCAGGCCGCCTACGGTGCCGCGATCGTGACGGCCATCGGCGCCGGCGCGCGCGTCGTCTACGGCGGTGACCTCAACGTCTTCCCGCGCCCCGACGACCCGGTGCAGCCGGTCTCCGACCAGCTCGCCCCGCTGTACGACGCCGGGCTGCACAACCTGTGGGAAGACCTCGCGGCGGACGTGCCCGAGTCGGCATACTCGTACGTCTTCGAGGGCCAGGCCCAGACACTCGACCACCTCTTCGTCAGCCCCGCGCTCCGCGGTGACCTCGTGCAGATGCGGGCGGCCCACGTCAACGCGGACTGGCCGGCGGACTACGACGGAGACGGCTCGCGCGGCTCCAGCGACCACGACCCGCAGGTCGCCCGCTTCCGCTCCAAGCCGACGCTGTCCATCGCCGACGTCTCCGTCGTCGAGGGCAACCGCGGCGAGACCCCGATGACCTTCACGGTGACCGCCTCCCGCCCGCTGCCCCAGCCGGTAGTGCTGTGCGCCGCGACGGTCGGCGTCACCGCCCTGCCCGGCTCCGACTACGACACACTGGTGCGCTGCACCGTGATGCCGGCCGGCGCCACGACCGCCACCTTCACCGTGTCGGTCAACGGCGACCGTAAGCGCGAGGCCGACGAAAAGCTGGCGCTCGTGGTCGGCTCACTGCCCGGCCAGTGGTCCAGCGACCCGATCGCCTACGGCACGATCCTCAACGACGACTGATGCGGTGTGGTCCCTGCCAGGCTCCGCCCTGGCAGGGACCCTTTTTCAGAAGGACCCGTCGTCCACCCACGGCGGCGGCGGCACACCGCGATGTTGCTTCGCCCGCACCTCCCACTGGCTCCGCCGCCTCTGCATGTCGCGGTGTGCCCGGCTCCGGCGAAACGTCTCCGGAGGCCGGGCGAGCCCGTAGGTGTCGGCCCACCACTCGCCAAGCTCCGGATCGAGGATCGTGTCGAGGTGCGCGGGATATCGTCGCCCAGCCCCATCCCGAACATCCTGAAAGTCGGCCATCGGTCGCACGATCCGCCCGCCCTGGTCGACCACAGCGAGGTAGAGGCCCGCGACACCAAGGATGCGCGCGAGCAGATCGACGCTCGGCTTCATGTCGCCGGTCTCCACCTTGCCGATCGTGGACGGTGCCACCCCGGTCGTACGAGCCATCTCCCGCTGGCTCATATCCGCTATCCGCCGAGCGCGCCGCACCAGGCCGGCCACAGGGAAGTCACGCACGCGAGACCCATCTGGCGACGGCTCGGGTGTGGAACCCACACACCGAAGCTCCCACGTCCACTGACCGTCTACAAGCGCCTGTGGATAACCACCGGCTGCTCTGGGGAGCCTTCGAGTGGGGATGGGGTATGTGTGCGGGCTCCTTTGCTCTGCTTCCGTAGAGGAAGCGCCCACCGCTCGGACGGCAGCCGCCCCAGCACCCTCCTGCTTCCTACAGGGCAGCAGAGCAAAGGCGGTCGGCGGCAGATGGTCCGCCGGAAGGCCGTCCGGGGCCTTGTCACCGCTTCCTATGGGGGAGCAGAGCAAATGCGGTTGGAACAAGCACCCCGCCCCCGCGGGCAGGTGGCGCCTTGCGGCGCGCAGCAGCCTGAGCGGTGTCCGGCCTAGTAGCGGGCGCGGAGGGCGGCGGCCGCGTCGAGGGCCCAGTAGGTAAGGATGATCTGGGCGCCGGCCCGCCGGATCGAGGTCAGCGTCTCCAGCATCGCGCGGTCGCGGTCGAGCCAGCCGTTGGCGGCGGCCACCTCGACCATCGCGTACTCGCCGGAGATCTGGTAGGCGGCTACCGGCACGTCGAAGGTCGCGTGGACGGCGGCGATCACGTCGAGGTACGGCAGGGCGGGCTTGACCATCACGATGTCGGCGCCCTCTTCGACATCGAGGGCGACCTCGCGCAGGGCCTCGCGCAGGTTGGGCGGGTCTTGCTGGTAGGTGCGACGGTCGCCGACCAGCGAAGACTCCACCGCCTCGCGGAAGGGGCCGTAGAACGCCGAGGCGTACTTGGCGGCATACGCGAGGATCGCCACCTGCTGGTAGCCGGCCGCGTCCAGCGCCTTGCGGGCCACGCCGACCTGGCCGTCCATCATGCCGGAGGTGCCGACGACGGCCGCACCCGCGGCTGCCTGTGCGACCGCCATCTCGGCGTAGATGGCGAGCGTGGCGTCGTTGTCGACCGAGCCGTCCGGCGCCAGCACGCCGCAGTGGCCGTGCGAGGTGAACTCGTCGAGGCACAGGTCGCTCATCACGACGGTGGCGTCGCCGACCTCGGCGGCCACGTCACGCAGCGCGACGTTGAGGATGCCGTCGGGGTCGGTGCCGGCCGAGCCGGTCTCGTCCTTGGACTCGGTGGCGGGCACGCCGAAGAGCATGATGCCGCCCAGGCCGGCCTGGGCCACCTCGACCGCGGCCTTGCGCAGCGAGTCGCGGGAGTGTTGCACGACGCCGGGCATGGAGGCGATCGGGCGCGGCTCGGTCAGACCCTCCTTGACGAACATCGGGAGGATCAGCTCGGACGGGGCCAGCCTGGTCTCCTCGACCAGCCGGCGGATGGCGGGCGTGCGGCGAAGCCGCCGCAGCCGTACGTCAGGGAAAGGCATCAGCGGAACCTCAGCGCTGTGGGTCCCTGCACCTTCGAGCCGCGGCGCTGTTTGGCTGGCATGGCGGCCAGCTTTTCGCGCAACTCCACGGCGTATCCGGCGAGGGCCTCGACAAGGTCTGGCACGGACGCGTGAGCGGGCTGGACGTCGACCCGGAGGCCGAACTCCGTCGCCGTCTCAGCCGTCTTCGGGCCGATCACGGCGACCACGGTGCGGGTGTGCGGCTTGCCTGCGATACCCACCAGGTTACGCACGGTAGAGGACGACGTGAAGAGGACCGCATCGAAGCCGCCCGATTTAATGGCGTCCCTGATCTCGGCGGGCGGCGGGGCGGCGCGCACCGTGCGGTAGGCGGTGACGTCGTCGACCTCCCACCCGCGCTCGCCCAGGCCTGCCGCCAGCGTCTCGGTGGCGATGTCGGCGCGCGGCAGCAGCACGCGGCCGACCGGGTCGAGCACCTCGTCGTGCGGCGAGAACTCGGCCAGCAGGCCCTCGCTCGACTGCTCGCCCGTTGGCACGAGCTCGGGCTGGATGCCGAACGCGCGCACCGCGTCGGCCGTCGCCTCGCCGATGCAGGCGATCTTTACACCGCCGAAGTGGCGGGCGTCCAGGCCGTGCTCGGCGAACTTCTCCCATACGGCGCGCACCGCGTTGACCGAGGTGAAGATCACCCAGGCGTAGCGGCCGTCGACGAGGCCCTTGACCGCCCGCTCCATCTGGGCCGGTGTGCGCGGTGGCTCGACCGCGATCGTCGGCACCTCGCACGGGATCGCCCCGTAGGCGCGCAGTGCCTCGCTCATCACGCCGGCCTGCTCCTTGGTGCGGGGCACGAGCACCTTCCACCCGTACAGCGGGCGGTTTTCCCACCAGCTCAGCTTGTCGCGGTGGGCGACGCCCTGGCCCAGGGTGAGCACGACGCGGCCGGTGAAGCCGAGCGCGGCAGCCACGAAGCTGTCCACGGTGGACGAAGTGGTGTACTGCGTCTCGCCGGTGCCGTCGCCGGTCACGCCGACCGCAGTCTCGCCGTCCACCCCGGCGGCGAGCAGGCCGTCGCGTACGGCGGCGAGGTCACCCGCGTCGACCGCGAGTGCGAGCGAACCGCGGGCGATGCCGGCGGCGAGCGCCTCGAAGTCCAACGTGGACACGTCGTCGACGTCGGCGGCCGTGCGGACGCCGGGCAGCGGGACACCCGCGTAGGTGGCGACGCCCTCGGCCTGGCCCACGCCGGGCACTACCTCGAAGTGCACGGCGGTACGCGCGACCGCCTGCACCTCCTTGACGACCGAGTCGTGGCCGAACGGGTCGCCGGCGACAAGGTGTACCGCTTGCAGGCCGGAACGGGCCGCGGAGAGCAGCACCTTGGCCACGTCGCCCGGCGCCCCCTCGGCCGGGCTGAACTGGGTGTCGCTTTTGGCTTCCGCCCGGATCGCGTCGAGCAGCGGCTCGGAGACGCCGCGGTCGTACACGACCTGGTCGGCCTCGGTAAGCGCGGCGTGCGCCCGGCGGGTCAGCAGGCCGGGGTCGCCGGGACCGGCCCCGACGAAGGCAATCCGGCCTGCGGGCTTACGGGTGCGACTCATTTTCTGTGCTCCCAAGTAGGGTCTCGGCGCCGCTCTCGACGAGATCGGCGGCGAGAGCCCGTCCGATCTCCGCCGCGGCGGCGGGCGTACCGGTGCGGGACAGGCGGATGTCTCGGGTGCCATCCGGGCTGATCACCGCACCGCGCAAGTAGATCTCTTCACCGCTGTCGCCCTCGGCGACCTCGGCGAAGGCGGCCACCGGAGCACTGCACCCGGCCTCCAGTGTGGCCAGCATCGACCGCTCCGCGGTTACCGCGGCGCGGGTCGATGCGTGGTCGAGCCTCCCCAGCAGCTCGACCAGGTCTTCGTCGTCGATCCGGCACTCCACGGCCAGCGCACCCTGAGCCGGGGCGGGCAGCATCAGCATCGGATCGAGGGTCTCGGTGATCTCGGCGGTGCGGCCGAGGCGGGCGATGCCGGCACGGGCCAGCACGACGGCGTCGAGCTCGCCGCTGCTGACCTTGCGCAGCCGGGTGTCGACGTTGCCCCGGATCGGCACGACCTCCAGCTGGAGCCCGAGCGCGCGCAGCTGCGCCATCCGGCGCAGCGCGCCGGTGCCGATGCGGGCGCCTGGCGGCAGCTCCGCGAGCGTGCGACCTTCGCTGGCCACGAGCGCGTCGCGCGGGTCCTCCCGCGGTGGTACGGCCGCGATGTGCAGACCGCCGGCGGGTGCGGTGGGCAGGTCCTTGTAGGAGTGGACCGCGAAGTCGATCTCCTTGGCGGTCAGCGCGTCGCGCAGGGCGGACACGAAGACGCCCACGCCGAGCTGCTGCACCGGTGCGCTCGACTGGTCGCCGGCGGTCACGATCTCGACCAGCTCGACGTCACGCCCGGTCGCCGCGCGCAGGGCGTCGGCGACGTGGTGGGACTGGGCCAGGGCGAGCGCGCTGCCCCGGGTGCCTAGCCGCAAGGTCACAGCTCCTCCAGATCGGGCACCTCGCCGGCCTGGGCGCTGCGCGGCACCTCGAGGTCGAAGAGCTCGCGCAGCAGTGCCGTGTACTGGTCGCCACCCGGCTCGGCGGCGAGCTGGCGCACGCGGACGGTCGGCGAGTGGAGCAGCCGCTGCACGACGCGGTGCACGGTGTGCGCCACGTCTGCGCGCTGCTCGTCGCTCAGGTCGGGGCGGCGCTGGGACAGCCGGCGCAGCTCGGCGGTGACCACGTCGTCGGCGCGGGTGCGCAGCGCGGCGACGGTGGGTGCGACGTCGGCGCCGCGCATCCAGCCGAGGAACGCATCGACCTCGGCGGCCACGATCGCCTCGACCGCGGCCTCGTCGGCGGCGGCGGGGCCGGTGCGCAGGCTGGCGGCGAGGCGGTCGATGTCGATCACCACGACGCCCGGCACCTCGGCCGCGGCCGGCTCGACGTCGCGCGGCACGGCGAGGTCGAGGATGACCAGCGGCTGGTCACGCCCCTCGACCGCGCGGGCCACCGCCTCGCGGGTCAACACGTGCTCGGTCGAGGCGGTGGCGGTGGCCACGACGTCGACCGCGGACATCGCGGCGGGCAGGTCGGCGAAGGGCACGGCGGTCGCGCCATACGCCGTCGCGAGCCGCTCGGCCCGCTCGGCGCGGCGGTTGGTCACGGTCAGCGGGCCGGCACCGGAACGGGCGAGCGTGGCCAGCGAGAGCGAGCCCATCGCGCCCGCACCGATCACCAGCGCCGGGCGGCCGGCCAGGTCGGCGGCCGGGTGCTCGCAGTCGATGCCGAGCAGGCACTCGTGGTCGTCGGCGAGCGCGGACGCGGCCACGCCGAGCGCGGCGGTCACCACGCTCTGGCCGGCGCGGTCGATGCCGGTCTCGGTGTGTGCCCGCTTGCCGACCCGCAGCGCCTGCTGCATAAGCTCGTGGAGCAGCCGGCCGGCGCTATCGTGGTCGATCGCCGCCTGGTAGGCCTCGCGGAGCTGGCCCAGGATCTGCGCCTCGCCGACGACCATCGAGTCGAGCCCGCTCGCCACCCGGAAGGCGTGCCGCACGGCGGCGGCGTCATAGTGCACGTACAGGTGCTCGGCCAGCTCGTTGGCGGTGCGCCCAGCCTGCTCGCCGAGCACCGAGCAGATCTCGGTGAGGCCGCCGTGGAAGCCGTTGACCGCCGCGTACACCTCTACGCGGTTGCACGTGGAGAGCACGACCGCCTCGCTCACGTACGCCTGGGCGAGGAGCCGGTCGAGAACGGTGGCGAGGCCGGCCGGCGCGACGGCGATCTGCTCGAGGATCGAGACCGGCGCAGTACGGTACGACGCGCCTACGACGATGAGGTTCACGTGCCGACCGCCTCCTCCGTCCCGGTAGCGGAGAGCCCACCCGGCAGCGCCGTCAGGCCACCCGTGGGGCCGGTGGCCGGCAGAGAGGTGAGCGATGCCTTGCGGTGCTCGTGGAACGAGAGGATCTGGAGCTCGATCGCGAGATCGACCTTGCGGACGTCGACCCCCTCGGGTACCGAGAGTACGCAAGGAGCGAAGTTGAGAATGCTCGTCACGCCCGCGGCGACCAGCTGGTCGGCGACGCTTTGCGCGGCACCGGCCGGAGTGGCGATCACGCCAATGGCGATCGACTCGGCGGCGGCGATCTCCGCGAGGTCTTCGATATGGCGCACGACCAGCCCGTTTATCCGCTCACCAACCCGCGAGGGGTCGGCGTCGAAAAGGGCGGCGATGCGGAATCCACGGGTGGCGAAGCCGGCGTAGCCCGCAAGAGCGTGACCGAGGTTACCCACGCCGACGAGCGCCACCGCGCGACGCTGCGTGAGACCCAACACATACTCGATCTGCTCGATCAGCAGGGCCACGTCGTAACCGACACCACGCGTCCCGTATGAACCCAGGTGTGACAGGTCTTTGCGCAGCTTGGCCGAGTTGACCCCCGCGGCGCTGGCCAGGCCCTCGCTGGAAACGGTGTCGTGGCCGGACTCGGCGAGGTTGTGCAGTGCACGGAGGTACTCCGGAAGGCGGGCCACCGTGGCCTCGGGCAGGTCCGGAAGGGCCGGGACCGCACCGGGCTGCCCGGACTGACCGCCGGGGCGCTGCTGACTCATGTGACTCCGTGCTCCGTGGGGAACCCACCGTCGACAGGCTTGGAGGCCTGTGCTAGCGGGGCGCTACGAACTAACAGACTAGGCGCTTGTGAAGTCGTGCACAAATCGCGATCTTGATCAAGCGACTCAGCCGCCGAGGTACGCCAGCACCGCCAATACGCGCCGGTGCTGCTCCTCGTCGGGCGGCAGTTGAAGCTTGGTGAAGATGTTGCGTACATGCTTTTCTACCGCACCATCACTCACCACGAGAATCCTCGCGATTGCTGTGTTCGACCGGCCCTCCGCCATCAGCGCCAGCACCTCCCGCTCGCGCGGAGTCAGCTCGCGCAGCGGGTCGTCGCGGCGCCGCCGCACCAGCAGCTGGCTCACCACCTCGGGGTCGAGCACGGTGCCACCGGAGGCGACCCGGCCGACCGCGTCGAGGAACTCCGCGATCGCGGCCACCCGGTCCTTGAGCAGATAACCGACCGCGCCGGCCCGGTCGGCGAGCAGGTCGTCGGCGTACGACACCTCGACGTACTGGGAGAGCACCAGGATGGGCGTGCGCGGCACCCGCGCGCGGGCGGTCACCGCCGCGCGCAGTCCCTCGTCGGTGTGATTGGGCGGCATGCGCACGTCGACGATCGAGATGTCCGGCCGGTGCTCCTCGATCGCCGCGACGAGGCTGTCTCCGTCGCCCACCGCGGCGACGACCTCGTGCCCGTTTTCGGTCAGCAGCCGGACGAGGCCCTCCCGGAGGAGGACCGCGTCATCGGCGATCACGACGCGCATGGGGCTTTCTAGCTTGTCGCCAGTCAGCATGGCAACTCGGCGCGTACCTCGGTCGGGCCGCCCACCGGGCTGAGCACGTCGAGCCTGCCGCCGTTCGCGGTCAGCCGGTCGGCGATGCCGGCCAGGCCGTGCCCCTTGGAGACGTGCGCGCCACCGTCGCCGTCGTCGATGATGTCGATCTTCAGGTGGTCGCCCGCCCGGGAGACGACCACCCAGCACTCGGTGGCGCCGCTGTGCTTGGCCACGTTGGTGAGCGCCTCGGCCACCACGAAGTACGCCGTGGTCTCCACCGACGGCTCCAGCCGGCCCAGCTTGGGGTCGATGGTGAGGTCGACCGGGATCACGCCGCGGGCGGCCAGCGCGGCGAGCGCGCTCGGCAGGCCCCGGTCGACGAGGATCGGCGGCGCGATGCCCCGGGAGAGCGCCCGGAGCTCGGCGAGCGTGTCGCGGGTCTGGCTGAGCGCCTCGTCGAGCGTGCGCCGGGCCGCCTCGGGGTCGGTCTCCATCTGCTGCTGCGCCCGGCCCAGGTCCATGGCCAGCCGCACGAGCCGCTGCTGCGGGCCGTCGTGGATGTCGCGCTCGAGGCGGCGCAGCGCGTTGGCCTCGGCGGAGACGGCCGCCCGCTTCTGCTCCTCCAGCACCGTGATCCGGTTGCGCATCTCGGCCACGCCGGTCAGCAGCGCCTTGCCGAAGCTCGCCTCCAGCACCGCGCACCCCCGCACGACGACCGGCAGCGTGATCAGGAAGAACAGGCCGAACGCGGTGTACATGGCGATGCGGGCGCCGATCGAGTCGCCGAGGCCGAGCAGCTCGGCAAGATCCTGGTCGTCCGGGCCGTTGGGGATCGCCCAGGCGTACGACCAGTAGGTGAGGCCGCCGATCGTGCCGGCCCACCAGGTGACCGTGACGCAGAACGAGAAGACCGTGACCGGGAACTTGACGATGCCGTGGGCCAGGTCGAGCCAGGACTGGGCGTCGACGATCGGCGTGATCACGCGACGCCACACGCCGGCGCCCTCCTCGGCGCTCCGGTACTGCGGCCGGACCCGGTCCTGGCGCAGTACGAGCGGCATGCGCAGCCGCTCGATGTCGGCGAACCCGCGGGCCGCGTACAGCGCGCCGGCCAGGATCGGCAGGCCGATGACGGTGATGCCGAGCCCGGTACCGAGGGCCAGCCCGGTGATCAGCACGACGAACGAGGCCACCGCGATCGGGAAGCCCAGCAGTACATAGCCGGTGTCGGCCGCCAGTTGGCGGAGCATGGGACGGCGGGCGCTCGGCTGTGCGCTGGCGCTCGTGAGTGCGGTGGTGGTCATGTCATCGACGCTAGGCATCGGGCTGGCTGGCTCCCATCCCGTCGGCTGGCCTCTTGGCGGTAGGGCTTTCCCTACTACACCATCTAGGCGGCCGCCGCGAGGCGCACGGCTTCCACGAGGGAGTCGGCCACCGGTACGCCGACCGCGCGCAGCCGGGCCGGGTCGGTGAAGCCGCCGGTGTAGAGCACGCAGCGGGCGCCGACCGAGGCGGCCGCGTCGGCGTCGTCGACCGAGTCGCCGATCAGCACCGCCGTCGAGCCCTCCACGCCCAGCTCAGCCAGGTGGCGGGCGAGGTGCTCGGCCTTGAGGTCGCCACCGACCGTGCCCCGCAGCCCGTCGATCCGGGCCAGCAGGGCGGTGAGGCCGCGCCGCTCGACCTCGGGTACGAGCTCGTCGTGAAACCACATGGAGAGCAGCGACTGCGTGCCGGACCAACTGGTCATGGCGGCCTGGGCGTCGGCAGCCAGCCCGCACGTGGTCAGGCCCAGCCGGTACGCGTCGTGGAAGATCTTGTCGAGCCGGCCGAACTCGCCCTCTTCGAGCGCCCGCCCCAGCACGTCGGCGTAGAACTCGGCGACCGGCCGGCGGAAGGCGAGGCGGTGTGCCTCGGCGCTCAGCGCCGGCCCGGAGAGGCTGGCGAACACCGCGTTCGTCGAGGAGACGACCAGCGGAAGATCATCGAGAAGAGTGCCATTCCAATCCCACACCAGGTGCGCTCTCGTCACCCGGAAACTTTACTGGGCGGCCCGCAGATCGCGGAGAAGGCGTTCTTCCTCCACCCGCCAGTAGCCGTGCTCCTTGCCGTCGAGCAGGGTCACCGGCACGCGGTCGCCGTACTCCGCTTCAAGCTCGCGGTCGGACTCCACGTCGACCTCGACCCAGCGCTCGCCGGTGGCGGCCGCGACCCGCTCGATCGCCTCCTTGGCGACGTCGCAGAGATGGCAGCCGGAACGCGTGATCAGCGTCAGCCGGGCATCGCTCACTGGACGGCCTCCGAGCGCAGCAACGTCTTGCGCACCTTGCCGGTCGGCGAGTGCGGCAGCGACGGCACGAACTCGATCGCGGTCGGGCTCTTGAACCGGGCCAGGTTGCGCTCGCAGTGCCGCTGAAGCTCGGCCACGGTCAGCTCGCTGCCCGGCTCACGCACCACGTACGCCTTCACCGTCTGACCGGTTTGCGGGTGCGGCGCGCCGAGCACGGCGGCCTCGGCCACGCCGGGGCAGGCCTGGATCACCAACTCCACCTCGTGAGGGTAGACGTTGAACCCGGAGACCAGGATCAGCTCACCCAGGCGGTCGACGAGGAAGAGGTCGCCGTCGGCGTCCGCGTAGGCCACGTCGCCGGTCGCCCACCAGCCCTCGCTGCCCGGCCCGTCGCGCCCGTCCGGCCAGTACCCGGAGAAGAGGTTGGCGCCGCGCACCACGATCTCGCCGGGGTCGGTGCCCGGCGACTCCAGCTCGACCAGCAGCTCGTCTTCGGCGTCGGGGTCGACCGTGCCGTCGCGCCAGATGTCACCGCCGTCGGCGGCCACCAGCCGCAGCTCCACGCCCGGGATCGGCTGCCCGATCGAGCCGATCTTCGGCGCGCCGCTCAGCATCGTCGAGGTGAGCACGGGCGCGGTCTCGGTCAGCCCGTACCCGACGAAGACCTGGCGTCCGGTCGCGTCGGCGATGTGCGCCGCGGTGGCCGGCTCGAGCGGCGCGGCGCCGCACACCACCAGCCGCACCGAGCCGAACGCGCCGCCCAGCTCGGGCCGCGCCGCCCAGCCCGCGTACATCGAGGGGACGCCGACCACGGCCGTGACCGCGTGGCGGTCGATGGTCTCCAGCGTGGCGGCCGGGTCGAACCGCTCCACCAGCACGCCGCACGCGGCGTGGAAGGCCACCGCGCCGAGCCCCGAGTTGAGCCCGTAGGCGTGGAACAGTGGCACGGCCAGCAGCAGCACGTCATCCGGCCCGACGACCGAAGGCACGCGCGCGACCTGCACGTGGTTGGCGATCAGCGCGCGGTGGGACAGCATCGCGCCCTTCGGGCTGCCCTCCGTGCCCGAGGTGTAGAGGAGCACGGCCAGGTCTTCACCGCCGGACTCGCCGGCCGGCGGCGGGCCGTCCAGGTCCGACATCTCCACGTGTACCGCCGAGAGCGCGGGCAGCTCGCCCCGGATCCCGTCGATCGTGTCGCGGACCTGCTCGGTGCAGACGAGCGCGGCGGCGGCCGAGTCGGCGAGGACATGGCGCAGCTCGCGGGCGGTGTACTCCGGGTTGATCGGCACCGCGGCGAGCCCGGCCCGCAGCGCGCCGAAGAGCGCGACCGCGAAGTCGGGTGTGTTGTGCAGTGCGATCGCCACCCGCGCCGGGTGTCCCATGGTGTCTCGGCCGACGACGAGCGCGCCCAGGCCGCGGGCCGCCTTGTCCACCCTGGCGTCGAGCTCGCCCCAGGTAACGGTCTCGCCGCGCCAGACCAGCGCCGGCCGGTCGGCACCCACACGCGCCGCACGGCGCACGTAGTCGGCCAGGTTGTGGGCGGTTGCGTCGGCATCGGCTGGTTCGTGCACGCTCACAGGGTAGTGTGACGCGCCTTACTTCGGTGTCGTCTGATGTTCACATCGGGCGCACCTGCGTCAGGTACACCTGCTTAGGCTCGAAGACGCACGAACGGGGTGCGCGCGGCGTGTCGCGCTGGTCGTCACCCGAACGGGGGCTCCGTTACCCCTGTCGGGTGTCCGACGCCGCACACGGTGTGCGACAGATGCGCCCACGATCGGTAAATAATTCGGCTCTGTGTAACGGACTCCGCACACGTGGGTGATGTTGGCCCTATTATCTCTGGGTCGGCTCACCCCTTTTGCCGTGAGTCGACACCCCTCACCCCGAGGAGGCCGCCGTGCCCGTTAACGCACCGCACCAGCACCTCATGGGTGTGTGTCGCCCTATGGCGCGTCCTGTCCCGCTGGTAGGGGACCGCGCCAGACCCGGCACATGCCCGATGATGGCGCTGCGCGGGGTCACGGAGGAGGGGCAGTGACGGCCTACACGTACCAGGAGCTGTACGCGCAGATGGCACTCGCCCAGGGTCTGCGGACTCTGCGCCTGGCCATGAACGACATGGGCACCAGGCACACCCGCAACAGGACGCCACACGTCAACGAGACTCCCGGGCGCCACGTGCCGGGCTCCAACGCGAAGCCGGTCGGCGGCCGCGTCGTCGCGCCGGGCCGCCCGTCGATGCCGGCCCAGCCGGCGCAGGGGCACAACCCAGCCGACCCGGGTGCGCGGTCGGGTGGCGACACCGACACCGCGGTGTTGCCGGTCGTCGAGACCGGTCCACCCAGCGGGGGCAGCACGCCACCGACGAGGTACCCCGACCGCCCCGACCCCACCGACGCGGCCGCCGAGGTGTGGGCGCTGGTCGAGCGGGCACAGGCCGGCGAGGCCGAGGCGTTCGGCCTGATCTACGACCGCTACGTCGACACCGTCTTCAGGTTCGTCTACTTCCGGGTCGGCAACCGCCAGCTCGCCGAAGACCTCACCTCCGACACCTTCCTGCGCGCCCTCAAGCGCATCGGCAGCTTCACCTGGCAGGGCCGCGACCTCGGCGCCTGGCTGGTCACGATCGCCCGCAACCTTGTCGCCGACCACTTCAAGTCCGGCCGCTACCGCCTCGAGGTGACGACCGGCGACGTCCTGGACGCCGACCGCGAAGACCGCGGGCCGGAGGGCAGCCCCGAGGCCGCCGTCGTCGACCACATCACCAACGTCGCCCTGCTGACCGCCGTCAAGCAGCTCAACCCCGAGCAGCAGGAGTGCATCGTCCTCCGCTTCCTGCAAGGCTTCTCCGTCGCCGAGACCGCCCAGGCGATGGGTAAGAACGAGGGGGCCATCAAGGCCCTTCAGTACCGGGCGGTACGCGCACTCGCCCGGCTGCTGCCGGACGGGTTCCAACCGTGATCCTCCTCACTCTTCGTAATTGCGCTTCGCGCGCACCCGTAACCGGTCGTGCCCACCCTGCGTTTGTATTGGTGCGACCGGCGGTGGCGCTGACATCCCCCCTGGCCCATCACGCGGTATCCGCTGCCGTCGCACCGGTCGGCGAGGACGCCGGCCGCGCAGCCGTGACCAGCGAAGGGAGGTGCCCGCGGTGACCACTAACGTCTTCTACCGCCGGCGCGCCGAGCGCTTCGCGCAGCTCCTCGACGAGGCCGGCGGCGGACGCCGACACCACGTGCGCGACCGTGCCGACGAGGAGCTCGCCGAGCTCATCGCGGTCAGCGACCATCTGATCGCCGTAAAGCCGCAGGTCGAGATCGACCCCGACTTCCGCACTGGCCTACGGGCGATGCTCGTGGCCAAGGCGGAGCGCGACGGGATAGGCGCGACCGCGGTCGAGGCACCCGAGCCCGACTTCACCGCGGAGACCCGGCCACGGTTCACCGGTCGCCGGATCCGCGCCCGCGGCGCCGTGATCGTCGGTGTGGCGGTCGGCGCGATCGCCGTCTCCGGCATGTCCGCGGCCAGCGAAAACGCGATGCCCGGCGACGCGCTGTACGGCGTCAAGCGCTCCACCGAGCGGGCCCAGCTCGCGCTCGCCAGCTCCGACGTCACCCGCGGCCAGCTCTTCCTCGACTTCGCCCGCACGCGGCTCGCCGAGGCGGGGGCGGTGCGCGACACGGCCGGGTTCGCCGGCGTGCTCGACGACATGGATGGCGACACCCGCGAGGGCGCCAAGCTGCTGCACGGCGCGGCGATCGCCCGGCGCGACGCGACCCCGCTCGACGCGGTCGACACGTTCGTGAGCGGGCAGCGCCAGCAGATCACCAAGATGCTCGACCGCCTGCCGACCGCGAGCCGCGACCGGGCGGTGACGTCGCTGGCCGTGCTCGACCAGGTCAGCCAGCGTTCCAAGGCCCTGCGCACCACGCTCGAGTGCGGCGACGCGGCCACGGTCGGCGCCGACGCACTCGGCCCGAAGCCGGGCACCTGCTGGTCGGCGCCGAGCCAGGGCCGTCCGGGTCCGGCCTCGGATCCGGACAGCTCGCAGCGTGAGGGCACCAAGCCGGCGCCGGAGCGTTCGGAGGGCGCCGGCGCCAAGCCCGCGGGCGGCGAAGCCACCCAGCCACCGGGCACACCCGCTCCGGGTGGCTCGGCGCCGGCCGGCCAGCCGGAGCCCAGCCCGTCCAGCACCGACGACGGTCTCCTCGACGGCCTGGGACGCATTCTCGGTGACCTGCTGGGCTAGGGACGGCCTCCGCTTTAGGGGTGATTCAGGACCCTGTTGGCTACCCTCCCTAGGAGGGAGCCAGAGGGAGGTCCACGCGTGGCGCGCACCCGCAGGGTCGGCGGAAAGTCCAAGAAGGTGACTGTCAGCACCGACGCCTATGGCCACACCGCGGGCTGGGCCGCCACCGATCTGGAGGCGGCCCTGGCCGTCCCGCCAGACAGCGAGGCCGCCGCGTTCTTCGACGTCGACAACACGATGATGCAGGGCGCCTCGATCTACTGGTTCGCCCGCGGGCTCGCCTCCCGTAAGTACCTGACGACCGGCGACCTGGCCCGGTTCGCCTGGCAGCAGGCCCGCTTCCGGCTGCTCGCCCGGGAAAACGCCGGCGACATGTCCAAGGCCAAGGCCACCGCGCTGGCGTTCGTCGAGGGCTGGCGGGTCGACGACATGGAGCGCCTCAGCGAGGAGATCTTCGACGAGCTGATGGCCGAGCGGATCTGGGCCGGCACCCGGGCGCTCGCCCAGCTCCACCTCGACGCCGGCCAGCGGGTCTGGCTGGTCAGCGCGGCGCCGGTCGAGCTCGGCCGGGTGATCGCCGAGCGGCTCGGCCTCACCGGCGCGGTGGGCACGGTCGCCGAGGTGCAAGACGGCGCGTACACCGGGCGGCTGGTCGGCGACCTGATGCACGGCCCGGCGAAGGCGGACGCGATCCTCCAGCTGGCCACGGTCGAGGGCCTCGACCTGTCCCGCTGCACGGCGTACAGCGACTCGTCCAACGACATCCCGATGCTGTCGATCGTCGGTAACGCGGTCGCCGTCAACCCGGACAGCGCGCTGCGTGCCGAGGCCCGCGAGCGGGGCTGGGAGGTCCGCGACTTCCGCACCGGCCGCAAGGCCGCCAAGATCGCCGTACCGACGACCGCCGCCACCGCGGTGCTGTTCGGCGCCGTAGCGGCCGGGGTAGCCATGCGCCGCCGCCGGTCCCGCCGATGACCTTGACGGCCGGGCGACCGGTGGTGCCCGCGCCACGATCCGGCCGGCGTCCCAGCCCTCGACGGACGGTCGGCCTGGCCGGCCTCGGCGTCGCGCTGGCGGCGGCCGGCACGCTGCTGGCCCTCTCGCCCGACCACGAGCCGCCCGCCGGCCCCCAGCCGCCACGCACGGTCGCCCAGGTGTGGCCGGACGCCGAGCGCGCCGATTTCTCCGGTTCGTCCTACAGCCCGGCCTACTTCCTCGACGCCAAGACCTCGCTCGGCACGGCACCCGACGCGGACGGCACCCACCAGCGACTCGTGCTGCGCGGCGCCGACGGCTCCCTGCGCGAGCTGCGCAGCCTGCCGGCCGAGGCCACACCACAGTTCGGTGGCTTCGTACGCGACGGTGACCAGGTCGCCTGGACGGAGTCGGTCAGCGGCGCGGACGGCACCGCCCGCACCCAGATGTGGGCCGCCGACGTGGCGAGCGGCGCGGCGCCCCGCATGCTCACCGAGGACACCGGCGACGTGGTGCTCTTCAACTCCCAGTACGACATGGTGATCGCCGCCGGCCGCCTGCACTGGGTGTCGGTCTCGCCGCAGGGCGACACGAAGACCGAGATCCGCTCGGTGCCGCTCACCGGCGGCCCGGTCTCGGTGCGCACCGAGCCAGGCGCCTGGGCGCTGTCGGCGTGGCCCTGGCTGGTGAGCGCCGGCAGCGGCCAGACCGGCCCGGTGCAGCTGCGCGACCTGGACACCCGGCAGGTCCGCACCGTGCAGGCCGCGTCCACCGAGCTGGCCACCTGCGGCCCGGCCTGGTGCCGCGTGCTGGTACTCGCCGGCGACGGCCCCTCCCGCATCGACCTGATGCGCCCGGACGGCACCGACCGCCGCCGCATCGCGGGCGGCGCGGCCACGGCCTCCGTGATCGACGTGGCGCTGCTCGACAGGTTCGAGGTGCTCTCACAGAGCAACGGCGACCAGAGTGCGCCGATCAGCGCGCAGCAGCTGCTGCTCTACGACCTGAAGGAAAAGCGAGTCGTCGTGGTGGCCGACGGCGTCGGGATCGTGCAGAGCCGCGGCGGGCTGCTCTGGTGGTCGACCGGCAACAACGAAACGACCGCCTGGCACACGTTGGACCTACGCACACTCAGGTAGAGGATCCGCCCCAATAGCCAGATTTACCCCCGTCCGCGTCACTTGCAGACCGTATGCTCCCGCGGGCACCGCTCCGGCCGGCGGCTCGCCAGGGCTCGCCGAAAACCCCGGCCTCCGCTGCCGGCTCCGCGGCACAAGCCCACCCCGACCCCGCAGCGTCTGAGGCCGCGCCGCCAGCGGCGAGGAACGCACAGTAAGCAGATGGGACGCGAGACTTCGCGCCACTCACCTCGTCGCGGCGATCACTCAGCGCGACGAGGGTAACCACAACCAACAGCGAATGGGTGAGGCCGCGGGAGCAACGGCCTGGGCCACGACGGACAGAGATGATGTTTGTGAGCACCTCCCGTCGGGGGTCTGACCCTACGACGGACTGACTTCGGGTCTT